>JANMKB010000151.1:0-10998 GCA_031371805.1 Blastocatellia bacterium | reverse complement strand
GCACGTAGTAAGGGCGTCTCTTTTGTACGATACAACGCCCTTACTACGTGCGGGCTTCTGCATGATAAATTTAACAGGTCACATTTTTCCCTTCACTCCCCCAAATTTCAATTCGGGCTTCCTTGCTCGTGCGCGGCGTCCCAACTGCGACGTAGTGATATTGCAAAGCCTTACGACGAAGCTGTGAAAAATTGCTGGGCGTTCCGTGTGGTAAATAGCTATCGAAGATCATACATCCACCAGGTTTAAGTGGAACGGCTACGGCGTGGGATTTGAAACCCTGCGATTGCTCGTCGCAAAGCTGCCAGTCACGGATCATAAAATGTGGATTAATTTCTTTGTGATGCTGTCCCGGCAGGACGCGCATGCAGCCGTTGTCAATCGTTGCTTCATCAAGGGCAATCCATACACCTATGACTTTGGTGTTGAGCGTCAAATCAAAATAGGCGTGATCCTGATGCCAGGGTTTTTCGCGTCCATTCGGCGGTTTGATGAGCGCCATGCTTTGATAGAGTTCGGCCTTCGCTTCGAGAATTTTTTCGATGACGGCGATGAGTTTTGGATGAAATGCGATGGTCTTCAACCGTTCGTCGTAATCGGTGAATTGTCCGATTTTACGCACGTTGTCGAGCTTTTCTTCCAGCGTCAATTCGTTCAGCCGGTCGCGGACTTTGGAGTGAAATTGAATGATGCTGAAATCAGGATTTTTCTCGGCAATTAAATCCGCTAAGCCTTCGATGGAAGATTTCACATCTTCCGGCGTGAACGCATTTTCAATCGCTAAAAATCCCTGCCTGGAATATTGATCAAGTGCAGCATCATTTATATTTTCCAACCCATCAAGGCATTCTGCCGTTGAAGTGAAGTCGTATAAATCCGGCGCGTGAGCGGGAACCTCTTCGTCCCATTCATATAATTTTTCTTGAACTTCCATAACTATGAAGCTTCCTGTGACGATGATTGATTTCGGGTCAAATATAGCGCAATGCTCATTCCAACCAATGTTATCAGGGCTAAAACGATGCCAGCCTGCATTGATAATTTCGCATAAAAAATTATCGCTCCCGCCAGCATCACCGCCGAAGCGATGAGTTTATCGCCGATTCCTTTTTCTTTGAAGATCAGCCAGCCAAGCAAAACCGTCAAAATAATTCCGGCGCGCTTGATACTGATCGTAATAGCGACGGGTAAATAATTGTGCGAGGCGAGTTGGAAAGTTAACGCTACAGCTTCGAGTATTCCCGCGAGCATGACCCACCACGGCACAGATTTGACGACTTTCCCAATTTCGGCTTTTCGGATGAACGACAAGACCGAAAAGAAAATTACCATCCCTATTCCGAAGGCAAACGCCTGTGCAAAGGCGTCCGTCATTTTTACTAATTTTGCATCAATCGGATTCGTTAGCGAATTCACGAAGCCGACGATGAGCATATAAAAACAGCCGCGTTCACGATAAATGGCTTTGATTGGTTCGAGCCAGCCCTGTGAAAATAATTCGCGGTGCATCACGATGGAGCCGACGAAAATCAGGAACACGCCAATCCAGTATTGCTCCGCCGGAATCACGCCATTGATCCAATAATCAGTCGCAATTAAAAACACAGGAGTGAAGGAAATGTAAGGCATACACACTGAAATCGGCGTGATTTGAATCGCCCGAAACATGATGATCGTATTGCACGCAACCATCAGGACTTCAATTGTCAAATAAACCATCCACGTCAGAAGTGGTGAAGCGTCCCAGCCTTCGACGCCGAATAATGGCCCGGCAGCGGGCTTAATCGTAGGTAGCAATCCGCTGAAGGCGCGAAACGCCAGCACAATCCCAAACGTGATCGCCGCAAACAGCCTGATCCAGAAAGTCGAAGCGATGACTTCGTGGCGTTCCAGAACTTTTTTCGCGCTGACATCTTTGATGACGTTGCTGATGGAAGTTGCGCCCGCCATCAGTAATCCGAGTGAAGAGAGATTTTCAGTCATTCCATTACACCTGTTGAGTTATCTGTGAACTGCGAGGAAAATAAGCCAGTACTGTTTTTACTACGAGAATTAATATTCACCAAGGGAGAGGGAAATGAAAAATCAAAAGTTTTATTTTGTCGCAATTTTTATTTTTGTGACAGGGATTGCGACCGGACTGGCAATGTCAGGAAAGCTCAACAAAGACAATGCGCCAACCAGTAAAATGGTACTCGACAATGCGCGTGTGAACATCACCGAAGTCACCGCCGCACCAAAATCAGAACGCGAACCTTACACCAGACCTTCCGATCAAATTATTGTTTTCATTGACGAAGCAGATTACGAATCAACCGATGCCGCGGGTAAGAAAATCTTAAAGCATCGTGTCCCTGGAGAAATTGTCTGGCATAACAAAGGCGAAGCGGCTCCGCTCCTTGTCAATAAAGGGCGTAAGGCTTATCGTAACTTGGTCATCGCCTTAAAATAACCTGAGAAAATTATGAAAGATCACAGCCTCCAGGATATTGATTCTGCCAATCTCTCGCGTCGGCAAATGCTCAAAGCGACCGCAACTGCAATGGTAGCTGCGCCAGTGGTGGCGGCACAACCGACAAAACAATCGAAGTCAAAAGTTGCTCACTTTTTTACGTCGGCGGAATTTGCGCTGGTTGATGAACTCACCGAAATTATTATCCCGACCGACGAACATTCACCGGGAGCGCGTGCCGCCAAAGTCGCCGCTTACATTGACGCTCGCTTAGCCGAAGCTTTCACCGCTGAGCCGCGCCAGCAATGGCGCGATGGCTTGCAACTGATGGACAAGCTTGCACAGGAAAGGCATGCGAAGAAATTTATGCAGACTTCGGCTGAGCAGCGGCTGGCCATAGTTACGCGCATCGCCCAGGGTGAACATAATCCCACCAAACCGGAAGAAAAGTTTTTCGTCGAACTTAAACGACGAACTACGCACGCTTACTATACTTCACGGATTGGCATCCATCAGGAGATGGAGTACAAAGGCAATGTTTATTTGAAAGAATATGTGGGCGAGGAAGTAAAATAATTCTGTGAGCGTGCGCGGCTGATGGCACTTTTTAAGTGGCTGCGACCGAGCGCAGGTTCATTTTTCATTGTCAGGCAGAAATAAACAGCAGTTGCTCAGCAATGGATAATGGGCAATGGACAATGCCTGGCTGTGTGCGTCGCCTATTTTTTTACAGCACTAACCGGAGCAATCTATGGAATACATCATCCCGTTACTCATCATCGTCGGAATCGTCTTATTTATTGCCTCCAAAATGTTGCGCGTCGTTCCGCAGGCGGCAGTGATGATTATCGAACGGCTGGGCAAATTCGACCGCATCGCGGCGGGTGGTCTGAATATTGTGACGCCTTTTTTAGAAAGTCCGCGCGGCGTGATTTGGACGGGCTGGCGTCCCGGCACGACGCAAATTGATTTGCGCGAGCAATTCACCGAGCTTCAGCCGCAACCAGTTATTACCCGCGATAACGTCACGATTATGGTGGACAGTATAATTTATTGGCAGGTGACTGATCCGCTTAAAGCCGTGTACGAAGTCAATGATTTGGTCGGCGGTATCATCCAGTTAACGATTACTGCAATGCGCAATGTGATTGGCAATCTTGACCTGGATCACGCGCTGACTTCGCGTGACACGATCAATACAAATTTACGGGTGATTATGGACGACGCGACGCATAAGTGGGGAGTCAAAATCACCCGCGTCGAATTGCGCAACATTAATCCACCCGAAGACGTGCGCATCACGATGGAAAAACAGATGACCGCCGAACGTACCCGCCGCGCTTTGGTGTTGCAGGCCGATGGCGAAAAGCAGGCGGCTGTGACCCGTGCCGAAGGTGAAAAACAGGCCGCGATCACACGGGCAGAGGGTGACAAACAGGCCGCGATTTTACAGGCGCAGGGCGCTGGCGAAGCGCGGCTCACCGCCGCTGCCGCCGAAGCCGAATCGCTCCGCCGCATTGCCGAAGGCATCGTTGGAGGCAACCCGGCACAATATTTGATAATGATGAAATACATCGAATCGCTGAAAGAAATGTCGAAATCAAATAACGCCAAAGTAATTTTTATGCCTGTCGAAACCAGCAGCGTGCTGGCGAGCATCGGCGCATTTAAGGAAGTGTTTGGTGGCGGAGAGGCCATCGAACCGGCTGCGACTCCGGTTCCGAGGTTACGACAAAAAGTCGAGTAGGAAAAAGAAAGGTGGTGCGCCCGATTGGACTCGAACCAATGGCCTGCTGCTTAGGAGGCAGCCGCTCTATCCACCTGAGCTACGGGCGCAGCAGTTTCGGGTTTCGGGTTTTTAGTTCCGAGGGGAAACCGCGAAACCCAAAACTCGAAACCCGAAACTGAAATTACGATTGATATTTTAGCAGTGAGTAGACGTCATAACCAGCCAGCTTTTCACGTCCGGGTAAAAATTCCAGTTCGACAACAAATGCCAGGCCTGCGACTGTGCCGCCGAGCTTCTCGACTAATTGCGTGACGGCTTGCGCGGTTCCACCTGTCGCCAGCAAATCATCCGCGATCAAAACATTGTGACCTGCGCCAACTGCGTCTTTGTGAATTTCCAAAGTATCGCTGCCGTATTCAAGGTCATAACTGAAGCTCTCGACTTCAGCCGGAAGTTTTTTAGGCTTGCGCACTGGCACGAAGCCTGCGCCGAGGTGATAGGCGAGGGCTGGCGCAAAAATAAAGCCGCGTGCCTCAACACCGATAACCGTATCAATTTTTTGCCCGCGATAATTATCAGCGATGCTGTCAATAATCGTTTTCAAACCATGCGCATCTTTGAGCAGCGTCGTGATGTCATAAAACAGGATGCCAGGTTTGGGGAAGTCGGGGACTTCGCGGATAAGTTTTTTCAGTTCGGTTTCGACCGCAGTGGACATTCGGGGTTCCTCTTAATAATCAATTCTAAATTCGGTGTAACGACCAGTGACCTGTAAATCGGTTTCATCAAGGCTGCTGACCCTGGAAAAAATCGGCCCGGTCGCCAAATCTTTTTTAAATTCTTCCATCGCTTCACGGTCGCCTTCGGCAATGACTTCAACGCTGCTGTCGGGCAGGTTGCGCACCGTGCCTTTGACCTGATGACGAGCCGCCGCCCGGAGCGCGAAGTAGCGAAACCCTACGCCCTGAACTCCACCGGCAATGAGAAAACGTCGCGCGACCATAAGCAAGCAAAGGAAGAATAAACACGGATCAAATTTCGCCCTCAGGTTATCCGCTAAGCTCTAAGACTGTCAACTCAGGGAGAACGCAGGATGAATTGTTTGGGTATTTTTGGGGAGCAGGATTGTTAGCGGCTAATTGAAAACTTAATTCACGTCGCCAACGGTGACCAACAAGATAGCCTGACGAGAATCGCTGGGTAAAGGTGACAAGTAATCTTTGTCGCTGAAGGCGACGCACAAAAAATAATTGGTTAAAGGTTTTCTTTCATAAGGTAAATGTTGCTCGCCTACAGCGAGCGATTCTCCTGCTGCCGTATTCCTGGCGATGCTCGCCAGGCTATCTTGTTGGTCATCTTTGATGACAGGAAATTCATCAAATTTTCAAAATGAAAACGTTGGTTGATACAAACATCGTATGGTTAGATTGCCATCAGGTTCAGCTACATTTAGGTATTCCCATTTTTGTCAAAAATGGTTGATGATCGTAATAATCGCCACGTTCAGTTCGTTCTGAAATTTGACGATAGGCTTTCCTGCGAAAAGCTAATCTCGTTATTACACCTTGTTCTGCGCCTTCACGAGTATAAGTTGAAAGGAGCGACCAGGAAGCTCCGCGTTTGTGAATATAAAAGAACCAGGCTTCAAATTGTCCGATTTGTCGCACAGGGTTTTCTGCATAAATTCCCCAGATGCAATTACCTGTTCCACCGCAGGAAAGCCGGACAAAATGTTCAATTTTTCCATCGCTATTAAGATCAAAGGAAAAAGCCTCATTACAGGATGAGTCCTGGCAAACAGAAGTTAATTGTTGCCTTTTGCGCTCAATAAGGTGGCGCATAGATTTCGAGGTAATGGTGGTTGGGCCTGAGCATTCGCCACCAAATTTTGCCACAACGGAGGGGAGAGTTGTTGCCACACAAGTTGAGCCAAGTGCAATAATTCTAACAATCTGGCGCACAAAATTTATTGTGAGAAAAGAGTGCATAAGTGATGCAACCTCACTGATCGCAACCAATCTGGAATTCAGCTAATTATCTAACAGTTAATTACCATCCCCAACTTCAGGTTTGAATCTGCCCTGATCGTCGTACAGGCGTTTGTATTGACGAGCGTTGCGGTAAACTCCCTGGACGTAGGCGCGAGTTTCGCTGAGGGGAATGTTGTCTACCCATTCTTCGATGTCAGCGGCAGGGAATTCGCGTAACCAGCGTGAGACGCGGCTGGGGCCTCCGTTATAACCGGCGGCGACATATTCGAAGCGCCCAAATTCCTGGATTAACTGCGCGACGTAGGCTGTGCCGAGTTGAATGTTGAGCGTTGGATTTAACAGATCAGCAGAGCTAATAGCTCCTCCACCGAGGCTGTAACGTTTGGCGACTGATCTGCCGGTCGAGGGCAACAATTGCATCAAGCCCATCGCGTTGGCGCGGCTGACAGCTTTGGCATTGAAGATTGTTTCCTGGCGAATTAATCCGGCGATTAAATACGGATCAAGACTGTTGCGTTTGGCTTCTTCTTTGATGTTTGACCACCAGCCGAGCGGGTAAAATACGTCCCACGCGGCGCGCGGCATTTCACTCGGTAAGGCCTGACCGTAATCAGGATACGCACGTTTCAGCACGTTCACAGCAGAAACATTTTCATTTCTGGAACGATAAATTTGAGCGATGCGCAGGTTTATCATGGGCGAATTGGCAGCCCGATTACGCGCCGCTTCGAGTTCGTTCAAGGCTGGTTGTGCAAGGCTGATGAGCGCTAATAAATCTGCCTTGACGAGCTTTTCTTCGTCTGCCGGATTCATTGTTTCGATGATCGGTGGATTGATCTGGAGCTTGGCAACGGCGCGACTCAGCACCGCATCCGAATCTGCCGGAACTTCTTTTATGCCGAGCCGACTAATTTCCGCGATGTGGCGTTCAGCGTTGTAGCCGTACCAGCCTGCGCCGTAACGATGCAGCAACGCTTTGTAGATGGTCAACGCACGACCTTTTTCACCAGTGCGTTCCGCATCAAAAGCTCCCCAAAAAGCCGCTTTGCCGCGATTTTCTGTGACTTCGCCATATTCTGCCAGGTGTTCGATCAAGAGCCGGGAAGCGTTTGCATACTCTTTATTTTGATGCGCTTTCCAGGCCCGCCAGAAATGGGCATCATCGGCGTTATCGGCGCGTGGCGCTTCCTTAAAAACCTGCTCGTAATAGGTGGCAGCGGTGGCGGGTTGTGACTCTTCATACAACTTACCGATGTTATAGATAAGATTGCCGACCTGTGAGCTGCCGGGCGCGACACGCCGTAACTCTGACAACGCCTGCAAGGTCGCTGCATCCTGTCGCAAAGCGCGATAGGACAAGCCACGATAGTAAATTGCGTCAGCCTGATCTTTCGGTGAGCGCGAACGAGCGTTGACCAGTAAATTGATTGCCTGTTGATAGGATTTTGCTTTATAGAAACTAATGCCGCCGCGCAGATAAGCTTCGGGATCAGCCGCCGCCGGAAATTGTCGTACAAACTGTTCATACGCCTGGCCTGCGATGACCCACAAATTAGCCTGATAAAGTTTGTCAGCGCGGGCACGCAGCATCGGCGCGGTGGCTGTGCTGGCAGGAGGTGCTGCACCCAGGGCGACCAGTTTATTTCCGACATCGCTGGCTTCGGGGTATTGCGGCGCATCGAAATAAATTTTGCGCCACACTGTTGCTGCCTCTTCATTGCGCCCCATTTTTTCCAGCGCATCGGCTTTGAATTTCAGCGCGGTTCCATCGTTTGCCGCCGCCAGTTTCTCAACGTAATTGACGACGGATTGATAGGCGCTTCGTTGCATGGCTGAGCCAGCAGCCTGCAAAGTTGCAACGCGCGCCAAAAGCGAAGCTAGGTAAGTTTGCGCCAGGCGAAAATAAGCCTTTTCAGCTTCTTCAATTTGACCCGACCCTTGCAACGCCTGGCCGCGATAATAAATTGCATAATCGCCAAGCCTGGATTGACGAGCGATGATCGTCTCATCAAGTGCCGCCAGCGCACCGTTATAATCTTTCGCTTGTAAGCGTAAATAGCCACGTGTCAGTTTGGCTAAAGCGGCTTCTTCAGAGCGCGGCGAATTGCTCTCAATTTTAAATAGCTCAGCTTCAGACTGAGCTGCCGCCGCAACTTTTAATCGCGCCCGTAAATCCTGGGCAAAAGAAATCCTGGTGAAAAAGAAAAGCGCTAAAAGTATGGTCAGGAAAACCGGGAGTGAGGTGCGGCATTGCCGTGCAGCAAAGGTCATGGATTTGCTCCTATCGAAGATGGATTGAAAGTCGCTCAAAATATCATTCACGACACTTTGAATGTAAGAGCCAAACCGGGCGCATCAGTTCGGGCTGTTTTACTAATTGAGGGAACCTGAGTATAGCAGGAAAGTTATGGAAATAGTGTTATTTTGCTGACAAAAAAGATGAGCCGGAAAATTAATTCCGGCTCCATACGTGAAAATACAAATGAGAAATTAACGCTGCAAACATCAATCAGCTAACCGGAACGGTTGGGCCGGGACAGCCGCTGCCAAGTTTCGCGGCATCACCTTCGCCAAGCGTATGCAATAGCTCATCATAGAAATAATCGAACTTGCTGGAGACGGAGGCGGAGACGCGTTTTTCATACATCTGACGACTGCGATCAATGTCTTCTTTCAGCCGTTCGTATAAATCATGGGAACGCCGACCTTCGGAAACTTTATGTTCGTTATAAAGCTTGATTTCCGAAACCAGCAGCCGCGCAAAACGACGGGCGTCATTGTGAGCGCGTACTTCGTCATCGTTTTGTGGATTGACTGCTGGAGCCGCAACCGGTTTCACCACCTGAGCGGTTTCGACCTTAACAGCTTCCTGCACTTCAACTGCCGGAATAGTGGGTAGCGGAGTAATTACTGGCGGTGCAATTGATGGCACTTCATCAGACTCAACCTTATAGGCAAAGGTTGCTGTTTGTGCCTGTATCGGTTCAGGCTGTACCATCACCACTGGTACTGGTACTGGAGCGGGTGCTGGCGGTGCAGGTGCAGCAATCGGTGCTGGTTGAGCCGCGACAGGCTGACTGCGCCGAACAGGCAAAAGCTCAATTGCCATGCTCGTAACCTGCATCAGAGTTTCAAGGGCATCCAGATTGATGGGTTTTCCGTCGGCATTTGCTTCCGAATACAGGATTGCCGCAGCTTTACCACGAATTACCAACGGCGCGGCAATCGCGTTTGCGACTTCGCCTGAACTGAAATTTCCTAATACCCCGGGCTGGACGTTTTTCGCCGAAGCTGTCCGCAAGGTGATGATAGCTTCATTCAGCAATGAATTCGCCGCAATCGGAAGATTTAAGGAACGAACTGAGTCATCATTTAACCCATTCATAAAGCCGGTGGCTTTCCACCCAATCGCACTCCCGCTCTTAATCACGAAAAATACGGCCCGTGGCGCAAATTGAGCAGAATGTCGTACTAAAGTCGAAAGCACATCGGCCTGTTGTCGCTGAGCGTCAATTTCTTCAATGGCAGCGCGGAGAGAATCGTAACCTTCGAGGGCGCTGGTATTTAATCCACCATCGGCAAATCCCGCTGCACCGGCGGCGGCCATGCCAAGCCCTGACCCTAAACCACTGCTTTGTTGGCGCGCAGTTTCCAGTTGGGCCTTTAAGCCATGAATTTGTGCCTCGTATTCCTGGCGCAGCCGAGCCTCGGTTTCCTGCCGAGCCTGCTCAAGTTTTGTCTGATAACCGCTCTCAACTGCCTGGACGGCGGAATTTTTCACCTGCTCGACCTGCTCGCGTAGCCCTGTTGCCTCTTCGGTGGTAACACTCGCGCTGGTCATTGGCAAACGCTGACATATATCATTCAAAGCAGCCTGCACGGTTTGCAACTCATCAGCGAAATTATTTAAACGCCGAGCGATTAATTCTCCAGCGCGTTGCTGAAGTTGTTCCTGCCAATTTTGATTATCTGACACTGTAAACCCTCCGCTGATTAGTCCAATGACCGGTCAGGTGATTTGATTTGAAAAACTGGGTGACGTTGCGGGAGCTTGCACAACTTATCATTATGTAAACAGACGACATAGGTTGTAATTGCCGCTGTTTTGTTCTCGTGACTCAATGACCATCTCGTTATTCTAAGTAATTAGAGACAAACATAATAACGACTTATACTTACCTCGAAACAGATCACACGAGCTTAGCTTTATTAGCAGGCCCGCGCAGGTTGCGCGGCAAGGGCTTGTATTATCATCAGTTAGAAATTGATTGTCAATCATCGTTTAGCGCACGGTCTGTTCCTGCTCCAAAAGGTAGACCTTGTGGCAGCTTGTCGCCCATTGTTGGAAATCCGCAGCGAGAACGAATAAACCCTTGTTAGTATTGACTCTATTAGAAAAATCTGTAGAATTTCAATGTTAACAAATCTTCCTTACATCCGGCACTTCACTTCCCCAAAGATTTGTTATCGCTACTCCGGCAATTAACTCATATCACTGGCAACTGACAGGAAAATGATGCTTCCAACCGTCGCTTTGCGGCAAAAACTGGAAATCGTTTTCCTTTCGCACTATAGCGTTCCTAGCACAAAGCGGTGAATTCGACTCCCTCCAAATTCTGGAGCGTTCCAGATGAGGTGGATTTGTCGGCTTGTGCCTTTTCACTTTCGACACACAACTTCACTTGTTTCACTTAAGGAGAAACCACACATGAAAACCTCACTCATCAGCAAATTAGTTTTGTCATTGACGGCCCTCGTCGGGATCGCGTCAATGGCTTTTGCGCAACCAAACGCCACCAACACCACCGTTGGCAATGGTAGCACCA
>JANMKB010000139.1:0-10634 GCA_031371805.1 Blastocatellia bacterium | reverse complement strand
CAATTTACGAATGCTAACGAAATCGTCTGGGCACAGGAAGAACCAAAGAACATGGGAGCCTGGACGTTTATGCAACCGCGCCTGGAAGACCTGCTGACCGGACGCAAACGGTTACGTTATGCCGGACGCGCCGCCAGCGCCAGTCCATCAACCGGGAATTATATTATTCACGGCCTGGAGCAAGCGCAGTTGGTGCGAGAAGCGCTCGGAATAAAGTAGAGCAAACTTTCCAGTTTGCCACTTGTCATATTTAGTGCAGAAGCCCGCACGAAGTAAGAGCGCAATTCATACACTTACTTCGTGCGTGTTGCTGCATTTTTAGCTACTCAGATCATGCAAAAAAATAATCTTTTATTTGGCTGCCTCGGACTCGTACTCGGAGTCGTTATCAGCTATTTCACGACGCAATACATCAACAATAAACCAGCCGCCGCTGCCAGTGAACCTGCCTCCGCCAATCCGCAGCAACCCGCTGGTGGCCCTCCGGCGCAAGTCATGGCGGTGATTACCAAAGCCCGCAATGAACCGGAGAATTTTGAAGCGCAAACGCAGGCCGCAGCCTTGTACAAACAAATCAATGGCATCCAGCCACGCCCTGATTTCGTCGAAAAAGAAATCGAATTTCTCAATCGCGCACTCAAGCTCAAGCCGAATGAAGAAGCGGTGATAATTAATCTGACGAATGTTCTGTTAGAAAAAGGCGATAAAGCCGAGGCGCAAAAAATCTTTCAGCAACTGGAAAAAATCAAACCTGCCACGCCGGAATTAAAACAACAACGCGAAGATTTACGGAAAAAATCAGGGGCGGCTAAATAACGGCTCAGGTAAGTTTAATGCGGCGGATCAGCGGCGTCAGACGAGCATCCTTGATGATGTTGCGGAACAGTGGTTCCAGCTTCAGCCGAAACAGTTGTGGCATGCGCATATCGAAGGCGGATTCTAAACAATGTAACGCACGGTCATAGTCACCCAATCCCAAATAAATTTCAGCCAGATAATAGGGCGACAAGAATTTGTGCTTCCCCATCTCTTTCAGGCTCCGCAGGATAGCCCGTACTTCCTGACGCCGTCCCATTTTGGCTTTGATAAAACCCAACAGGCAAAGTGTCATGGGATGCCTGAGCAGGCGACACGCCTGCTCAGCTTCTGCTAAGGCTTCCTCAAACTGTTCTTCTATCAAATAAACACGGCTTAAATAATAGTGTCCAAAATTAAACTCGGCTTCCAGCGTGGGCCGGTTTTGTAAAGTTTCTTTTGCCTCATTCATTTTTCCTGCCAGGCCAAAGGCTTGTGCCAGACCAGTATGTGCAGGCCAGAAAAGCAGTTTCAGTTCAATTGACCGCTGCATACAGACAATCGCCTGCTCAGCCTTGTTCGACATAATTTTCAGCATGCCAAATTGATAATGCACTGTTGCTGAATTAGGAGCGAGTTGTACCGCCTGCTCAAATAATTTCGCGCTTTCCTTCTCTTTCCAGTAATAAAACAGTTTAATACTTCCGAGTGCGCTAAATGCCGTCGGTAACTGCGGATCAATAGCCAGAGCTTTTTGTAAAGCCTGTTCTGCCAATGGGTACACGTCAGGCGGAGAATTAATATGGAAGGTGCCGAGATAATTATAGGAATTGGCAATGTCAACCCACGCTTGCGCATTCTTTGGATTGAGGCGGACAGCTTCGCGCAAAAAAGAGAGTCCTTTTTCAAAGGTGCGCGGCTCGTGTGATTCAATTAATTGCTGGCCTTTACGATGAAATTGTTCGGCTTTTAATTCAGTTTTCTCTCTGCTCGGTGGCGGCAGAGAAGGCGGGGCAACCGAATCTTTCTGACTAAGTTCTGTCACCGAACCGACAAACCGATAGCCCCCTTTGGAAGCGCGAATGATGGCTGATTGTTTGCCTGTGAATGACGTTAATAATTTGCGCAACCGATGCACCGTCACGCGCACGTTTTCCGGCATGACCGTGACATCCGCCCAGAGCTGTTGCAGTAATTCTTCACTGCTGACTTCGCGTTGCCGATGAATAATCAAATACAGCAGCAAATCAAAAACTTTGGCTGTCACAGCGACAGAATTATTTTCATAAAATAATTGCTGCCTTTCCGGTTCCAACCGAAAGCCTTCAAATTCGTAGTAGTGAGGGACAGGAACGTATGCGCTGGTCATCTGCCTCCCTTTGGTTATTTATCTATTTCGGATTGTCTTGCTTGGTATACCCTAACGAAATCTGCATTAAAATGCGAGTGAATGTTCGTGCATTGCCGCCGTCTTCACGCTATGCAGATAGAGGACGCTTTAAAAATAAACCTTACTACAGTCCATTCTTTGATCGCTCTCCACTTCATCAGTCACCTGAAAATTTTACATTTTTTTACTTTTTTTATGAACCGTCATCCTGTATTCTTCGGGAGTTTTTGCACCCCCGTGTGACCTCACTATCGTGATCGAAAAAGCACCATATTGCCGGATATGGGGGCGAAGTTATTCCCCTGCCAGGTAATTCTCACAATTCATTTTTTACATCATATTTTCGGATGTATTCGTTTCGATTTGCCCCAACGAGCTTAACTACTGCGCGATATATCAATCCCTTGCAATCGCCCTGAGATGCTGTTTAGCCTTTTTCCCTTCGTCGCTCTGAAGGTTACGGCAACATCTGCGGCGGCATCAAAAATCAGACCTGTATTCTTTCATCAAATTGAGAACCACGAATCATGAGAACCTCAAATTTTCGCCAATCATTTATTATTGTTATTGTTTTCCTCGCTTTTACCCTTACAGCCACGTCGGTGTCAGCATCCTGGAACCCTCAATTCCTCCCGGCAAATGTAAGAAACTTCTTCACAAGCATGATTCGTTTTGCCACGCCCGCAGCCGCAATGCAACAGCCCACATGCACACCCACACCCAGCGGACTCGTCGCGTGGTATCGCGGCGAAGCCAATGCCAACGATGCAGCGGGCGCGAATAACGGTACGTTGCAAAACGGAACTACGTTTGCGGCGGGCAAGGTCGGACAAGCCTTTAGCTTTGATGGCGTAGACGATGCCGTCAAGATCACGGCGACTCCCGCGTTGAATGTCGGCGCGGGCAATGGCTTCACGGCAATGGCCTGGATCAATCCGGCGACGTTGAATGGCGCAATGCCACTCATTGAATGGAACAGTGGCACAGCGGCAGCCACGCATTTCTGGATCGGAGTGAACTGTACGAATCAGGGAGGGTGCGTTGCCACACCCGGCGCGTTGTATGCCTTTTTGAACAACGTCAGCGGCGGAGGCATGGTCGTTCAAACCGGCGCCACGGTCACAGCCAATGAATGGCAGTTGGTGGCACTGAGTTACGACAAAGCCTCGGGGCAAGCGAACCTTTCGCGTAACGGCACGGTCATCACTACGCTGAACATTGGCAGCTACACGCCGCGCACTGATGTTGATCTTTACCTCGGCACGCGCCCCAATTCAACCGAACGTTTCAAGGGCTTGCTGGATGAAGCTGACATTTATAACCGCGCCCTGACTACTACTGAAATCCAAGCCATCTACAACGCCAGCAGCGCGGGCAAATGTTTGCCACCAGCCACTTGTACGACACCGAGTTTTGCTGCCGCCAACAACGTCACCGTAGGTACGAATGCGAGTGCGTTGGTCAGCCGCGATTTCAATGGCGATGGCAAAAATGATCTGGCACTGGCGATTAGCGGGGTTGGCGTGCAGGTCTTACTCAATACGGGCGCAGGCACATTTGGCGCACCAGTCGCGTATGGCTCAACGCTTACCAATGCCTCGATCACTGCTGGAGATTTCAACGGTGACGGCAAGTTAGATTTAGTAGTGGCCTCGAGCGGAAATGCCCCGCAAATTTTATTCAACAATGGGTCAGGTGTGTTTGGTGCGCCTGTCAATCTGCCGACAAAAATCCCAACGGTTGTGGTTGAATCAGGTGATTTCAATGGTGATGGAAAGCGGGATGTGGTTGGTATCGGTGAGAGTCGTGCTCACGTTTGGCTAGGCGATGGAGCAGGCGCGTTCACCGTTCTCTCAGGTGCGGCCATTGCTGGAACAAGCATTTCACAAGCCACCTTCAAGTCTGCGGATTTCAATCTGGATGGAAAACTCGATCTCGCATTTGGCAATGAAAGCGGCGCTGGGGCTTTTGTCATGCTCAACAATGGCGATAACAACCAGGGGTATTTTAATTCGCCAATCAGCATTGGGGGAACTCGTATCGCTGCCTTAGCCATTGATGATTTTAACCGTGACGGCAAGCCGGATGTGGTCTTCAGCAATAACGATGGCAATTCGGTATCAATCTTTCTCAACAACGGCGTGAGCAATGGCACGCTGAGCTTCACGCTGGGGCAAGCCCTAAGTGGCGGCATCAATCCCAGCGGCTTGGCGACGGGCGATTTCAACGGTGACGGCAAGCCCGACCTTGCGGGAGGCGCGTGGCAATCCAACGAAATTCGCGTGTTTTTTGGCGACGGCATGGGAATGATGGGAGTGCCTGTCAATTTCACCAGTGGCGGCGATCCCCGCAATCTCGTCGCAGTTGATTTGAACGGCGACAACCGCCCTGACTTAGCCGCAGCAAATCCTTTGTCGGCCAAAGTCTCAATTCTTTTCAATACTTGTACGAATACGCTACCAGCGGCTTGCGCGACTGCGCCCGCCAACCTCGTCGCGTGGTATCGCGGCGAAGGCAATGCCAACGATGCAGCGGGAGCGAATAACGCTACATTGCAAAACGGAGCGACGTTTGCGGCGGGCAAGATAGGGCAGGCGCTAAGTCTGGATGGAGTGGATGATTATGTTAGCGTGCCTTCTACAGCGGCGCTTAATTTCGGCACGGGGGATTTGTCCTTTGAGGTATGGGTAAAAGCCACAAGCGCTGGCAACAATGCCGTGATCTTCGACAAGCGTGGAGATGCCAGCGGCACACGTGGCATTACACTTTCCGTCCAAAACGGCGTGTTCGTATTTATCCTGACCGACGGAGGTCAAAGCGGCGGCACGACGAACGCGAATATCAATGATGGACAATGGCATCATCTGGCGGGTTCGCTGCAACGCAATTCGGCGACAGGCGGCAACCTTTTCTTTGATGGACAGCTTGTTAGTACGTTTAATACAACTGCGTTCACCGGATCGGTCAGCAACACCGCCCCGCTTTTCATCGGCAGGAATTCACTGGCGCAAAATTTCTTTGGCGGGCTGATAGATGAATTGTCATTTTACAACCGCGCCCTGACCGTTGCCGAAATCCAAGCCATTTACAACGCCAGCAGCGCGGGCAAATGCTCCACGCAACCGTCGCTGGCGATTACGGCGCAACCGCAAAATCGCACGACGTGTGCGGGGCAAGCGGTCAACTTCAGCGTCACGGCGACGGGCGCGAATCTGACTTATCAATGGCGCAAGAACACGACGCCAATTCAAGGCCAGACGGCGAGCAGCCTCAACATTCAAACGGCGGCGTTGAGCGATGCGGGCAGCTTTGACGTCATCGTCACGAGCGGCGCGAATTCGCTGACCTCGAATGCGGCGACGTTGAGCGTGAACACCGTTCCTGTAATTGCGACTCAGCCTGAGAACCAATCTGTGGTGGTAGGAGGCAGCGTCAGCTTTAGTGCGGCTGCCAGTGGTACCCCAACCGTGCAATGGCAAGTCAGTGCAGATGGGACGAATTACACCAACCTAAATGGCGCGACGAATCCGACGTTGACGTTCGCAACGACTCCGGCGGTCAATGGGAACCGCTATCGCGCCGTCTTCACGAATGCTTGCGGCACAGCAACCACGAATGCCGCAACCCTGGTACTGGCGCCTGCGCCTGATTTGCAGGTGATTGCCGCCAGCGCTCCGCCTGAAGTGGTGACAGGGCAACAATTTGAGGTCAAATGGACGTTACGCAATGCAGGCGACAATCGCGCGCAAGGCCCGTGGGAAGAACGCATTTACCTGTCGGCAGACAACTTGTTACAGCCCAGTGACGTGTTGCTGACAGCCTTTGCGTTCCCGCAATCACTCGAAAGCAATCAAAGCGTTTTGCGTGTGCAAGACGTGGCGGTTTCGGGCAGCGCCGCTCCGCGCGAAGGACAATACTTCCTGATTATTCAGACTGACTCAGCGAATCAGGTAAACGAAGGAACCAACGAAAACAATAACGTACGCGTCATTCCGCTCAACGTCCGCCGCCAGGCGTTATCAGATTTGACCGTTGCTTCTATCGAAGCGCCGGATGCCACGTTCTTTGATCAGACGATCACGGTGCGCTGGGTTGTGCGCAATATCGGAGCCGTCGCCGCCAATGCCGCCGAATGGAATGATCTGGTGGTCATTTCACCCGATCAATTCCTTGATGGGCCGGTGCGCACCAGCGTACTCAACGTTACTTACCTCAACGTCAATGGCAGCTATACGGCATCTGCGACGGTGAAAATTCCGCGCGGGTTAGTCGGCACCTACAACTTGTTCGTACAAACCGATGCGAATAATCAACTGGCGGAAGAAAACGAAACTAACAACCGTGCGCAAAAGACGATTCGTTTCAATGTTCCGACTCTGCCCGATCTCACCGTCCCGCTCGTACAAGCGCCAGAAGAAGTATTCGCTGGCTCGACGATGTTGCTCAACTGGCGCGTGGAAAACGTCGGTGCTAACACGCCGCCCGATCAAACCAGATGGCTTGACGCGATCTATCTTTCCAAAGAAACGACGTTTAACCCTGCCAAAGCGCGGTTGATCGGACAGCGCGAACGCACGGGCGGCTTACGCGAAAACGAAAACTATGCGGTCAACGGGTTCACGGTAAACGTACCTGCCAATATTGCCGGAGACTGGAATGTCTTTGTTGTCACCGATTCGACAAATCAACTCTTTGAATTCAGCCGCGAAGACAACAATAGCAATTATGACCGACGACGCCCGCTGCGCATTCGAGCCACCCCGCCCGATTTTATTGTGCAAAGCGTAACCACGCCTGCCAACGCCATTTCGCAACGACAAATTACGGTCAATTGGTCGGTGCGCAATCAAGGCGCATTTGATGCGCAAGGCAGTTGGTTTGACACGATTTACCTTTCTGCCGACAACATTTTAGATCCCGCCCAAGACACCCTGCTCACGAATGTCTCGCGCGGCCCGCTGGCTGCCGGGCAAAGTTACAACGCTTCGACGACGGTTACATTACCCTCTTGCTTGACGGGCGCTTATTACCTGTTTGTCGTAGCCGATGGACGCGATGCGATTTTTGAGTTCGATCCGAATTTCGATGCTGAAGCCAATAATGCCAGTGCGCCGCGCGTGCTGGCGGTGAACGCCTTGCCGCCCGATTTGCAGGCCACCTCCATCGCCAACGCCTCCACCGCTACGGCAGGACAGCCGCTCACCGTCACCTGGACAGTCACCAATCGCGGCAACGGGGCCACGCTTAACGGTGGTTGGTTCGATGCGGTTTATCTGAGTCCGACAGCGACGTTCAATGCCACCACTGCCATTCGGGTTGGGCTTTTTGGACGTACCGGAGATTTGGCAGAAGGCACCAATTATTCTCGTACTGAAAACATCACACTGCCCCGCAACTTGCAGGGGACTTATTACCTTTTCATTCAAACCGATGAAAATCGTCAAATCGAAGAATGCGCGGGCGAGGGCAACAACCTGTCGCCCAGCGCAACTGTCATCAACGTAGCCAACACGTTGCCCGATTTGACGGTCGCGGTTGTCAACGCGCCAGCGAGCGCCTTACCCGGTCAGCGCATCACCGTTGCCTGGCAAGGTCGCAACAGCGGCAACGCCGCCGCCAACAAACTCAGTTGGCGCGATACGGTTTGTTTTGCGCGCGACCTTACTCAACCTTGCACATCACTCAAGAGCGAAACCATCAATCAGGAGTCGTTGCCGATCAACGGAACCTATCAAGCCCAAACCGAAGTTACGTTGCCCAACGTAGCCCCCGGCAATTACTTATTGCTGGTGCTGGCTGACGACGGTGATTTCGTCTATGAAGGAGTGAATGAAAACAACAACACGAGGCAAGCTGCCATTCGCCTTGATACGCCTCCTGTTGATTTAGTAGTCACCAATGTTGACGCGCCTGCTTCAGGATTTTCCGGCCAGGAACTGCGCGTCAATTGGACGGTACGCAATAACGGCCCGCAAAAGACGGCGGTCAACAATTGGACGGATTACATTGTCATCTCACGCGATCAGGTGTTGGAAACGACTGACCGCCGCATTGGTTTCAAACTGCGGCAAGGCGAGCTTGAACCCAACACGAGTTATACCACCAACGCCGATGTGTTGATTCCGCGTGACGTGACCGGGCAGTTCTATGTTTTTGTGGTGGCGGATTTCAACAACGCTGTGCCTGAATCGAACAACGATAACAACGCGGGCAGTGACGCTGAACCCGTCAACATCACACTCGCGCCTCCGGCAGAACTGGCGGTCACCAACATCACGCTGCCCACCACTGGCGCACCCGGCGAACGCGTCACGTTAGGCTGGACGGTCAGAAACAATGGAACCAATCCGGCCCAAGGACGCTGGTCTGACGCCGTTTATCTTTCGCCAGACGCCGCGTGGAGCATGGACGACCCGTTGATTGGACGCGTCGAACGCAACGAAGCGTTAGCAGCGAATGCAAGTTACAACGCCACACTCGAAACCGAATTACCTGCCGTGCCTGCCGGTAGCTATTACGTCATCGTGCGTACTGACGCACGCAACAACGTCCGCGAAGAAAACGAAACCAACAACACGACAGCTTCGACGAATACGATTTCACTGGATGTCATCGAACTGGCCTTGGGGATTCCGCAAACGGGGCTTTTCACCCGCAACGGACAGCAACGCTATTACCGCGTCAGTACGCCTGAAAAGGAAACCCTGCTGCTCACGCTGGACGGCCAAAACCCGGATGCTTTCAACGAGCTTTACACACGCTTCGGCCAAGCGCCTTCGTTGAGCGCCTTCGATTTTCAGTTCCAACGCAAGTACAACAGCGATCAGGAAGTCGTTGTGCCAACTACTCAGGCAGGGAGTTATTACAACCTGGCACGGGCTGATTACGTACCACAGACGGGCACTGATCCATACAGCATCAAGGCGGAAATCGTTCCGTTTAGCGTGCGGTCAGTTTCGCCCAATCGCATTGGAGATAACGGGCAAGTGACGATCACAATTCGTGGCGCGAAGTTTGACGATCAAACGTCCGTCAAGCTAGTTCAGGGAGGTGTAATATTGACGCCGGTGAAGGTTTGGGCGGTGGATAGCGCGACGTTAAAAGCTAGGTTCATATTTAGCCGTATTAAACACGGAAATTATAACTTAGCTTTAAGTAATAACAGCGGAGCAGCGATTACTACAGAGAATGCCTGTGTAGTTGAACCCGCTAGAGGCTTGCTAGCTAAGCTAACAATGTCAGGAGAGTCTAGGCCTATAGCGGGTCGCCCAGCAGTTGGGTCTGGGTTAGTAGAAAATGTGAGTAACGTTGATATTCCGTATATCACCGTTCATGCTAATTTTGGAGAAAATATACCTATCACGTTTATTCGCCCTGAATCTACCCTGCCAAGTCTTCGACCTGATCAAACGAAAGATATAAGCAATGGGCCTAATTTATTTTTCGTCAGAGACCTTGCGCCTACTGAAAACGTAATATTTACAGTGCAAGCCGAAAACCCAAGAGGGCTAATTTTACAGGCTCGAATTCGAGTGATTGCTGAGACAACGGAAACGTTTCTAAGTAATTTAAGAGGATACGCGGAGCAGCTACGTCTTGTTTATTTAGACGAACCTAAACAACAAGGCGACGAAAGTTTAAGGCTTTTCTTGAACGACTCGGAAAAATGGTTTGAGCTATATCGCGCAATTTACGAGGTTGCCGGTCTTTTAGATGAGTTAACTACTCAAGCCACTTTTTCAGGAGATAGAGAGTTGTTCCCTAGTAACTCTTCCTTTGCGATAAATGAAATAAACGACACTCCAAAATGTAGCGTATACGACTGCTTTTTTGATGCCCGTTCTGCGATTAAAGACTGTAAAGAGCTAGTCATTCCGATTGTAGCGTGCGCCGCGTCTAGAAATATAAAAACCTGCTTATTAGCATTAGCACTCTCCGCCACATTCTTAGATTTGTTTCAATGTGAGAAAGCAATTCGTAGTGTGTATGAATCCTGTAAGGACCTTGTTGGGGACGGATGCAAAAAATTCGAGTGTGAACAAAGTGGCGGTACTTGGACAGTATCTTGCGGTAATCCTTTGGCGATAGAACCTTGCGTTCGCCAATGCACGCGTATACAGCCGAGAAGGCCAAGCGATCCCAATGATAAAATCGCTCCAAAAGGCTTCGGCGCACTAGCAATAATTCCTGCACAGGGAACCATTCCTTACACCGTCAACTTTGAAAATGTTCCGACTGCCACAGCCGCCGCACAACGCATCCGCATCACCGACCAGCTTGATCCCAAACTAGATTGGCGGACGTTGCGTTTGCGTGAAATCGGTTTCGGCAAGTATCGCGTCGCCGTGCCGGAAAATCGTGCGTTCTATCAAACGCGCATGCAGTTGGGCGAAGACCTCGGAAATCAGTTCGCCGACATCAGCGCGGGCATTGACATCGCTTCGGGGCA
>JANMKB010000110.1:0-7310 GCA_031371805.1 Blastocatellia bacterium | reverse complement strand
AGTGGGCGAATTACCGCTGGATACGCAGGTCAAATTACTGCGTGTGTTGCAGGAAGGCGAATTTGAACCCGTTGGCAGCAGCCGGACAATCAAAGTAGATGTGCGCATCATCGCCGCGACGAATCGCAACCTCGAAGCTGAAACTCAGATCGGAAAATTTCGCGTGGATTTATTCTATCGGCTGAATGTTCTGCCGCTCCACAATCCGCCGCTGCGCGAACGCCACGAAGACATTGCGCAACTGGCGATGTTTTTTCTGTCGCGTTATGCCAAACGTTTCGGCAAAAATCTGGATGGCGTGTCGCAGGAGACAAAGGAAATGCTAAACAATTATCGGTGGCCGGGCAATGTGCGCGAATTACAAAACATCATCGAACGCGGTGTCGTGCTGGCAACCAGCCGCGTCCTCACGCTGGAACACAATTTACTTCCAGCAACAGAAGCAGACAGCAGCAGGATTGCGACTGTGGCTGACCGTCCGAAAATATCAGTTGTCAAGCCGGAAGCGACCAGCTTCGAGGACGTAGCGCGGCAGCACATCATCACCGTGCTGAACCAAACCAACTGGGTCATCGAAGGCGCAAAAGGCGCGGCACAACTGCTCAATCTGCATCCCAACACGCTGCGCAGCCGGATGAAAAAACTCGGCATCCAGCGGCCTCAATAAAACTAATCTTGTAGTCCAACAAACTTCAGTTTGTTGACTTTCCTGGTCACTGTATCTCTGTTGCGAAACCTCAACAAACTGAAGTTTGTTGGACATTTCATGTTGCGGACTAAATTCGGCTCACTCGTTGTCAATGTTGCCAACGTGGAATTCGTCTTCCGGGTTAATTTCGACTTTGGGCATTGGCTCGAATTTGGTGGGATCGAAGGGGAGTAATTCCAGCGCGGCAGAGCCAGCACCGCACATCAAACACAGCCGCGAAAACCAGGTCTTTCGGGCTGGGATAAAAACGAATGCTCGGCACACTTTTGCGCTTGTTTCTGGCAGCGCTGCATTTTTCAAATAGCGCATAACTGCTACACTGTTCGCGCTTTACCAATTCAATTCGGAGGACTCTCTTTAATGGCAATCGTGAGTGGTACACATCTCGGTGCTTATGAAATCCATGCGCCCCTCGGCAAGGGTGGCATGGGTGAAGTCTATCGCGCCCACGACACTCGCCTGAACCGTGATGTTGCCATCAAAATTCTGTCTGCTGAATTCGCGCAGGACGCAGATCGTTTGCGCCGCTTTGAACAGGAAGCACATGCCACTTCCGCGCTCAATCATCCGAACATTCTGACGATTTATGATTTCGGCACACACGAAGGCAATCCGTATCTGGTGATGGAACTGCTGGAAGGTGAGGAGCTACGCGCCCAAATCAACAACAGTGCATTGCCTGTGCGCAAAGCAATTGACTATGCGCAACAAATCGCCAATGGTTTAGCCGCTGCACACGAAAAAGGCGTCGTGCATCGTGATCTCAAGCCGGAGAATTTATTCGTCACGAAAGATGGACGCGTCAAGATTTTGGATTTCGGTTTAGCCAAGCTGAGACCACCACGCAACGCTGCGGCAGGTTCTGAAGTAGCGACGCAAAAACAGATCACGGATCCAGGGACAGTGATGGGAACCGTTGCGTACATGTCGCCGGAACAGGTACGCGGACAGGATTTGGAGCAGCGGTCGGATATTTTCAGTTTCGGGCTGATCCTTTACGAAATGCTGGCGGGGCAACGCGCTTTCACGGGTGAATCGCAAGCTGAAGTAATGGCCGCGATTGCCAAAGAAGAACCCCGCGACCTCGGCGAACTCAACAACAAAGTCTCTCCGCAGCTTGAAAAGATTGTGCGGCATTGTCTGGAAAAGAAACCGGAGATGCGCTTTCAATCGGCGCGAGACTTGGGCTTTGCGCTGGAAGGATTATCATCCCCTAGGTACGCAGGCGTCCCGCCTGCGAATGACGCAGGCAAGATGCCTGCATCATTCGCAGGGTGGCGCAACCGCCTTGCGTGGATTGTTGCAGGCGTAACGACATTGGCCTTGCTCGCGCTCGGTGTGGCGTATGTCCGGCGTCCGGCGCTGGAAGCGGAACCGATGCGCTTCTTTGTGACGCCGCCGGAGAAAGCGACGCGCTTCGACTATCCTACGATTTCACCGGATGGGCGCACGCTGGCGTTTGTTGCTATTGTTGAAGGCAAGAGACAACTCTGGGTGCGCCCACTCGCTTCTACAAAAGCCAAACCACTTGCGGACGTTGGAAGTGATATTGCGCTCCCATTCTGGTCGCCGGATAGTCAGTTCATTGGTTTTTTCCTGGATAACAAGCTCAAAAAGATTGCGCTGGCCGGGGGAACTCTTGAGACTTTGTGCGATTCGCCAATTAATGGCGGCGGTACATGGAATCGTGAAGGAGTAATTCTGTTCGGCGCTGGGGCCGCCGGAATCAAGCGTATTTCAGCAAAAGGCGGAACTGTCACACCCGTTACAACAGTTGATGGCTCGCGTGGAGAAGGTATACATAGTAACCCTGTCTTCCTGCCCGATGGTCGTCATTTCCTTTTCTTCAAAGGAAACAGTGACCCGACAAAGAGAGGGACTTATCTCACTTCACTGGATGGCGGAGAAGCCAAACAACTGCTGTCTCTTGATGGCCGGATTATTGGAGTGGCAACCAACCCTGTGGCAAAGAACGAAGGCTATCTGGTCTTTCCGCGTCAGGGGACGTTACTGGCACAATCTTTTGATCTCGCCCGTAATCAGCTTACGGGGGAACCCATGGGGCTTGCAGAACAGGTGCAGATCCCCGATGGTTTTTCTGCACGCTTCTCTCTTTCGGCGAATGGCGTGCTAGTACTGATTGAGGGCAATGCGAATCAGCAACTCGCCTGGTTTGATCATGCGGGCAAAAAGCTGGGGATAGTTGGCTCGGCAGGAGCATACCTGATTCCCAGGCTTTCACGCGATGAGCAACGGCTGGCGGTCGGACAGCTTGATCCACAGACGCGAACTTCTGATATTCGCTTGTTCGATCTGACGCACGGGACGGAGCAGCGTTTTACCTTCGACCCATCGGCTGATGAATATCCACTCTGGTCACCGGATGGTAGCCGCGTCGTCTGGGATTCCAACCGCGAGGGGGCATCAACCCTTTACCAGAAGGCCGCGAGTGGTGCCGGGCAAGACGAGATTCTGCTGAAATCAACACATTTAAAGCAAACTCTCGACTGGTCAACGGATGGGCGATTCATTCTTTACCGGGAATCGAATCCGCAGACGTACTATGATCTTTGGGTTTTGCCGCTGGAAGGCGAACGCCAACCCTGGCCCTGGCTGAACACACCATTTAACGAACGTGAAGGCAAGTTTACTTCCGATGGCAAATGGATCGCATACGCTTCTGATGAGTCAGGACGCTATGAAATCTACGTGAAGGCGTTTGTGTCGGGCGCACCAGCTTCGGGAGGCAAATGGCAGATTTCGACCAATGGCGGCACACAACCACATTGGCGTCACGATAGCCGGGAGTTATATTACTTTTCTGGTGACGGCAAGCTGATGACCGTGGATTTGACGCTTGGTGCAGAAGTGAAAGCCGGGACGCCGAAAGAACTTTTCGCACTGAGCGGTATTCGGGCGAATCTGGGCGGCGGTTACACGAACACGGGTGACGGGCAGCGATTTCTGTTTGTTACCATTGCAGAAGAAACCAGCCTGCCGCCGTTCACTGTTGTGCTGAACTGGATGGCGGAGATGAAGAAATAATATGGAGTGCGCGCGACGCCGCTTTGTGTTCGTTACGTAAAATTTTCATTGCCGCGAAAATAATTTGGTTACGAACGCCAAAGCGGTGTCGCGCACACTCCATAGGCTTTGCCATCCTGACAAAAAATGAGGCACAGATTTTTACCTGTACCTCCGCATTTATTGCTTAGTCATTTCCCTCGGACGCACACCTGCGATGTTCAGGCGTATTTTATACAAACCGTGACGAGCGCATAAATACAGCGTCTTGCCGTCTTCATCGCCCCACGCCATGTTGTGAATATGCGGTGGCGCGATGATTGTGCCGAGGTGTTTGTCATTGTGGTGATGCAGCTTGGCGCAAAAGATTTTGTGTACTCCTGCGTGCCGCAAATACGCTTCCGCCGCGAGTAACATCCCGATGAGCGGAGCCGTAAAGTAAATCCAGATGGCTGTCCAAATATTCCCGGAAAAGGCCGCCGCAAAGGTTCGCGCCGGATTCATACTCATCCCGGAAATTGGCGCTTCAAAAATTATGAAGGTTGCGACCAAAGCCCCGGCAAATAAGCCTGTGAAGCGTGACAGCCTGGCGTGATTGGAAATCGCCAGTACCGTGAGCATCAGCACAAATGTGATAATAATTTCTGCGCCAAAAGCGACGGCTACACCTGTGTTGCCCGGCACAGTTGCGACGTAATTGACGGCAGGATGACCGAGTACATTTACCAAAACGCAAGGGCGATCAGGACTCCCGCAATACCGCCGATGAACTGTGCCAGTACATAAAAAATTGCGTCCGGCTTTGCGATTTTGCCGAGGCGAAAAAATGTCAAAGTAACTGCCGGGTTCAGATGCGCACCTGATTGTTTTCCCCACGGCGAATACACAATACCGATTGAGGTCAGACCCATTGCCAGCCCCATTAAAGTTCGGCGTGTCAACGAATCCGCTATAGCCTGTCGCACCAGTGATTTTGGATGTTCCAGCAAAGCTCCAAAGGCGCAGGCCGAAATCATGAAAACCCCAAGCCCACACGCTTCGATCAAATATTCCGGCCAGTGATTTTTCAGTGCATTAAGCATTTTAGTGTTCATCCTTCACTGCCTAAACCCACATCCCTGCCAAAATATTCCTGTGAACTTCACCATTTGCGCCATTGCATAATACGAATTGGTGTACAATTGGTCTGTCTACTGTCAACGACCTGCGCAAAAAGCCAGTAAAACTAAGTACTTTCCCTTAGTGAACTGGCGGTACAGTGATTGCGAGAGCGATTTTGATTAAGGTCGTAAGATTGACAAGACGCCCGCAAAAAAAGGAGACCAAAAATGATTCCTTCCTCGACATCCAGCACCTATCGCTTAGTTTTAATGATCTCTTTGCTCATCACTCTGTTTGCCGTCGCCAGCGCCGACACGCCTATCGTCCGCATGGCACGCATCAGTTTGATCGAAGGCGAAGTCAGTTATCGCCGCGCTAAACATGATAACAACGCCTGGAATGACGCCTCGACCAATACACCGCTCGGCGAAAACGATCAGGTTTTCACAGGTCAGCGTGGACGCGCCGAAGTGCAGCTTTCCGGGCGTAACATCGTGCGCCTGGATTCAGAAACCAGTTTTAAGATTGCACAATTTACAACTGCGGTGACGCAAATTTCTTTGCCGGTGGGCAATGCAACGTTTCGCATTGACAGCCTTGACCGTCGTCAATTCGACATCGTGGATGCCAGTGATTCCAACCGTGATGACGCACTTTACTTTGAAGTCAACACGCCCACGGTTTCCGTCACTTTGCTCAAGACTGGAATTTACAGAATTAGTGTGCAGGAAAACGGCACAACTGAGGTAGTTGTCAGAAGTGGTGAAGCAGAAGTTTACAATCAGGAACTGGGGACAATATTACTCAAAAAAGGCCGGCGCATTTTGATCGAAGGCGATGACCTCGGCAATTACCAAATCGCCAAATTGCAGGACAAAGATAGCTGGGATCGCTGGAATGATCGGCGCGACGACGAATTAATTTATCAAACCAATTCGCTCAGCGCCCAATATATTCCGCGCGGCATTGCGGGTATTGATGACCTGGATCGTTATGGTGACTGGTGGTACACCGCAGATTACGGCTATGTCTGGTCACCGCGCACAATTGCAACAGGCTGGGCGCCGTATCGCGTGGGCAATTGGCGCTGGTATTCGGATTGGGGCTGGACGTGGATTTCAACCGAACCCTGGGGATGGACGCCTTATCATTATGGAAGCTGGTCATATTATAGTAATCGCTGGTGCTGGGTTCCGCGCAGTAGTGGAATTGGAGTCGGTTTTTCGTGGTCGCCGGCGCTCGTGACCTGGTTTGGATGGGGCAACGGCGGCGGATATAATCGTGGTTACAACAATGGTTATAATCAGGGCTACCGCGATGCCCGCTATGATTATGTCGGGTGGGTTCCGCTGGCGCCTGGCGAGCGTTATCACAATCCGTATTGGGGCGGCGGCAACACTACAATTGTTAATAATACAAATATTTACGGCAATGGAAATAATGTTAACACGCGCATGGATGGTTTTCGCAATCACTCTGCGCCCGGTGGCATCACTCGAATGGATGGACGGCGTTTTGACAGCAATCGCGTAGTTGTCGCCAATACTGACAACACTCCGATTCAAGCACCTGTGATCAGATCGGCAGTGACGGCACGCGGGGACACTTTGCGTCCGGTCATTCGACCAAATGAGCCGTCACCAGTTGCGCCCGCAGCAAAT
The DNA here is from genome assembly GCA_031371805.1 of Blastocatellia bacterium. Taxonomy (GTDB): domain Bacteria; phylum Acidobacteriota; class Blastocatellia; order RBC074; family RBC074; genus JAFDVL01. The sequence continues at coordinate 815 of JANMKB010000110.1, read as the reverse complement.
CCTGGTAGCAGGCAGACAGTTGATCGCAATGTGGTTTCGCGCACGGCGATTCGTGGCGGCGAAACGATTACCCCAAATCCAAATGCCAGCCGCAATAATATCGGAGGTGTTCCGACTTTGCGCAACGATGATGTAACGCGTCCAACTGATCGCACGATTCGACCTGACCGCACGATTCGTGATAGCAACAACCAAATTACCGGACGCACAGGAGCTACAACTAATGCGACGCCAAACGTTGACCGTAATGTTGATCGTCCTTCAGTTGATCGTTCGGTGACGCCATCACGTCGAGCAGAGGAAAATCCAGGCAACTCAAATACTGATCGCACGATTCGCCCCGAACGTCCGACGGTCAACCGTGAAGAAACTCGCCGTGAATCTCCGCCGCCGGATTATGCACCCAGGCGAGCCGAAACCGAGCGACGCGAAACCCCCTCGCGCCACGTTGAAAGACCAAGCCCGCAGAGAGAGGAAGCGCCGCGCGAATATCGGCGGGAAGAGCGTCCTGCTCCGGCACGCGAAGAAACACGGACTTATGAACGTCCAAGTCCGCCACCACGCCAGGAAGCTCCGCCGCGTCAGGAAGCTCCCAGACAGGAGGCACCAAGACAGGAAGCGCCACCACGCGCCGAACGTCAGGAAGCTCCCAGACAGGAAGCTCCGCCACGGGCTGAACGCAGCGAGCCGCGTACCGAAAGACCTGCGCGTGACAGTTCAGGTGGACGACGCAATCAATAAGCAGGATTTTTTAATCCGTACCCTTAACTGCCAGTTTGGGAAATTTTCAGACTGGCAGTTTGTTTTCTGACAAC
>JANMKB010000248.1:0-24442 GCA_031371805.1 Blastocatellia bacterium | reverse complement strand
GTTTTTTTAGGCCCAGCTCAAGCCCCAGATTGCTCATTACAGTTGCGACTACGCGATTGGCGGCAAGCTGATTTTTCGCGTACAAATATTCGGCAATGACGAACAACACCTGATCGCCATCTACCAGATTTCCCTCTGCATCAACAAACAAAGAACGATCCGCATCGCCGTCAAAAGCGATGCCCAAATCGGCTTTCGTTGCGACGACTGTGGCTTGCAATTGTTCCGTGTGTAACGCTCCACAATCAAGGTTGATGTTGCGACCATTGGGATCGTCGTTAATGGTTAGCACCGTTGCGCCAAGTTCCGCGAATAATTCCGGTGCCAGCAAATATGACGCGCCATTGGCACAATCCAGGACAATTTGTAATCCTTTCAAATCGAGCTTGCTGCCGATTTCATCGCGCAAAAATGCAAAGTATTGTGCCTGTAATTCTGCTTCGTGTTTTTCATCGCGCACAAAATCCTCTTTGCTGATGGGCGGAAATTCTGTCGCCGGAGCCTGCAAATCTTTTTCAATCGCCTGCTCGGTTGCGTCATCCATTTTTTGTCCCGAAGGCGAAAAAACTTTCAGGCCATTATCCTGAAAAGGATTGTGCGAAGCGGAGATCACAACGCCTGCGTCGCCGTCCAGAATTTTTGTGAGATATGCCACGCCGGGAGTTGTGATGACTCCGGCGGAGTGGAAATTTGCCTGCGCGGTGCGAATACCGCGAATGACTGCGGCTTCGATCCAGTCGCCGGATTCGCGTGTGTCGCGGCCTAAAATAATCAACGGCGTGCGCCCGATGCGTTTTTGTAATTCTAACGCCAGCGCATAGCCGAAGCGTTCAATTGTCGGTGCGTCCAGCGGATACTGACCCGCCACGCCACGAATGCCATCTGTGCCAAAAAAATCACCCATAGTATTGTTTAAAAAATTGAGGTTTGGAGTGTTGAAGTTATTGGGGGCATGATTGGGGGAAGATAATCGAAATAAGGGAAAGTTGCCACAAAAAAATAGGCCGAAGAGTTTCCTCTCCGGCCTTTTCCCTCACATTCTCACACTCAGTTTTATTAGTTTGCTTTCTCGACTCTCAGGTTGTTCGTGACTGAAAAAACATTTGCTACGCTATTGGCAGCGATGAAAGCGCGATTCTTATCACCTTGATTAAGCACCACACCTTCCAGCGTAACGTTACCATTTTTCACGATGATGTGAATCGGCGGCACTGCCTGAAACGACAGGCGATCAAGTCCGGGCTGGCGATACACCGCACGATACACGGCGACGCGAGTGCTATCATCAAAGCCGGAGAGCGGCAAAACTTCGATATTGTTGACGACCTGCTCAACCCCTGCAATTCGCGCCACAACACGCCCGGCATCACTCTTCAATGTTGGGCGCATCACCTGACCTGTCAGCGTCACAACACCATCGGCATAATTGTAGGCAAGATTATCAAAAACGCTGAAATATGGCAGCGTTACCAGTTCTTTCCGAACCTTTTCGACAAGCTTGAATTCGTCAGTTTTGTTGGGCGATGCAAAACTCGGCATCACCGCAATCATAGTTAATGCGACCAGCAAAAATAGAGTTGCGAACTTTTTCATAATTTTTCTCCCTTTGAAAATCAACCAAAATTATTCACACAAAACGCCACTCAACTTCCTCACTATTTACGGAGGCTTAGACGCAGGTAGTTTGCCTGGGGTTGACTGGCGGTTAATTAATTTTTTCTGAAAGAGATATGGACTTGTACGAATGGAGCAGCAATATGGTAACTTAAGCGAATTGATTGTGGGTGGCTTCGTATGCTGGGAAATGCGCCGCAAATATTGCTGTCAATCGTACAAAGTAATCAGCTAAGCTTATTTTCAGGCAGTAAATTCATCTTCGTCAGGCTGTAACGTTTGCTGTGCCTGATGGCGCACGCGCAGCACGTAAACCGTCTCATCTTCAATCACAAACAGAATCCGATATTTAGCAAACAGCAGATGTCGAATCTCCAGCTCAAGGTTTTTCGCTCTGGTGCGAAAGGGCAGCGCGTTGGAAAATTACGCAGGCTTTCGAGTGCTTGTAAGGCATCAAAATACCAAAGTGTCGATTTTTCGGTGGAGTACTCTGCAATCCAATGAGCAGCTTGTTGCAAGTCTTCATCGGCTGCGGGTTGGACAATAATTTAATAGCTTATTGCTTAGGTTTTTTTGCATCCGGTGGAATATTAAGTATTTTTCGCAAATCGGCAAAGACCTCTGCCACAGGTCTTCCTTTACCCGCCTTCATTTCCGCGATGGCACGCAGGGTTTTTGCGTCTTCAATGGCTTCCATCATTTTTTGATAATTTTCAGTATCTAACACTACATATTTAGCTTTGCCGTTGACTGTCAAAATGACTGGCCCGCCTGTTTCTTCTAACTTTGTTGTCACTTCAGGATCGTTGCGTTTGAAATCAGAAAGCGAATAAATACTGTTGCGTACATCAATCATGGGATACCTCAATAAGACAATAAATTTGCTGCAAATATGAAGCTCTCATAAGTGAAGGCTCCGTGTAACTTCTTTTTTTGCTGTCGCTATAGAACTATCGGTGTGGGTGATTCGGACGATCTGAAGGATGTGACAAGGGTGATAATTCGATCCTGGGTAACTTCGCTAATCCCTGAATGCTCAGCAACGCTACCAAAGAAATTTGCAGTAATAAGCGCACGGCAGAGGAATTCAACCAATAATCCAGTGTTAGCCATCCGGCGCTGGTTCCAATGAAAAGATAAAGCAGGACATCGCCGGTCATTGGAAGCAGTACCAGCAGCGCAAGTACCCACGCTGACAAAGAACTTTCATTTATCTGCACTAATTCGCGCCAGTTCTTTTCACGCTTACACAAGCCAGCAAATAACAGCATTCCGGCTCGCACGCCCAGCAGGGCAAAAAAGACGATCCACAAGGTAACCCCGGTAAAATCTGCACCGGAGGCGCGGCGATTTTTACTTTCGGCAGATTCCCAAAAAATACTACCGCAGAAACCTGGGCCGGATCATACGGGTGTTTCCATTCATTCGGAACGTTACAAATTGGATTTACGATGCGACGTGGAAAGGCAAAATACGCTACCAGCCAGCGTACCGGAAAAGCATTTGGATGTTGCGCATTGCCGACGAACAAAATGTCCTGATCAGGTGGGAGTTGCAACAACTCATGGCGTAAAACAGCCGAGGGTGAAATTTGTGAATCGTTGCTGCCAGGCAAATATTGACGCAGCAAATAATCAGTTGTCGAAGTGGCGTTATTTTCTCTGATCCAGGGCAAGGCCGGAAAATTTGGGACGATGCGAAGCCCTGCGTAAATTCCCCCGGCACAGAGCACAATTTGGCAAAGCATTGTTAGGTAATTTGCGGACAACCAGCGTTTCATAATAGCTATGCGCAACCATGGCTGGTTGCACTACTTTTCTTAAAGCCCGGGTTTAAGATGGGCGGATTTTGTGCAAAATTCGTGTGGCTCTTTGCCTAGTTTGAAACGACGATTAGTGGTGCGAGTGCAGATATTATCCGTTGGCAGCAGGCCGGTTTGTGCGCAGACTTCAAAGACTACGGTATCGCGCAAGGCACGGGCTGTAATCATTTCATTGGTAAGACTGGAAATTATTTTGGGTGCGTTTTTTTGTTTTGGTGGCTCAGGTTGTTCTAATTCAGGAACTGGTCGGGCTTCTTCGTCATTGGAATTATCAAGCGCGTTATCCAGTTCTTTTTTATTTGGTTCAGTGCCATTGATGAAAAGCTCTTTGCGCGCATTTACTGCTCCTGCTTTCGCTGTCAATCCGGTTGATGGGTCAATCTCAACTGTAGTGATGCCGCCGGGGTCTTCAAAATCTCCACCCAGGTCGGGACGAATCGCCAGCGCCTGTTGCATAAAAGATGCCCAGATTGGAGCGGCGGAATTTCCTCCGGTGATGCCCAGATCAGTGTTGTCATCAAACCCGACATAAACCGCACAGACTAAATTGGGCGTGTAACCCGCAAACCAGCCATCGCGTGAACTGCCGGTTTTTCCGGCGGCGCTGGCTTTGAAGCCCTGTTGGCGGACTTTTGCGCCAGTGCCGCGATTGAGGACATCCTGCATCATCGAAGTCATGACATAAGCGACCTGGGGCGAAATTACCTGGCGCGTTTCTTTGTTCGGCGCTTCCGTTGTCGCCCCATTGGCGGTTGTGATGCGCCGGATAAAGGTGGGGGCGACGCGCTTGCCTTTATTTGCAAACATCGTATACGCCGAAGCGATTTGTAACGGTGTGGCTTCGGCTACTCCCAGTGCCATCGAAGGATAAGTTTGCGGGCGCGGCAAGCCGGCTTTTTCGGCGAGACGGGCAATTTCTGAAAAGCCGACGCGTTCGGCTAATTCGACCGTGACAACATTTTTGGAATTGACGAGCGCGTCGCGGACGGTGATGTTTTTGTTGGAGAACGTCTGGCCATAATTATTCGGTTTGTATTCTTCGCCAAAGCCATAGGTGAAAGTTTTTGCCGCATCCATAAACATAGTAGCAGGCGTGATGACTTCGCCGCCAAATTCAGCCGTGTTGATCGCAGTTGCATAAACAAAGGGTTTGAAGACGGAGCCAGGTTGTCGTTTGGCATCTGTCACACGATTGAACTGGCTGGTGGCGTAATCCTTTCCGCCAATCATTGCCAGCACTTCGCCCGTTTTTGGATTCATTGCCACGAGCGCACATTGCAATCCGGCCACGCCGCCTTTGCGTTTGGCAAAACCTTTTTCCAGCCCTGCCATATTGCGAGTGACGGCCTGATACGCGGCGCGTTGCAACTCCAAATCTATCGTCGAATAAATGCGCAGGGATTTGACGATACCGGTTCCATCGTCAAATTTCTTTTCGAGTTGTTTGGTTAAGTAATCAACAAAATATGGCGCTTCAGAAATATCAAGCTTGCTACTGCTTTTGCCGCGCAACCCAAGTGGTGAGGCTTTGGCCTGCTCCGCCTGACTCGCCGAAATTTTTCCTTCTTCGAGCAATGTCTGGATGACAAAATCGCGGCGATCTTTGGCGCGGTCAGGATTTTTGAACGGCGCGTAATGATTAGGGCTGCGAATAATTCCCGCCAGCATACAGGATTCAGCGACCGTCAGTTGTGAAATGTCTTTGTCGAAGTAGGAACGCGCCGCTTCACCAAAACCGTTGATCGAAAAGCCGGAGCGCTGCCCTAAATAAGCAATGTTGCAATACATCGAAAAAATCTGCTCTTTCGTCAATCGTTGTTCGAGCAGGATCGAAATGTAAGCTTCGGACAATTTACGTTTGAGCGTTTGTTCTTTGGTAAGAAAGAAATTTTTGACCAGTTGTTGCGTGATGGAACTGCCGCCGCCTGTGATGCGACCTTCTTCGGTGTTGCGAATTAAAGCGCGTAAGACACCGCGCCAGTTGACGCCGTAATGCTCAAAAAATTGCTGATCTTCGATGGTTGTAATCGCGTCAACCAGATTTTCCGGCAGGTCTTTGAATTCGATGATTTTGTGCTTTTCGCGTTCCGGGTTCAGGACGGAAGAAATCATCTCCGGCTCAATTTCGGCTGTTGGCAGTTGTTCGCCGGATTTCAAATCAGCCAGGGACTGGATGCCATTGCCGCCGAAGGAAACACGCAAATTCCGAAAGGCTTTTTCGCCATCAATCACGGCATCGTTTCCTGGATAAATTTCAACGCTGTTGCCGCGCACTAAATACTGGCCACGTTTTTCATTTTTAGTCGAACCTTTTTCCAGGTAGCCGACGCGCCGCAGTTGAGCAATAAAATCGGCGCTTTTCAGACTACTGCCCGTTCTTAATTGCATGGGCGCGGCATAAATGCCCGACGAACGCACAAACGCATCGCCTCGTAAGCCAGCATCAATCAAGTCGGTATAGCGGAGGTAATAAATATATAAAAACCCAACCCCAAGCAAACCAATAATGAAGAGTGGGACGAGGATATAGCGTGAAAAAATGAACCCGAAAAATCGGCGCAGAAGAGATTGAGAGGCTCGCTGACCTTTGCGCGCGCCAGTGGAAGAGCGTCGTTGGGTAGCCATAAATGAGTCCTCGGCTGAGATCGAATTAACTCCAGATTTCAGCCGAAGTACAATTATGCCGAATCACAGGCGAGAGTCAATTGCAGTACTGAATTGACGACTGCTGGATCGCCGTCAATTGCAAACCACTGTAATCACGTTACACTACTGACGCGGCAACAGGTTTCAAGCATCACGACAGGATAAAATTAACCAATGACAGAACGCCCTGCTCCACGAGCCAGTCACAATTTACAGACATTCACTTTTGAAGTGAGCGCCAAAGGTTTACGCTTTGATCAATTCTTGGCTTTGAATTTCCCAGCTATTAGCCTGACGCGGTTGCGCAATGCGATTAAGCAGGGCGAGGCGCGGATGAATAATGGGCGCATAACTATGCCCGGCTGGATTTTGCAACCTGGTGATCATGTGACGTTGCAAATTGATCCAGGCGAACCGACAGCGGCGCTGCCTGAAAATATCCCGCTTGCTATTTTATTTGAAGATGATGATTTGCTGATCATCAACAAAGCGGTCGGCTTACTCTCACATCCCAGCAGCACAGAAAAATCCGGCACTGTGATGAATGCGCTGGCGTATCATTTTTTGCATAGTCCGCATAAACCCGGGCATGCAGCGGCGCGTCCGGTTTTATTGCATCGGCTTGACCGCGATACTTCGGGCGTGCTGGCTATCGCCAAAAACGAACGCGCCAATCGCATCATTTCCAAAGCATTTCGGAACCGCAAAGTCAAAAAAAATTATCTTGCCCTGGTGCATGGAGCGGTGACGAATGACAGCGGAGAAATTGATGCTCCGTTGGGACGGAATCCGCAGAGCTGGCCGCGCTGGTGCGTCAAAGAAGACGGCGACGCTTCGCAAACCAAATTTACGGTCAAACAACGATTTGCGAATTACACTTTTTTGGAATTGGAACCATTGACCGGACGCACTCATCAATTGCGGATTCATTGCGCCCATATCGGTCATCCAATCGTCGGCGATCAGGTTTATAAGGGAAGTGTGTCAAAGGAGGCAGTCGAAATTCGCGTCAAACATCAGATGTTGCATGCGCAGCGACTTTCCTTTCGTCATCCGAGTACGGGAGAAGACATGGATTTTATCGCGCCATTGCCAAAAGTAATCGCAGCGGCAATCGCACAACTGGAAAAAAATGATTAAGAACTGAATATATCTGAGAAATTACCGAACCATTATTTTTACTCTGTTCATCTCAGCGCTCATCCCTTAGAATCCGAATTACCGCAAAGCATCCCCAATCTGAGCGTTCAAAGCGACTCGAACTGCGTTATACTACCGTTTGGCGTAGTTAATTGTACTTTCTACCAGATGATGGTGAAGAGATAAAAGTTGTAACCGACCACTGATTTATGACCGGAATTGTAATTCGATTAGCTGGAGTTGAGCAGCCAGAAACCAGAGTTTTCCACCAAAAAACGATTACTGTTGGCACTTCGCCGAGTTGTGACCTCAGCTTCCGCGACGATGATTTTCATTTCTCGCCGACGGCTGTTTTGCTGACTTTACAGACGGAAGAAGGCCCTTATCGCGTGACCGCTATGCACGATGAAGCGCAGCTTATTCGTGACGGCGATCCGATTGCTTTGGGTGAAGCCATTCGTGACGGCGATACATTTAATTTTGGGACAACCGGAGTGCGGTTACGTTTCTTTTCCCTGTCGCCTTCGTTTGAACTGGCGGAGTCATTGCAACTAGGAACTTCGGTATTAACGCGCACCAGAACCGAAGCGAAAACCCTGACCGCCAAACAACAGGCGACGACTCCGCGCACCGATGTCGCAATCGTTTTCGTTAAGCAGCTTTTACGTGAATTAGTCGCGGAAATTCCGCGTGGCGTTTTATATCTGATCTTTGGCCTGATTGCGCTGGTGATCGGGACCATCGTTTACATCAATGCGCTAAATTTTATCGAAGCCCGCCGTAATCGGACTCTTACCACACAAGTTAATACTGATCTGAATGTCGTTAAATCGCAGCTTGATCAGATGCGGCTGGAAATCAAACAGGCGCAGGAAAAAGCCAACGATGCAAATTCTGCGATTTCTTTGCCCACAAAACTGGTGGGGCAATATGGGGCGGGAGTTTGTCTGGTCTATGGGCTTTACACATATGTTGATCCGCGCTCAGGGCGTGATGCAAGGTATAAGGATAATAGTGATAATAATAATTTGCTGGGGCCAAATGGCACGATTAATTTGAGCGTAGACGGAGCCGGGCCGCCAGCGGATTTGGAATTCATTGGCACAGGATTTCAGGTAGCGGCGGGCTTGATTTTGACGAATCGCCATGTCATTCAGCCCTGGGATGATGATCCGGTCACTGGCGTGCTGCGCATTCAGGGTTTGCGCGCCAGATTAAAAGAACTCTATGTTTATTTTCCCAAAGTAAAACAACCTTTTCTTTTACACACGCTGGAAGCCTCAACTGCCGATGATGTAGCTCTTTGCAGCTTCCAGCCGGGTGACACTGATCCCGGTTTGTTACCGATTCTGCCGCTGGGAGAAACTGCCGATAGCGAAGCGCTCAGTGGGCAGCCAATGGTGCTGATGGGTTATCCTGCCGGACTGGAAGGGTTGATGGCTAAGGTGGATGACGATGAGCGGAAAGGTTTGTCGCTCAATCGTCGTTCGTCGCTTAAAGCTGTCCTGAATGTTCTGGCCGGGCGCGGATTGATTCGACCTCTGACGACGCAGGGTCATATCGGTGATTTGAGGCCACACAGAATTGTCCACGATGCACAAACCAGTGATGGTGGCTCCGGCGGCCCGATTTTTGGCTCGAATGGTAAAGTTATCGGGATCAATCAAGCCGTGCTGGACAATTCACCCGCAAAATTCGGTGTGCCGATTCGGTATGGCATGGAGTTGTTGCATAAACAGCAGCCTGCTCCATCTGTCTCACAAAATCCTGTTGCTGATAAAAGTAAACAGTAGAGACTTGAACGCGATTGATAGATTTTGCGTCGGTGGAGAAATGCTCTTTATTTTCTCAGCGTGATTTTTCTTAACGCCAGGACGCGGCGCAAATCACGGATCGTTAATCCCTTCCACTCAAATTTTCGCAGTAAACCGAAGGCTTGTTTTAGCCGCTGGGATGATTCTGGCTGGGAGGAGTTTTTGTTTTTTGCCGCACTCAGCAGCGAAAATAAATGTCTGAGCCGGGCAAGCGGTTGTTGGCGCAGGTCGAGATATTCGAAGAGACGGGACGCACGAATAATCCCGCCCGGCGATTCAGATACCGCAGTTTCAAGCAGCAATTTACTCTGGTCAGTTGAACGCTCATAGCTGCCTGCTTCGATTACCTGTAGCGTTTCCAGTGCAAGCCTGACGGCGCCGCCTAGCTCAAACTCATCCGCCCGCGCCAGTAATTTTTCGCGGCTCTGCGGCTCAGGCTGCAACACAAAATATAAATCAGCGAAGGTTCTCAGGATGGCGTGGGCGCTGGTTAAATCAACAATTGAATGCTGAATCAGATGCAGGCATAAATCTTCCGGTGTCGGCAACAGTAAATTGTTGTGCGTTACGGCGCGTTCAATCATCTGCTCAAAACCGAAGTCCTGCTGGCGGCGTAAATCGTGAAAAGCGCGAAAATGCAATTCGAGGAGGATGCCGCTGGGGCCTCTCAGCAAGGGCAAATGGCGCAATTCATGGGGTAACGGCAGCGGCGCACGGCTGGGCTTAATCTTCACTTCGGTAAAACCCGCCTGGTGTGCAAGCGCGAAAGCTGGTTGGATTTTTTCTGGTTCAATCAACAGGTCAATATCAATCGCTGAACGCAAGCCAGGTGTGGGGTAGTAATCTCCAATCATTAAGGCCGCGCCTTTGAGGGGCAGGGCGCGAATGTTTTCAGTTTGTAAAGCGGCAATTAAATTCTGCGCCTCATTGACGTAAATTAAATGTTTGGCGGCCTCAGCATGATTTACTTTTTCCAGTAAATCGCGTTCAGGATGCGGGAGCAGGTGAAGCAGATCAGCCGCTGCCAGATGGCAGCGGAGTAGGGAAGAGGTCTGGGACGAAAGAGCTTTGCTAACTATTTTCGCCCAATCAAGCTGGTGATTTTGGGCAGGCAGCCAGGCACGCACAAAGCGTTGATTCGGGGGCGTTGGCAGCAGTGTGGCGAGGAGTATTTTTTGCGTGGAGGTCAGTCGCAAGTTGTCTCACATCCGTTGGACGGACATATTTAATCAGGAATAAAACGCTCAAGTTCAGGTCTGAGATGATTGATGAAATCCAACGCTGCCGCGCGGGCTTTTGGCTCAAAATCGGGCTTGTTATTGGAATCCACCATGACGCGAATCAGCGCGGCGTCAGTTCGATTTTTGAACACCGCGTCTTGGACGCCGTAAATTTTATCCCAGTACTCACTGGGTTCAACGCGACCGCGCCCCTGATACCAGTAATAAGTAAGTGCGCGCAGGTTTTCTTTGGCAATCGTAATATCGTTGACCATTGCCGGTTTTGCACCCGGTAATTGCAAGCGTTCCCGTTGCACGATTTCCCAGCCTGCTCCGGGTAAGCAGTTTTGCGGGGAATGCAAAGTTTTTCCACTTCGTTGCGACAAATAATACGCGATGAATAAATAAGCAAATCGTCCTTCAGAATTGACATACGTTTGCGAAACATAATCATCGGGAGCCAGCAGGCTCAGCGTTCGATCATCCAGCACCTGCGTCTGGACTTTTTTCCAGTCCCCGATTTGTTGCGGGAAAACCTCGAATTTTTCCCGCGGTGGCACGTTTTCCCGTTCGCGTGCCTGGGTTAGATAACTCGTATAAACTGCGGCCAGGCAGAGGAAAATTAGCATCGAAAAATATTTGGTGTTGTTACTCATCAACCTACCTCAATTTAGCTGGTAGCAATTTTGAAATTAAGCGCAGGACTTGCGCGATAACTAATAATAACAGCATCGCTACGACAAACATCAGCCAGCCGGAAAAAGCGTGTTGGAAACCCTGGGCCGCTTCTTCGCCGCGATAATGCGCCATGATTCCCGTGACGGTAACGCGGGCGGCGTTGGTGAAAATCGCTATCGGAATGACGGAAGCCACCAGCACAATCCGCCGCCACCATCTTGAATCAGTGAAATAAGCATAAGTCACGGCCAGTGTGGTCAGCGACATCAACGAGCGAATCCCGCTGCACGCCTCCACAACTTCAAGTTTCATCTGCGCGAGTTCGATCACGTTGCCTTCACGGAAAGCTGGGATTCCCACCCAGTTAATAACCTGAGCGGCGTAATCCGAGGCCAGCAGTTGTAACGGGAAGGCAATGCGCTGAAAAATTAAATTGGGAATCGGAATTGCCAGGAGCAATAAACCGAGTGGAAAGGAAAGTTTTTTCACCCACTCCCAGCCACCAAAATAAAGTGTCAAACTGATAATGGCTAAAATAAGTGAAATACGTGTGACAAATAATTCGGCCCCCACCGATCCGGCCCAGAGCAACAATACTGATAGCAGCATGCAGCCGCCCCCGACCCAGGTCATTGGCTGCGCCTTAATTTCACGCAGCTCCGCACGATTTTGCCAGAGCGCATAAGCGGCAATCAGGGGAACCAGAAATCCATGCGAATAATTTTCGTCCACGTACCAATCGCTCAGCAAATGTCGGAGCGTCTCGAAATAAAGCCAGCCGAGCGCAAGGATGATCAATCCACCGCGCCACAGATTATTATTACTGATTGTCATTTCCCCGTTTTTTATTTCCTGCACGTCAACCTCGTATGATCTGTCACTGACGCTTTTATTATCTCAGAATTTGTCACCTGAAGAGTTCACTTTTTGTCAGTTGCGTGACTTGTTGATCTTTGCTCGCACGCTTTCGTGCGGGCCGGATCAGTAAATAACTTCACGCTGAAAATCTTTTCCCGACCTTTAATTACCTTGTTTTCTGTCATTTGCAAAGTGAACTTTTCCTGTCACAAAGCGATGCTGATTCGTTACGATTTTATTGGCACGTAATTTGTTTAAGGAGTCGGTGTGTGTGAGTTTGAATATGTAGTTTCTGGTCGGCATCTGCTGTGAGGCGGTGCCGACTACTTTCAAACTCTCAGCTCTTTTTCTGGCACACAAAAGATCTAAAGTTCGGACGATAAAGCTTCAGTGATCCGATAGCATCCGTGCTCGCGGAGCCACCAGGGTTTCGTTCGTCTGGTCACGGCGTCATTGAAACGGGGCATCAATGACGCCGTCTTAGTTTGCAAAAGAAGATATAAGACGACGAATAGTAGTGTAAAAACTCTGATCTGTCATCTGCAAACTGAAAACCTGCCCTTTCGTTCCACCGACAAAGGCAAACCCGCCGTGATGCGGGGACGCAAAGTTCGCATCTCTTTAATGAGACCGACGAATTACCGAAGTGGATAGCTAAATGACAAAACTGCACGTGATAGTTTTGCAATAGCGCTGCCGATTACCCGCAGCACATCCGAAAAAGCGAATCCTGCCAGTTTAGTTACGTTTTGTCGTTGGGAACTTTTTTTCTGAAGTTCCCTTTTCGTTTTTCAGGACTGCGCTCAGTGTAACTCTCACTCCACCCGTTGCGATCTTGGGTGACTATTTAGTCCCAACCTGCCTTTGGCTTCTGGAACTGATCAAGCAATTGAAAAGTTATGGAATGCCGAAAAAAGCAACAAACCGCAGTCCGCCAAATCCTCCTTTATTTTTTCGCCTGCACGGCGCTGAGCTGTGCTGTCTTTGCGCAAAAAAATGAATTAAGTGTGTCGCTTAAGGTTTCTCGCGTCGGTTTGCCGATCACCATCGGAGTGCCGCTGAGCGAAGCCGCGAACGTTCACAACGCCTCGCAACTGACTCTGCTTGCGCCAGGCGGAAGCGCCGTTCCGGCACAAATTCGCGTTACTTCGCGCTGGCAGGGAGTAGTAGCCGACGAAACGAAAGCTATCAAATGGGTGTTACTTGATTTTGCTCCCAAAGTCGCGGGAAATTACCTCTTGACGGATTCAGGCGTACAAGTTGCGCCAGCTTCTTCCCTGACCGTCAATCAACTCAGCGATAAAATTAGTGTCACTTCAGCGCACCTCAAAATTGATTTTGCAACGAGCGGGAGCAATCTGGCTGCCAGTTACAGATTGGACAACGTCGAGCAACTAAGCGCACCGCTGAGCTTGCAGGGGCTTTTCCCACGCTCAGCAATTGTTGTCGTCAATCCAACTTCTTCCGAGACGCTGACCGTTAACGAAACCAGCCTTTTTGCGCCGGGAATGCAGGTTCATTTTGAGCATTTGGCGACCCTTAAATGGGCGGTTGAGAAAGCTTGGAAAGCTGTCTGGAGTGCAGATCAACAGCTTCAGGGAAATCATCGCTACCTGCTGGACGAAAGCACGCCGCAACAGGAAGAGTTGCTCGTGACGACGGCGGATTACGGGACATTGAATTTGACTGCGCCCTTAAAATTTAATCACCCCGCCGGAGCCAAATTACGTGACCTCACAATTGAACAGGAAATTGCCACAATCAAATCTGTTGCGAGTCAAAGCCTGACTTTTACGGAGCCACTGAAACAGGCACACGCCATTAGCGATTGCCTCAGAGCCGACAACGTTGTTCCAGCACAGGCCTTTGCTGCAATTGAAAAAGCTTCCGTTGAAGAAGCAAATGCACTGCGCGTAGTCATCAAACAACAGGGGCATTTTAGAATTTCTCCCAACCTCGCAACCGAAACTGCCAGCCCTGATCCGACGGTTGCCGCGCCAACTTTGAATTTTACGATTCGCTATTACCTTTATGCCGATCAGCCTTTCGTGCGCGTGCGCGTCCGGCTGATGAATGAAGGCACTTATGGATTTGGTGCGACTCGTTTGCGGACGGGGCCGTATACACAGCACGTTTTGCTGCGCAGCTTGGTGATGAATATTCCCACTGTTTCACCGGGCAACGGAAATTATCGCGTGACCGAAGCCGCCGATGCTTATGCCAAAGTCGCAGCGCAGCAAAATTCGGCGCACCTCTCCGCCGGAGATTTTGAAATTGCTGTCCCGGAGTTTGCCGAAAATTTTCCGAAAGCTTTGACTGCTGATAATAAAGGCCTGCAATTTGCTTTGCTGCCTGATCTCGGTACGGACTATCAATTTGATGGAGCGCGCGCCAAAACGACCGATTTTTATCTTGGTCGCAAGACACTTCAGGCGCTGGCCTTGACCAATTCATTGGGAGCAAATCCTGACCCGGCTTACGTTGCCCGGACTGGCGCGGTGCGTCCGCTGTTGGTTGAAAAGCGCGACTGGTCAAAACGATTTCCCAACGACGCCGAACTTGCCGAAGCCGCCACCAGGGCGGAAAAAATGGTTTCGGTTGGTTATGCAGTTGAGGACAGTGATAGCAACTGGCACAACCCAGCGCAATCAGTTTTTGAATATCGCTTGCGGGATGAAATGGGTGCGAATCTGGGCTGGCGCAATTTTGGCGATTTAGCCTGGGCGGCGGGATATACGAATGTTCATTATGATCAGCCGTATATTCTCCTCCGCGAGTTTTTACGCACAGGCGATGCGCGAGCCTTTCAACTCGGCAGCGAAATGGCGCGTTACCGGGCTGACTGGGGACAATATCATGCCGATGATTATTGGGATAACGAACACGCTTACAACATGCGCGGCGTCGCTTTTTACGAAAAGGGCGATCACGGTTCTGACGTTTTGCCGTTGCTGACACATAACTGGATTGAAGGAATGTGGTTGCATTACGCGCTGACCGGAGATGAAGAAGTCCACGAATCCGCCGTCGAAGGTAGTGAAGCCCTTGCCAGATTTTTGAGTTTTGAATTTACTGCCGACAATGCGTTGAAATGGAATGAATCGCGCTGGCTGGGCTGGCCTGCTTTAGGTTTGATGGTGGCCTGGCGCTATACGGGTGACGTCCGTTATTTCAACTCTTCGCGCAAAGCTGTTTATCTGCTGATGGGAGCGGAAGAAAAAGCGGGCAAAAAGGGCTGGTTCATTCCTGAAACTTCAGGGATTGGCCCGCTCACGCAGCCGTTTATGTGGGCGGGATATTGTCAACTTGGCATCATCGAATATTGGCGCGAAACAGGTGATGAGCGGGTTGCCAATTATATTGTACGCGTCGCCGACTGGCTGCTGGGCAAAACCGGATCGCAGCCCGTTTTGCGTGGTGGTAAAAAATTAGCTGATGGAAATTATCAACCGCTCGGCGCAGAATTGGCCTGGTCACCGACGCGTCAATTGGAAACGCCTGTGACGGAATTGGCGATGCTCAATTTGCCGGTGCTGACGACCGCCGCACGGATCACGAACCGTACCGATTTTCGCGCCACTGCGCGCCAGCTTTTCCGTGATGCAGCCTTTTATCGGGACATTAATGATGGACAGGCGGTTGATCCCGCCTTCCGCGCTCCACTTAATTTTCGCGCTTTTCAATTCGGCGGCAACGCGCCCAAAGTTTACGGGCATACCGGATTGAGCATGTCGGAATATTTACCCGATCTGGTCGGCGCTTTAACGCTGCCTCGGCGTCAACAGGCAGGTACAAATTCGCTGCTTGAAGATGTTGCGACACGAACAATTCAGGTTGGGCAAACGCTCAGAGTAGCTTTGAAAAAAGTAGATGCTGATGGTTTGCCATTAAATTTATCCGCCTTGAATTTGCCGCTGAACGCAATCTTTGAGGCTGGCGAACTGGTCTTTACGCCTGCTGCATCGCAAGCCGGAAAACTATTCCAAATTGGTTTCACGAGTACTAATCCCAATGTCTCGCTCAGCGCAAAAATTGATGTCGTTGTTTTGGCTGACGCGCCGCAGGTGAAATTGCTTGCGCCCACGCATGGAGAACATTTACTGGTCGGGCAATCAACCAGGATTTCGTGGGCTGTTGCTGCGCCTTCTGCCATCGTCAAATATGAAGTGCGGTTATCCACCGACGGCGGCGCGAATTATCAAACCGTGCTGGCTGAGTTACCTGATACTGCGACCAGCTTTGCCTGGAAAGTGCCTGAATCCCTGGGGGCAATGCGGCGTGCGCCAATTCGTTTGATGATTGTCGCCATTAGTAATCAGAATCGCGTGAGCCTTGATTTTACGCCCCAGGATTTGCAAATTGCCGGGAACCTCGCGGTTGTTTCGGCGGCAAATTATTTGCCCGTCATTGCGCCGGGATCATTGTGCAGCGGGTTTGGCGCCAGGCTGGCGGTTCCGCCTGCGGAGCTTGAACCTTCGTCCTCGCTGTATCAACGCAACGGTACGACGATGGAGGTGCTGGATAGCGTAGGCAACTATCATCGAATTCCGTTGATGTTTGCTGACAGCGTCGCGGGCGGCTCGTATGATCAGGTAAATTTTTATTTGCCTGAAGAGGTCGCTCCCGGTCAGGCGGTAGTGACGGTCACAGCCTCAAGCGGCGAAATTTCACAGGGCTATATCACCGTGCAACCAGTGGCTCCGGCGATTTTCACCGCTGATCAAACGGGCAAAGGCGAAGCCTCCATGGTCGCAACCACCGACAGCATAAATTTTGATTTGGGCTTTGCCAGACAAGACCCAAATAAAGAGGTATTTGTTTCGATTTTTGGCACCGGCTGGCGCTTTTCCAGTCCCTCGCAGGGCGGGAAAATTCTGAACTCATTTGGTAATGTGAAAAATTTCCAGGCTCCAAACAGTCCGGTGAGCGTTGAGTTGGATGGGCAAATAGTTGAAGTACTTTACGCCGGAGTGCAGCCTGATTATATCGGCCTGGATCAAATCAATTTCAGATTGCCAAGAGATTTAAAAGCTGGAATTCACGAAATGGTAGTCAGGGTTGGCGATCAGGTGAGCAATACCGTTTCTTTGCGGGTGCAGTAATTGTCAGACTAACGACGAGTTGACGTGGGGCGGAACCGCCACCAAGCCCGTTTGAGTTCAAAAGACAACGCCAAATGAAAGTCGCTGTTTCGCCCTCACATCCAATGATTTGTTGGGCTTTGCTTGAATCTTTATCACTCTGTTCGCTTTCACACAAGTTGATTTTCAAAAGACAAAGTTTTATTTCTCCGTCAGCACGGAAGCTAAGTTTCAATGCTCAACTGCCCAAATGCCATAACTCGCCGAAAGCCTCAACTTATCTTTTCTCTGTTATGTCCGCATTTAAGCAGATTCTCGTTTTGAATCACCGAAACTGAATAACAATCGCCTTCGGCATAAACTGAAATATACTCTGTTTGATAAGCGATGTGAAAATAAAAATCTTCAGAGATGTCGTGCGCCACGACATCAAAGATTTCTTCGGGCAACATGACGTAATCTTGTCCCCAAGGTTCAAGCATCAACGTAATTGGAGTTGAAAAGTCATTTGCTATTTTGATTTTTTGAATCAATGTTGCCATTACGGTTTTTTAGCTTAACACTAAAGAAAAAGCCCAACTAAAAGTTAGAGTGGTTGTCGGCCTCCAAATCCGGCTTCCAGATCGTGCCACCATTCGATTCGTTCTTCGCCCAGCACCCAGCAGAGATACACTACGCGACCATCCCGCAGCGCCGGGAAATCACATAGACCACGCTCAACGTCTTTGATTTCCACGCCCAGGCTGTGAATGTTTTCGAGGCCATCCATAACTTTGAAAATTGCTCCTGCATAACGCTCTCCGAATACAGTTCCACCACCTTCATTTTTTTGCTCACTGGCTTTTTTAGCCTCTGGTTCCAGGCGTTTGATGATTGCGCGTGCGGCTTTAATGCTCGCAAAAAGGCGGCGCAATTCAGGCAGCAGGGCATTGGATTCTTCGAGCGTAAACAATTTCATGTTCGATTTCGCTGGTGACGCGGCAAATATTCCTGGTCATAAAAACGCATGAAGGCGTCAATCACTGTGCCGTCAAGTTGCGTGTCGCGTCCTTTTTCGATGACCTCAATCACTTCGTCAAGTGGCATTGGATCACGATAATGACGCTTGACGGTTAAGGCATCAAAAACATCGGCAACCGCAATGATCAATGCACCGATAGGAATTTCGCTGTGTTTCAAACCGCGCGGATAACCCTTGCCATCAGGGCGTTCGTGATGGCAACTGGCGACGTGCGGAACGTCCACCAGGCTGGCACTGAATTTAATTTTCGACAAGATGCTTAGCGTAAATGCGGGGTGCAATTTTATTTCTTCAAACTCTTCATCCGTTAGCTTCGTGGGTTTGCATAAAACTTCATCGCGCACGCCAATCTTGCCGTAATCATGCAGCAAGCCCGCGTAATAGGCCAGGCGCTGTTCACGCTGCGACAAATTCATATAGCGGGCAATGGAGGCGGAGTAGCTGGCGACGCGCCCCGAATGCCCCGCTGTAATTTCATCACGTGCGTCAATGGTTAATGTCAGAGCGTTAATGACATTTTCGCAGGCGCGTTCCTGTTCGGCCACGAGGTGCAACGATTCCAGCACCGCTCCGGCCTGATGACCAATGGCTGTCATCATTTCCAATTCTTCGCGTGAAAACGGGCGCGCATTTGAACTGAGATAACAAACACCGTAAATGCTCTTGCCGGAAGTCAGCGGCACACAGAGATAAAACACCTCCTTTTTATCGGCTGGAAAGTCCCCGCGCCGTGTTTCGCCGGTCGCAAAAACGGCTTCAATTGTGTTGGGCGGAGCGGGAATACTTACCGATTTTCGGCTGCGCTTTAACCGGTGAGTTCTCGGATCGTAGAGCCAGACATCCGTTTGCGCAGCGACGCTTAAATTGCGTACTGAACCTAATAAGCAATCAACCAATTCGGCTTCATCCGCACATCGCATCAGTGACTGATTGGCCTGATTGAGAAAGCTCAATCCCAAAATGGGTACTAAGGCGACAGCCTCAGTTGCGTGTGAATGTGTTGGGCGAGCAACTGGTGATGGGAAATTATCTGACGAAAGAAAGGGCAGGATTGCTCCATACTCATCCAGTTCAGAGAGCAGATTAATTTTCTGCAATTCCTCTAACGCGCCTGATGAATATTCAGGCAGCAAGCGTTTGGGAATGGCTGTCGCAGGGGAGACAGTTTTATTACGAGGCATTTAATTTTCCCACTTTCAAAAAGCGGCATTAGCAAACATTTTGTCAAGTTATGTTATGGCAAAATATGAGGAAACAGATTGCTAATTCAGCTTGATGGTTCATTGCGGTCTCAATCTGGACAAAGGCTGAGTTAGGTGAATCAGCGAATTAATTACGCAATAAACCTGATTATTTTTATCCTCCAAAAGGTCACTTCAAAATTCTGGGGCGTTATCTATGGGCGATGATGAGTTTGAATGATTTTTATTGTCTAGTCAAGTAGTGCCCTGAAAAAACAATGATTTAATCTATTTTGGTTAAGAAAAAGGATGAGGGTTTAAGCATCTATTAACGAGGGCGAATAATTTTTAGTTTTATCTTCTCCTGAACTTGCTGGCGGCTTTTTGTGAGATTCTCAAGTCAATTTTTTGCTCTTCCGCGAATTTCTGAAAAATGGCGTAAAAAGCATCACGGTCACGGGCTGTAATTACTGCTGCCGCGTCTGCCGTTTCCAGCACGTAGGGATAGCCATTGCCGACAATTGCTTCGGCCCGGATCAAATTAATAATTCCCTCCAGTTTGCCCTGCTCGTAAATCCACAGCGGAATTTCCAACCGTGCTGGCGGAGCCAAAGAATGAGTCTTGAGATAAGTAAAACCAATGCCGCGCTGATATTCTTCAAAAGCTTCCAGGACGCCTGGCTGCTTTTTGTCGGCACTGCCACGGGCGCAAATAAACAACGGCGTGCGATCTCCCCAATTCAATAAATCAGTGACCAGTTGCGCATCATGAATTTTTTCAGCCGCCTGCAAATTGGGAAAACAATGTTGCAGCAGATTCGTCAAATCGCTGGCATAACTGGTATCAACATATCCAATCAACGGAACTTGCGTTTCCTGTGAACAACGAAGTAAGGATAAAATTAATTCAATGTAGGCTGTTCGCTGATCCTGTTGCAGGCGATCCACGAACGAAATTACGATTGAGCTGTCGAACAACGCCAGCGGTGATTTTTCCATCAAGGTCGGTTGCGTCGCAATTTCCTGCATGATTCGACACAGCGTTTCAATTTCCAGGGCAAATCTTTTCAGGTTGACCGCCTGTTCTGAAATATTGCGATCACCATTAAATTCGATGTATAGCTCGTCGGGCGCGAGGACTTGAAAATCTGCTGCTTTAACATAGCTTCCATCACGAGTGTGATGATTAATAAACCACGCGACCTGAATTGCGGCGACCGGAATATTGAAATCTTTGACGGGTAAAATCTGGCTGCCATCGGCGGCAAAAGTTGTGTGGTCGAGCAATTTTTCATACGCCCAGAGTCGGGCTTTTTCGTGATTGTGGAATTCCTTTGGAAATCGCAAGCAGAGATTTTGTGCGGTATCGAATTCGCCAGTTGGTTCAGCCCCTGGCGTCGCAATTTGAGCAATCAGTGCTTTGATTTGGGCGCTGGATAATTCCGCCAGATTTTTTAGTGCTTCTGAGTACGTGGCGGATTCGCGGCGCGAATTGTCGTCAAAGCTGTGAAAGCGTTCGCGTTTGGCCTGGAGTTGAGCAATGATTTTGTCTCGGAAGATCATAAAAATATGGAATGTGGCGCGCCAGGGTTAGAATGTTGTGAAGGCGGATTGTAACCTTGAAGGCGGCGAATCAGGAAACGTAATGCGGATTCTATAGAGTTCGAGAAAATGTTTTTCCACGAAGGCACACAAAGGCTCACGAAGAAAGACACGACGAGGGGAGCAGGGGCGATCAGGTTTCGTCCCGCGTCACCCCTTAGCCTTTTCGCTTCGTCGCTCTTCTTCGTGAGCCTTTGTGTGCCTTCGTGGATGAGAAAATGAATCCTATATCCTCCGAAATCTACAATCTGCCTTCGTTTGTCTTGCCAACATTTTATCCCTGTGATAGTTTTTCGCTTGTTTTACCGCACCACTTTTTAAAATTTTAGTCACCTATAAACTCGGAGGCACTGTATGACCATTACTGAACGTAAAAATGGCGATGTCACCATCCTGGATGTCGAAGGCAAAATCCTGCTTGGCGAAGGGGATGTTCAACTCAATAAGAAAATCTCTGATCTCATCAGCCGCAAGGAAACCAGAATCCTGCTGAACCTGACCAATGTTCCCTATATGGATAGCGGCGGATTAGGTGAAGTTGTGCGCAGCTACACGACCGTTAAGCGTGAAGGCGGCGAATTGAAACTGGCGGGGGTTACCTCACGCATCAAAGACCTGATGACCATTACCAAGCTGCACACCATTTTCGACATCTTCGACAGCGAAGACGAAGCCGTGGCAAGCTTTGCCTAAAGGGATGAATTTATGAAGGATGAGAGATGAACATAAACCATCTTTCATCCTTCTGCCCTCATCTCTGCGGTTTATCCCGTATTTCTCATTCCCGCCGCGATCCCGTTGATCGTTAGTAAAATTGCGTACAACAACTGATCCTGTTCGTCCACGCTGGTTTTTTGGGCGCGGAGTCGAGCCAGTAATTCCACTTGTAAATAACTCATCGGGTCAACATACGGATTGCGCACGGCAATCGAACGTTGCAACACGGGCTGTTTTTCCAGTAATCTGTTTTCGCTGGTGACCTGAATCACTGCGTGACAGGAACGTTCATACTCCTCTTCGAGCAACGTAAAAATCCGTCTGCCTGGTTCCGACTCAACCAGGGTTTCAGCATATTGCCGGGCAATTTGAAAATCTGTTTTTGCCAGCGCCATTTCGATGTTGGAAATTGTCGTGCGGAAAAAAGGCCAGCCCTCGTACATTTCCCGTAACGCGGCCAGATTCGCCTTGGGTTTTTGCTGGATGAAATTTTCCAGCGCCGTTCCTACGGCTAACCAGCCCGGCAAAATGTGACGACTTTGCATCCAGCCGAAGACCCAGGGAATCGCCCGCAAATCATCTATATTTTTTGAGCCTTGCTGGCGTTTCGCCGGACGCGAGCCGATCCGCATGTGCTGCAATTCCTCGACCGGAGTTGCGCTCACAAAATATTCATAAAACCCTGGTGTTTCCCGCACAAAGCGGCGATACGCGGCGAGCGCATCCGCCGCAATCGTCTCCATAATTTCTTTCCACTGCACTAATTTTTCTGCGGCTTGTGGCTGGGCATTTGTCACACTCGCCGCAATCACTGCACCGGTCGTTAATTCCAAACTTCTGAGCGCAATGTCCGGCAACGAATATTTCCCGGAAATCACTTCGCCCTGTTCTGTTGTTTTGATCCGCGCTGCAACTGTTCCCGGCGGCTGCGCCAGAATTGCTTCATGCGTCGGCCCACCACCACGCCCAATTGTGCCGCCGCGTCCATGAAATAAACGCAGTTCGATTTTGTGAGCGCGTGCGACTTCCCACAAACTTTCCTGTGCCTTAAAAAGCTCCCAGCTGGAAGTCAGAATGCCGCCGTCTTTGCTGCTGTCTGAATAACCGATCATCACTTCCTGTAAGTTATCCTGCTCCGCCAGCACACGCGCATAAACCGGATTCTCAAATAATTTTTTCATGACTTCCGGCGCTCGCTGCAAATCATCAATCGTCTCAAATAACGGTGTGATTGCTAACCGCGATGTCACTTCGGTTTGTTGTTCCGAATTCTGCCTACCACCTTCCGCCTTCTGAACGAGTCCCGCTTCTTTCGCCAGCACCAGCACCGCCAGCATATCGCTGACATCACGCGTCATACTGATGATATACGTCCGCAGTCCGCGTGGGCTGATTTCATCCAACGCCCGTCGTGCAACGCGAAATACGTTCAGGGTCTCAATTGTTTCCTCACTGAAATTTGCATCGAACGCGACCAGCGGACGTTGCGTAGCTAATTCTTTTGTCAGCCATTCCGTGCGCTCCTCTTCGCTCATCTGCTCATAGCTTTTTGCCAGGCCGAGGCTGCGCGTGATTTCACTCAAGGCCGCCGTGTGGCGCTCGCTATGTTGCCGCAAATCAAGCTGCGCCAGATGCAAACCAAAGGCCGCAACTTGTCGCATCAATTTGTCCACCGACCGCGCGGCGAGTTGCGCCTGACTGTCGCGCAGGCTGTCGCGCACCAGCCGCAAATCTTCCCAAAGTTCTTTTCCATCCTGATAAAACGGCGGTGTTTTAGTCTTGCGCAACGCTGCGAGCATGGGCAAACCCGGACGAGTCGAAATCAATGGATGGCCTTGTTCCAGTTGCAATGCTGTCGCCAAATCCTGATTGCGCCGGAGGGTGTTTTCCAGCCGCGCATAAATGAACGAAAGCTTTTGCCGATAAGGCTCTTCAGCGTTGCGTTCAGCAATTAACGACGCAGTGATGGGGAACAATAATTTGTCGCGCTCAATCGAATCCCACAATTCTTTCGTGGCTGGCGCATAACGCGAAGATTCACTGATACGATGTCCAAGTTCTGACACGGCGGCCTCGTATCGGCGCAGTGCCTGGCGTTGCATCAGGCGCAACGCCTCCCACGTGACTTCAGGCGTAACATACGGATTGCCGTCACGATCACCGCCAATCCACGAACCGAAACGCAACGGCGCGGCTCCATCCTGCAACTTCACTTTGGGAAAATGTTCGCTGAGGACATGCTCCAATTCCTCAATCATCACAGGCAGCGCATCGAACAACGTCGCGTCGAAGTAATAAAGGCAGTTGCCAACTTCGTCCAGTACTGTCGGTTTCACGTGGCGCACTTCATCGCTTTGCCAGATGGATTCGATTTCTGCCGCGAGGCTTGCATTCAATTCTTTTCGTTTTTTCGACGAAATTTCCCAGTCATCAAATTCACGCAGCAAATTTGTAATGCGGCGATGTTTTTCCAGCATTGTGCGCCGCGCCGCCTCGGTCGGATGCGCCGTAATGACTGGCCTGATTTCCAGTTTGTCGAGGACAGTTTGTAAATCTTTGCCGGAGATTTTCGCCTCACTCAAGGCTTGAAAAGTATGCGCAAGCGAACCACGTTGCGGCGCATCCGGCGTCTGTAATTCATAGTATCTTTTGCGCCTAATGCGATGATATTGCTCAGCAATATTGGCGAGTTGGAAATACACGGAGAACGCGCGAATGACGCCTATCGCCTCTTCGAGCGTCAACTCGCGCAGGAGCTTTTTGAGCTTTTTTTCCGTTGCCGCCGCATGTGTCAGGCGTAGCTCTTTGCACAATGCCCGCACCTTTTCTTCGATCTCAAAAAGCTTTTCACCACCGAGCCGCTTCAGTGTTTCGCCCAGCAAATCGCCGAGCCGATGAATGTCTTCACTAAGCGGCAAATCTTTCGCCAGCGCCGGAGTTGGTTTCGTTTTGTTCATACGGGAATAATAAAGAGAATCTGGCTTGTGACAAGGGTTGCGCTTACTTCTGCGAGCCTTATACTTGCTTATGGAGGAAAAAAACTATGAC
>JANMKB010000063.1:0-20130 GCA_031371805.1 Blastocatellia bacterium | reverse complement strand
ATATACACGCCAGACTTAGGTACTACAACTTCACAGGTCGGAATGCTTATCGAACCTGAGAGGAATTGAAACTAAAACTGCGAAGCCCATCAATATTCGTTCCATTCTAGTCGGAATGCTTATCGAACCTGAGAGGAATTGAAACTATTTCTTCTCTGTGTTTCCCAAAACTTGTTAGCTTGTGTCGGAATGCTTATCGAACCTGAGAGGAATTGAAACAACAAAATACGCGGCGCCGGCTTTTGATGGCGAAGGCGCGTATCGCTTCGGCGGACGTTGGAATACACGAGGAACGCGCATCATTTACACGGCGGGTTCGCTGGCGCTGGCGGCTTTGGAAATGCTGGTGCATCTGGACAATGATGAATTACTCTCAGCGTATTCGTATGTTGCGGCAAATATTCCAGCCGACTTAATTTTGCCCGTCAGAGAATGGAGTCTTTTACCTGCTGACTGGAACACGTCACCTGCGCCGTTGTCGTTACAACAAATTGGAGATGAGGGGGTTAGCGCCAATGCGTCGGCAGCGCTCGAAGTGCCAACTGCCATTGTGCCAGGGGAAAACAATTATCTGCTTAATCCGACGCATCCCGACTTCGCACAAATCAGGCTGGAAGCACCACAACGATTTGTCTTTGATGAACGTCTCAAGAAATCGTGATGAGGAAGTTCGCAGTTGCGAGTTTGCGGTCTTGCTGCGAACTCTCTTCACTGCGAACCGCGAACTATTCCTGCTGCGAACTGCACCGATATGAGAATAAGACTTACACTCACCCCACTGACCTATCCCGCCTTTTTTCCCGCGAATCAGCATCAGGTCGCCTCGTTCATTTATGAAACGGTCGCCACGGTCGCGCCTGATTTCGCAGGCTTCCTGCACGATCAGGGCTTTGCGGCGGAGGCTTCGCGCAAGCGGTTCAAGTTTTTTGTGTATTCGTTGCCAAAGCTGCCGCGCTACCATTTTGAAAATGATGGTTACTGCTTTTCCGACGGGGACGTGCAATTCCAAATTGCTTCGCCCTTGCCCAACTTTATCGAAGCGTTTGTCAGCGGCTTGAATCGGCAAACGGAGCTTCGTTTGTCCGGTCAGGTGTATGCCCTGCGCGAAATTGAAATTCTGGAACCACCGGAATTTTCGGAAGAAATGCGGTTCGTGGCGTTGTCTCCCCTGACCGTCGGCATTCAGCTTGAAGGGATGTCAACCAAGCATTACGTCCGCGCCGATGATGATCGTTTCGGCCCGCTGGTCGGCTCGAATTTATGTGAAAAATACCGGGTGTTATGCGGGGCGGAAATTGACGAAGAGGAGCTGGAGTTTTCCTTTGATTGGGACTACATTCGGCAGCGCGGCGGCCCGGAGCGCGTCTCAAAGCTGATTGCTTATAAGAACATCAGGATCAAAGGCTACCTGGCGCCATTCTGGGTGCGTGGGAATCCGGCGTTAATTGCCCTGGGCTGGGAATGCGGCTTCGGCAGCGCGAATTCACAAGGGTTTGGGATGGTCGAGGCCGCGCCATTACAACGTTAAGAGGAATGAAGGTGGCACACGACACACGCTGGAAAATTCTCAAACCAGAGTTGCTGCGCACATTAGCGGGGAAGCTGGTTTATGAGCGGGGGGCAGCGTACAGTCAGCGCGGGCAGGTGCTTTCGTGGGCGGAGGCAGCGGAGACAATTACGGCCCAAGTGCAGGGGACACAACGCTACGAGGTCAGGTTGTGGTTCCGCACGGGGCAATTACAATATAGCTGTACGTGCCTGTTTGCCGCAGAAGGGGCATTCTGCAAACATCTTGTGGCGGTCGGATTGCAAGGGCTGGCTCGTTCGCTTTCATGAGGGGCGGTTGAGGAAGCCGCTATGCCCACAAGGGCCCATCAAAATTGAACGGTTTGGGTGGATTAATTTTTAAGCGTGCAAAATCAGGATGGCGTGGGTTGATGAGATAGTTGAATTCGGTTTCGATAATGGCAGAGGGGACGGCTAATACGCTTTCAACTTAGAGATTATGCAATGCGGAAACACGCACGAAGTAAGTGTGCCTGTTCGCCCTTACTTCGTGCAGGCCTCTGCAATGCACACTTGCCAGGTGGAAAGCGTATGAGGTGTAAAATGCCCAGTCATAAAAATAACAGCCGATCTGTTCTCGCCGATTATCTGATTGCGCCTTGCCACTAACAGGAAGAGGGTTTTTATGCATGAATATCTTTCTGCTGAATCGCTGTTCTCTGTGGTAAGCAGGGCAAACGCTATGCCCTGGCAGATTAGGCTGAATAGTCAGGGACATTAGGCAGCGCTGCGGAAAATTACCTATCGCTATGCGAGAAATTATCCAATACAGCTATGACTGCAAAGAGTGAAGGGCGTAATTGTGGCGGCATAGTTTTTGCAATGTGACTGTAAAGGGAGGACTTACCCATGAAAGTTTTATTAGCTGTAGATGGTTCAGTTTGTAGCGATGCTGCTGTCCAGGAAATTGCCCGCCGCCCGTGGCCTGCCGGGACAGTCATCAAGGTGTTTTCGGTGGCAGAATTACCCTACGTAGGAGCGATGGAACCCTGGGGATTGCCAAATAATTATTATGTAGAGTTGGACAAAGCCCAAAAGGAAAAAGCGCAGGCCGCCATAAACAAAGCGTTGACCCTCATCCGCGCCCCAAAGGATTTAGCGGTAGAAATAATTGCGGAACAAAAGATGGGGCACGCACCCAGCACAATTCTGGACGAAGCGGAGGCCTGGGGAGCTGATTTGATCGTCGTTGGCTCACACGGCTATCGTGGCTTCAAACGCTTTTTGCCTGGTTCCGTGGCGCAGGCGATTGCCTCGCACGCCCATTGTTCGGTCGAAATCGCCCGTACCTGACTAAGAATGGAAATATTTTTATGGCACGACCAACACATACACTAAAACACGAACATCGCATTATTGAGCAGGCTTTGCGGGCGCTGGAAGGAATTTGTCTGCGCTTTGATTTGGGTGAACGAATTCCTGCCGAAGATTTGGTCCACGTATTGGATTTTATGCAAATTTATGCGGATCGTTTTCATCACGAAAAAGAAGAAATGTATTTATTTCCGGCGCTGGAAAAAAGTGGCATGCAGGTGGAAGGCGGCCCGCTCGGATTTCTCCAGCATGAACATCAAACCGAACGAAAATTGCTGATTGAATTAGGTGTCGCCATTACAGAATATCGTAATGGCGCAGACGATGCTAAAGCAGAAATTATTACGAGTGCGCGTAATTACAGCCGCCATGTGCTTCATCACATGCGCCGTGAGGATACAATTTTATTTACCTTAGCCGAAGAAATTCTGGATGAGGAAACAAAGACCGCAGTTCATCAGGCGTTTATGCAAGCCGCGCAGGGCCTGGGTGAAAAATCAGTTGAACATTACGAACACGTGGCGGCAGATTTAGAAAAAATATGGACGGTGTGATTGAGCGTCCATACAACATCACGCTCATTTCACGCGCTGATACAACGCACAGTATCGCGTGCAATCAATAATTCTTCATCCGTTGGAATAACATAAATCGCCGGTTTGGAAACGTCGGTACTAATCATCCCTTCGCGCCCACCAGTCATTGCTTCATTTTTGGCGGCATCAATTCTGACTCCCAGCCACGCCAGGTTTGTACAAATCTGCGCACGAATTGCGGCGGAATTTTCGCCAATGCCACCCGCAAAAATAATCGCATCGGCACCATTCATGGCGGTCAAATAAGCACCAATATATTTCTGGATGCGGTAACAAAAAATTTGTATCGCCAGCAACGCACGCCGATCTTTGTTGGTCTGTGCTTCGTCCTGCAAATCGCGCATGTCATGTGTCAGGCCGGAAATTCCGAGCAATCCCGATTGTTTGTTGAGCAGGCTTTCGACTTCACGTGCGGACAACCCTTCTTTCGTGGCGATGAAATCAAGAATGGAGGGATCAACATCACCCGAACGCGTCCCCATCACTAATCCTTCGAGTGGTGTCAGCCCCATCGAAGTGTCAATCGAATTGCCGCCTTTAATTGCCGCAGCCGAACAGCCATTGCCCAAATGCAGCGTGATGATGTTGACGGCTTCGCGCGGCAGTTCACGCAATTGCCGATAACGATACGCAATGTACCGATGCGAAGTGCCGTGAAAGCCATAGCGCCGAATGCGATGCCGCCGATACAGTTGATACGGCAGCGCGTACAAATACGCATGTTCCGGTAACGTTTGATGAAAGGCTGTGTCAAAGACGGCGACCTGTGGCAACCCCGCGCCCAGCAATTCGCGCACGGCAAGAATACCTTTGAGGTTGGCGGGATTATGGAGTGGTGCCAGATCAAGGCAATCTTCGATGCCGCGCAGCACTTCATCTGTAATGATCGTCGAATGCGTAAAGCGTTCGCCGCCATGCACGACGCGATGACCGACAGCCTGAATGTCAGTGACGCTGTTGATTTCTGTGAGGCCTGATGAATCCGCGCACGCCCAGCGAATGATGTAATCCACGGCGGCGCGAATGTCGTGCAACAAGGCAGTCACGCGTTGTGCGGTGCGCCCTTCGGCCTGCAACGTCAACACGGCTTCACCGCCGATCCGTTCAATCGTGCCACGCGCTAATTTGCGCTCTGCGTTTTGATCAAGCAGCGCCGGATCAGTCGCAATAATTTGAAATTTGATCGTCGAACTACCGCAATTGAGCACCAGAATATTCATAATGGGACAGGGCAACAGGGAACTTTATTTTATTTGTCAGTCTTGCCAGGCTGCTGACTCAATGCGCGTAACTCCGTGGCAAGTTGGTCAATTTCTTCTTCCGGCATCTCTTTCAGCCCGGCTAAATATGTTCGCGCACCTTCGTTGGCGCGCAGCAGCTCATCCAGCTTCAGATGAATAATTTTGCTGTCGCGGTTCTGAGAATTCTGCATTAGAAAGAGCAATATCAGGAACAGAATATTTGTTCCGTTATCAAAAACGATTTGCATTGTTTCGGGATAATCGAAGATGTACCCCACGACAAACCAGGCAATAATGAACAGCAGCAAGGCGACAAACGTCCACGGGGAACCAATCAAATCATCCATCCGGCCTGAGAGCTTGCGAAATAAGTTTTTCATCGTTTTATATCCTGCTTTTCTTCCTGTTCTAGGTCAATATACCACATCGTAGCGGACAGCCCTGCGCGGTGTGCGGCACGTTTTTTTCGTCGCAAGGAGCAGCAGTAGTGAGACAACCAGCCCGCGTGTGACGACGGTCGTTCTGATCAGGTGGCGAGGCGAGAAAAAAGGATTGATGGTAGAAGAAGTAGCACAAACTTGCCAGTTTGTGCTGTTTGCTGAGGAACGTGTAAAAAATAAGCGATAACGCCTGGCAGTACTACGAGGCGTAGTGAGTGCTTTGGATACTGAGAAAGTTGGTAGTAATCAAGCGGACTCGCTACGGCTCGTAGTACTGTTCCAGTGAAGCGGACTTGCTACGGCTCGTAGTACTGTACCGCTTTAATTTCTCCGCAAATTCAGATTGCCTGAAACCGAAGACATTTTCAGCGTGCGTGAACCATCGCCTACCCGCCCACGCGCCGAACGACCGGGGCCGTATTCTTTCTTCTCAATCGTAATCGGGAAATCTGTTTCAAGCGATCCGCTCATCGTGGACATTTCGATTTCGGCTCCGACACCTGCTGGTAAGCTTACGTTAACATTGCCGCTGACCGAGGCAAATTCCATCCGATTTGTGCTATCCACGCGCACAAGATCAACTCTGACATTGCCGCTGGTAGATTTGGCATTGACCGCACCGGAAGCCTTTTCAACGTGGACTTCACCGCTCACAGATTTAGCGTCAATGGTGCCATTGACATCTTTGACGCTGACGTTACCGCTGACGGATTTGGCATGCAACGTGCCAGCTGCGCCCTCCACTTCGACATCGCCGCTGACAGAGGAAAACGCGTCGTAATCATAGTTAATCGTGCGCGGAACTTTGACTTCAAAGCGAACGCTGGCATTGCAGTTACAGCGTTCCGGGTAGCGGACTTTGACATCCACATTGCCGCCATTACTTAAATCCTCAATGGTGATTTGATCGCGGTCACGGCCTTCTTTGATGCCCGTGACGACAATGCTTTCGCCGTCGTAGTCTTTGACAATGACATCACCGGAAACGTTTTTGACGCTGACCCGGCTGCCTTGTGCCAGGCGATACGATTTTTGAAAGTCCTGCGCCCGCCCGACCAGTGAAGACAGGCCAACACACATCACAACCAATATCAGACGAGTAGAAATTTTTTTCATGAAATTGCTCCAGGTAAAAGATGTAGTTACTCACTACCAGCGAGCCGACGAAGCCTCTACAGCAGATGTTTCGTGCGCTGTCTGATCAGACACTACATCGAAAGATTCAATAAGTTGTTCACGTTGGGTGAGTGTAGGCGGGAATGGAAAGGTTTCAGTACGAATGAAAAATAGCAAAAAACTTACACAGATTTTGGAGGGCGTTCTAATGCCTGCTGGATGAGTTCAGCGAATGGTGCGGCGAGCTATAAGCGAAACCGCCGCACCATGAAAGTATTTTGTTAGCGCAATTGCTTATTGAAAAATTCGAGTGTGCGCGTCCACGCCAGCGTGGCTGCGGCTTTGTCGTAGCGCGGCGTCGTATCATTGTGGAAGCCGTGCTGCGTGCCTTCGTAAGTGTAAATCACATACGATTTCTTATTCGCCTTGAGCGCCGCCTCGTAGGCCGGGATGCCAGCATTTACTCCCTGGTCAGTTCCGGCGTAATTCAGCAACAGCGCTGCCGAGATTTTTGCGGCGTCCTCTGCGCTGGGTTGGCGACCATAAAAAGGGACTCCGGCTTTCAGCTCCGCGCCGAGTCGCACCGCCAATTGATTGACCATCCCACCGCCAAAGCAAAATCCGACCGCGCCAAGTTTGCCGTTTGAATCGGGACGCGCTTTCAGCCATTTTGCCGCCGCGACAAAATCTTCGGTCATTTTTTTACCATCTACGGTGCGAAAAGCAGCAGCGCCTTTTTCATCGTTGCCCGGATAGCCACCAACTGATGTTAATCCATCGGGTGCAAACGCGATAAAGTTGGCAGCGGCGAAGCGTCGCGCTACGTCTTCGATGTAGGGATTGAGGCCACGATTTTCGTGAATGACCAGCACGACAGGCAATTTTTTTCCTTTTGCCGGACGCGCCAGATAACCTTTGATCGTACCGTTGCCTGCTGGCGAAGGAACTACCTCGTAGCCCACCTTGATGCGCTTATCATCCGCCGGGACTTGTTGCGCCCACGCATAGTTTTGCTTCAGGCTCTCGAAAATCGCCGCAGCAGTTAGACCCGTGCCAGCAAATTTGCCTGCGCGATTTAGGAAGCTGCGGCGGCTGATGTCACCATGTTGATATTCGTGAAACAGGTCTAAGAGTTCTTGTGGATAATCAGATGCTTTTTTTCGTTTCATTATGTCTCCTAATCATTTGAGGTACGAGATGATTTTCAGCCACCTCTGAGTTATTGCAACTTTATCGAAGGGCAGATTCTTTGTGTCAGATAATAGCCATCATCACTGAAATAGAAATGACAATTTGGAAAATGGCAACCAGTTCAGGCAATTCGATAAAATTATTAAGGTACAAGCACATTGTAAGACGAACCTGACAGCAAATGGGTTTCGATTTTTGTCTCACCGTTTTGCTTATCGGTACTTTGACAAAAGAATGAGTTCTGCCCGTCAGGTTCAATATTGCGGTTTGGCAGGGAACCAGTCAGGCCGATCTTCATCAAGGTAGGGGTTGCCAATTTTATCAGAACGATAAGTTGCGAGTTTTTTCATGTCTAATGTCACCCCCAAACCAACTCCGTTCGGTATGGCTATGTTGCCACGTTCAAGCTGGTGCGGCATGTCAACAATATCATCGGTGAGATTAGGTTGTTGATTGTCAACCGCCAGCATGAGATTGGAAATGGATGCCGCTAGATGCAGAAATGCGGCGGTGGAAATCCCTAACTCTGCGCCGCTATGAAACGTGACAGGAATGCCTGCGGCTTCGGCGATGGCGGCGGCTTTGCGACAACGATGCAATCCGCCGGATTGATGCGGATCAAGCAGGATCACATCGGCTGCTTCGGCGCGAATAATCGCCAGCACGTCCTGCATCGTGTAGGCGCTTTCGTCCAACGCTATCGGCGTCGAAAATAATTTTCGTAAATATGCGTGTCCCGCCAGATCATCCAACGGCAATGGTTGCTCCACGTATTCAAGATCGTATTGTTCCAGCTTGCGCATCATTCGTTTCGCCGTGCCAATCGTCCAGGCGCCATTGACGTCGGCGCGTAATTTCGCGTGGGGAGCCGCAGCCCGCGCCGCTTTGACAATTTCTAAATCGCTTTCGGGCGACATCCCGATTTTGACCTTAATTGTCTCGAATCCCTGCGCAACAGCGGCGGCGGATTCTTCCGCGATTTGTTGCGGGTCTTTGGCTTGCAAATAAGCAATCATCGGAATTGGATTGCGATACGCGCCGCCCCATAATTTATACAGTGGCATGTTCGCTTGCTTTCCGACGATGTCCCAGAGCGCCATTTCAAAACCGCCGAGTGCCGCGACCAGCGCCCGAATGTGATGGTAATAGCCTGCGCCTTCGATTTTTTTGCACAGCTTTTCAATGTCGCAGGCGTCTTCGCCGAGTGCGAGTGGAATGATCGTTCGCGCCAGCACAGGTTGGACAAATTCCCACAGACAAATTGTTTCGCCAATGCCAACGGTTCCGTCAGCGGTGTAAATTTGTACGATTAGTCGCGTCGTTCCAGGTCGTTTGCCCGCCGCCCATTCCGCCGCTTTATGAAACGGAATGAAAACCATCTGGTGTTCAATTTTGACGATAGTTGTCGCGGTTTTCATGCGAAATACATTCCTCCGTTAACGTGAATTATTTGACCTGTAATGTGATTGCTTTTGGCGGCAGCCAGGAAGCTGACAACCTCGGCAACTTCTTGCGCAGAAGCAAGGCGACCAGCCGGAACCAGTGTCGGTAATTGATTGCGTTGTTCTTCCGACAAGTGCGCATGGATTTCAGTTTCGATAATGCCGGGCGCGACAGAATTTACCGTGATGCCATACGGAGCGCCTTCACGTGCAAGGGCGCGAGTTAGTCCATCCAGTCCGGCTTTGGCTGCGATGTACGCGACATTATTGCTCAGCACTTTGCCTGTATACGCTGATACGGAAGAAAGATTGATGATGCGTCCGCCATTTTTTTGCATCAGAGGAAACGCGGCGCGGCAGCAATAAAATGCTCCACTTAAATTTACAGATAAAACTGAATCCCAAACATCGTCGCTTGTTTCATGCAATGAATTCGGGTGACTGAGCGCGGCATTATTTACGAGCACATCAAGCTGACCTGATTCAATTTCTGCAAAGAGTTTTGTGACCTGTACCGAGTTTGAAATATCAGCGCATGCGGGAATGGCTTTGCCACCGGATGAAATGATTTCACTCACGCAATCTATCACTGCTTCGAGGCTGATGTCGTTCAAATAAACGATGGCTCCCGCCGCCGCAAAATTGCTGGCGATGGCGCGTCCTATTCCACGACCTGCGCCGGTGATCAGCGCAATTTTATTTTGTAAATCATTCGTCATACCAATTCACGATGATATTTTGCGACCGCTTTGGGCAGCGTAAATATTAATCCGATGATGACAATCGGATGCAAAAAGCTCATCACCGTAAACGTCGGGTCGTACGAAAAATGTGTGATGAGCCAACCTACCGCTGCGGTTGAAAGAAAGCCACCGAAGGCACTGCCTGCGCCAATTGCTCCGTGCACCGACCCCACAATCGGGGCGGGAAAAATGTCTACCGAAAATGTAGTGATGCAGGTCAGCCACGCCATATGCGCGAACGAAAAAATACTTGCCAAAACTATCGGCCACGATTTACCGGGAACCAACGGAAGCAGGCAACTGAAAGCCAATAAAATTGCCGCTCCCGCCATAATCCGCAAACGTGCATTGATCGGAGGAATGCCGCGTTGCAAAAACTTTCCCGACAACCACCCGCCTAAGATACTGCCTAAATCAGCCGTCACAAATACAATCCAAATGGTCGCGCCAATATCCTTGAGCGTGAAACCGCGCACGTCCTGCAAATATTTGGGAAACCAGAAAAGATAAAAATACCAAAGCGGATCCGTAATCATTCTTGCCACCAACACCAGCCACATCGGTTTCAATCGGATCAATTCTTTCCAGCTCAATTGCGGAGTTGGTACAGCTTTTTCTTTCAGCACATTTTCAGTCGTCAGAAATTCTTTTTCAGCCTTGGATAAGTATGGATGAACATCTGGTTTACGATAAATCAGCCACCATACCAGTGCTAAAATTAATCCCATTGAACCTGTGACAAGGAACGCCATTTGCCAGCCGTAACGAGTGGTAATGAATGCGACCATCGGCGCAGCGATGGCGGCTCCGAGTGTGCCACCCATTGTATACAAACCGACCGCCATACCTTTTTCGCGGACGGGAAACCATTCGGCGACAGCCTTGGCAGAAGCGGTATAACCACCGGGTTCGCCAAGGCCCAATAAGCTTCTAAAAAATGCGAGGGAAATTGTTCCGCTGGCGAGTCCAGTCAGCATATTGGCGAGTGACCACCACACAAGAAAACAGCATAGCCCCAGCCTCGTTCCGATGGCATCAAGAATTCTGCCAGAGAGCAAATACATCACGGCATAGGTTAACTGAAAAGCTAAAACTACTTGTGCGTATCCTGCATCATCAATTCCCAAATCTGTCTGAATTGTTCGCGCCAGAATCGAGAGTGTCTGGCGATCCACATAATTCATGACTGATACCAGCAGCAACAGGACGGCGATAACCCAGCGCAAATTTGGAATTGCTGGTAATGGCTTGACAGGCTTATTAAAAGGATTTAGCATCTGGTATCTAATATATCAGATTCTTTTTTAATTCAAATTAGATTCGGGCTTACCAGAAAATCGGAGTAGTTTATGGCAGCGGCTGAGGCAGCAATTATTAATCAGGCACGGATCAGCGATCAGGTCTATCAATATCTGCGCAGTGAAATCGTCGAAGGGCGCTTAGCTCCAGGCGAACGAATCAGCCCGGAAGAATTGGCGGAACGGCTAAAGATTTCCAAGATGCCAATCAAGGAAGCAATTGAGCGGTTGTCCGGTGATGGCTTGCTTGACGTGCAATCGCGGCGTGGCACTTTTGTCACGCGGCTTGACCCCACCGAATTAGCCGAAACTTTCGAAGTGCGTTGTGCGCTGGAAGTCCTGGCGGGAAAATTGGCAGTGCGCCACATCACGAAAGCGGATACTGAACACTTGCGACAGTTGATTGGGGCGATGGATCAATCTACAGCGAAGACCGATGTCCACGTTCATCTGGAACAGAACGCCCAATTTCATGAATTAATCGTGAAGCGTTCCGGTAATCGCAAGTTGCTCGCTATTTATCACCGCTTGCGCACTCCAATTCATGTGGCCGGCATTCATTCGCGCACCGATGATTGGGTGGATCGTGTATCGCGTGAGCAGAAAGAGCATCGTGCCATCGTTCGTGCTTTAGAACAACGCGATCCGGCGGCAGTCGAGCAGGCGATCACGAGTCACATCATGCGTGCCAGTGGTTCGCTGGTGGAAGATGTTGAGCGTGTCGTCGGAGAAACAGAATAAAAATTTGTGTAAGAGTCTAACGCAGGTGTTCCAGCTTTCATCGGGTCTGAACTTTGACGAGTAGTAACCCGACAAAAGCCGGAATTTCCCGCTGCATCCCGATGAGGAAAAGTTGAAGCAAGTTCGTCTCGTCTCCAACAGGCAACAGTAGTAAATGTGCTTGCCCTGTTAATGTCAATGCCTTCCAAACGCACAGGGGCAATTCGAATTTCATTTTGAGAATCCAAAAAATATTTTTGACTCTGGTCTTGCGGGCCGGAGCGATAGCGCGACGGTTTTTTCCTTCGCACGAAACATTGGTTTGAGCAGTAATTTCAAAGGAGCACTATCATGAAGTCCATCAACCTGAAACCATTATTTTACGCATTGGTGCTGATATTTTTCGGCGCACTAAACGCGTTTGCCCAACAGGGGCGCGGCACAATTCTGGGCAGTGTCACCGATCAAACAGGCGCAGTTGTGCCTGGAGCGCAAATCGTTATCACCAACATCAATACGAACCTTGAATTTACTGCTGTCAGTAACAAAGACGGTGCGTTCAATATACCAGCCTTGAGTGTTGGCAGTTATAAAGTGGCTGTTACCAAAGATGGCTTCAAGAAATATTTGCGTAGCGGTATCGTCCTTGAAGTGGATCAAAAGGCACAGCTCAACGTGGCTTTGGAAACGGGCGCAGTGACCGATGTGATGGAAGTCACAGGGCAAGGCTCATTGGTGGATACGACGACGGCGACGCTTGGCAAAGTGATTGAAAATCGTCGTGTGCAGGAATTGCCGCTTAATGGTCGCAACGCATTTTCACTGGTGTTATTGTCTCCGGCGGTACAATCAGGTGCGGGGCCGTCCGCCAGTGGTTTTGGTGATCGCGGTACACAGGTTTCATTGATCCGTATCAACGGTAGCCCACTCGCCAGCAACAATATTTCTGTTGACGGATTGAGCAGCACGAACCCATACATCCCCGATGTCAGCATCAACCCCAACGTAGACGCAGTAGAAGAATTCAAAGTGCAAAGCAGCGCGATGTCAGCGGAATTTGGTTTCACGCTCGGCGGTGTCGTTAACCTCGTGACCAAATCAGGCACCAATAATTTGCACGGCACGCTCTACGAATTTTTCCGTAATAATTATTTAGATGCGAATAGCTGGGCAAATAATCGAGCTTCGCGTCCAATTCAAGCGTTGCGTTATAACCAATACGGCGGAGCCATTGGCGGACCGATTCGTTTTCCAAAGAAAATCTTTGGGCCACTTGGCTATGATGGTCGTGACCGCAGCTTTTTCTTTTACAACTACGAAGGCTATCAATTCATCACGAACGCCTCAGGATTTTATACGATGCCGACAGCGGCGATGCGCGGCGGTGATTTTTCGCAATTGAAAAATACGGCGGGAACCGTCATCAAAGTTTATGATCCGCTGACAACGCGTGCAAATCCGAGCGGTGCGGGATTTTTGCGTGATCAATTTCCCGGCAATATTATTCCGGCGAATCGCCTTGATCCTGTCTCCAAAAATATTCTGGCATATTATCCATTGCCAAATCGCACGCCGGATAATGCCAACAACAATTTAAATAATTACTTCGGCGCAGTTTCAAATAAACGAAATTTGAATAATCACACGATGCGTTTTGATCATCGCCTGACGGAGAAAAATAATTTCTCAGCGCGTTATGTTTATTACAAACAATTCACCGATCAGGGCACCTCAAATTTATATCCTGATCCGCTGATTCGCCAACGCAATGACCCCTATCGTGGACACAATATTGTACTCACGGATTTGCATAATTTCTCATCGAATGTTTTGCATGAATTTCGCATCGGCGTGGCGCGACAAATTTTCGATTTCGCCGTTGCCAGTGCGTTTCAGGACTATCCGCAAAAACTTGGCTTGCCCGCTATCGTTCCCGGGGACTCCTTTCCTGGCATCAGCAATGGTTTGCCGGGATTTCAGGTTGGAACCATCGGACGGCGCGGCGGTGTGGTCGGTCAACTGTTTGATTCTGTGACTTG
This sequence comes from Blastocatellia bacterium, assembly GCA_031371805.1. Classification (GTDB taxonomy): domain Bacteria; phylum Acidobacteriota; class Blastocatellia; order RBC074; family RBC074; genus JAFDVL01. The sequence goes on along the minus strand of JANMKB010000063.1, from coordinate 6,424 downwards.
GATTCACGGCAATCATTCGACCAAGATTGGCACGGAGATGCGTTTGACACAGGCGAATAATTTGCAGCGTTCAGCGCCATCGGGAAACTATAATTTCTCGACTACGCTGACAGATAATGCGGCCCCAGTGGCAGGCAACCGCATTGATACAGGTTCATCCTTCGCTACGTTTTTGCTTGGCTCCGTCAGTAGCGCGAGTGTCGTGCGGACGCTGGGCGAATCGCAGACCAACAAAACATTTGGCGGATATATCAACGATGATTGGCGCATTCGTCGCCGCCTGAGTTTGAGTCTGGGATTACGCTACGATTATCAATTGTATCCGTATGAAAGAAATTGCGGCACGTCAAATTTTAATCCGTATGCGACCAACCCATTGAATGGATTACTTGGGCGCACAGAGTTTGCCTGCAAAGATTATGGGCGGGCATTTACGGAAAATAATCCTCGTGATTTTGCGCCGCGTGTTGGATTTTCACTGGATGTTTTTGGTAATCAAAAAACCGTTGTGCGCGGAGGCTTCGGAATTTTCTTTGCTTCACTCGTGGGACAAAGCGCCGAAGCGTTTGAAAGTACAAACGGCTTTGCTTCGACGAATACGCCGTACAATCCTCCAGGCGGAAACTCTTTGTTAGCGGCTTTCCAATTCAAAGATGGCTTGCCATCGCCTTCGTTGTTTGCCTCCGGCGCGGCGTTTGGTGCGAATCTGTTTGCGATTTCAAACAACGCGGTTTTCAAAGAAAAAAAATCTCCAACGCCGATGTCACAGCAATGGAATTTATCGGTGCAGCAACAGCTCAAAGGTGGCATTTTGTTAGAAGCCGCTTACTCCGCAAATCACGGCGTACATCTTTTGTCAGGCAGCTACGATTTGAATACGGCTGACCCGGCGAAAATTCGTCAATTTGGATTAGCGGGAACGCTCGGCAATGCAGTAGCGAATCCGTATGCGGGAAAAGTCCCTGGCACGTTTGGTGGTGCGACGATCACACAGGCGCAGGCGTTGAAGCCGTATCCCTACGCGCCAGGCATTTCGGTGCGTAATCCACATCAGGGAAATTCAAATTACCACGCGTTATTATTGTCGGCAGAGAAGCGTTTTTCCAAAGGCTTCTCGTTCCTCGCTTCGTACACGTGGGCAAAATTGATTGCTGATTCGATGTATAACCCGATCAACTTTGTTGGCACAGAGCAGGGGAATGTGAACGGCTTTCAGAACATGTTCAATCGTCGCAATGAACGCGGCGAAGAAGCCTCCAACGTACCGCAACGATTTGTGTTGAGCGCTTTATGGGAATTGCCCCTCGGCAAAGGTCGCAAGCTCAACATTGAAAATAAATTTGCGAACGCCATTGTTGGCGGATGGCAAATCAACACGATCACTACGATTGTTGCTGGTGCTCCAACCGTGATTCGTGGAGCAAGCAACGGGCTGGCGGATCGTCCTGATTGGGTTGGTAGTCTGGAATTGCCGAGCGGTTTTACGGATACGAATCCGGCGGCAGGCGTACAGTGGTTTAATACCGCCGCGTTTTTAAATCCGGCGTTGTATACGTTCGGAAATACGCCGAATACGATCAGTCAATTTCGTAATCCCGGGGCTTTCATTCTTGACCTGTCAGTTTTCAAGACCTTCACGATTACCGAAAAGCTACGCCTGCAATTTCGTGGCGAAGCCTTTAATGCGCCGAATCATGTCAACCTCGGAATTCCGAATACGAGCTTTAGCCCCAATGCGGCTGGCGTGAATCAAAGCTCATCCTTCGGGCGTATCACGAGCGCACGTGACCCGCGTCAACTTCAGCTTGGCTTGAAACTGATTTATTAAGACTGTCAGGTTTTTAGACAGAAAAATGTGAGTCAGAAAAATATCTCCAAGCTGACAACGCTTTATTTTTCTGTCTCACATTTTTCTGTCTAAGATAGAAATTCGTGATCTATCGAATAGAGTTTGAAAATGAAGTTTACACAGATAATTATTGTTTTATCCTGTCTTTGCGTCGCTGTCTTCGCACAAGAGAAAAATGACAAGCCAATCCAAATTGGCGGCGCATTCCCCAACATCGCCGTCGTTGCCGGGCACGAAAACCGCAGCGAAGCAGGCATCGGCGCGTTGTTACCGTGGGCAGATAAATTATGGTTTGTCGCTTATGTCGCGCACGTCAAAGGCGAAGGCACTGGATTGTATTGGCTCGACGAAAAAATGCAGATGCACAAACATCCTGCCAGCGTCGTCGGCACGTTCACCAATCGTTACATTCACAACCCATCAAATCAGGCTTTTTTAGGGCCGCACGTGATTGATACCAAAGGCAACGTGCGCACCATTGAAGCGCTAAAAGGGTATCGCCTGACTGCGACAATGACGCATCTGACCGATCCAAAAAACAAAGTGTATATGCTGGCGATGGAAGGCGAATTTTTTGAGGTGGATGTGAACACGCTGGAATCGAAACAGCTTTACAATCTCGTCAAAGAACTCGACATCAAAGGCCGTGTACATTTCAAAGCTGCGTTCTCCGCCAACGGGCGTGTAGTCGTTGCGAACAATTCTTATTACGAAGCCGATTATTTACGTCAAGAGGCGTCGGGGCGCTTAGCGGAATGGGATGGAAAGACGTGGACGATTCTCGAACGCAAACCATTTGTCGAAGTCGCAGGCAAGCATTGGTCAGCCGAAACTTATGGCAATCCAATTTTCGCTACCGGCTGGGATCAGGCCTCGGCAATTTTGAAAGTATTTGCGAAAGGGAAGTGGCTGACTTATCGCCTGCCGAAAGGCGCACAAACTTTTGATCATGCGTGGAATACGGAATGGATGCGCATTCGTGATGCACAGACCGAACGCTTCCTGATGGATTTACACGGCATTTTTTATGAACTGCCCGCGCAAATTTATGACGGCAGGATTTTACCAATTCGCCCAATCAGCAATCACCTGCGCATTGTGCCGGATTTTTGTTATTGGCGTGGCGTCTTCGTAATGGGTGGCGATCAAACGGATAGCTCGTATGGGCAGCCGCAAACTGGATTATGGTTTGGGCAGGTGGATGACTTGTGGAAGATGGGCAAGCCTGCGGGTTGGGGCAGTGTTTGGTACAAGCAAGATGTGAAGGCAAACGAAGTCTCTGATCCGTTTTTGATGACGGGTTTTGATCATAAAGTCGTGCATTTAAAACATACGGCAAAGACGCCTGTGCGATTTAAAATTGAAGTAGATTTTCTTGGCACTGGAAACTGGGAAGAATACGAAACGATCACCGTGCCGCCGCCTGGATACAAGCATCACGAATTCCCCGCTGGCTTCAGTGCGCATTGGGTGCGCGTGACGGCAAGCGCGAATTGCAATGCGACTGTGACCTTCATTTACTCGTGAAATTTATCCGAAGGTTTCATCGCAAACTACCAGGGTGAAATTAGGACAATGATGAACCGACGAGAGTTAGGCAACCTGGGCGAAGCTGCTGCACTGCCAGGAAATTTGTTTGCGCTGCCAAAGCGCTGCGGGAATGCCGATCTTCCCAGAAGGGTTGCGCGGTTACGCCGCAGTACTGTACATCGCGCCTTCGCTACCGCTCACCGTATGCCGTCCCTACCTCTCCCGATTGCCCCACTACTCAAACTAATTATATGATTGAGCCAACGCGCCGACAATTTATTGGACAATCGCTAACGATAGCAGGCGGTTTCGTCTTACCACAAAAGAAAAACACAACTGACGATCTTGATTTTCAAAAGCTGATTCGTCCGATTCCAATGACGGCAAAATTTGAGTTGCCGGATTATTACGTTTGGTGCGGTACGCTGACGAAAGCCGATGACAGCAAATATTATCTGCTGTTTTCGCGTTGGCCTCGTACACTGGGGCATAGCGCGTGGGTGACACATTCCGAAGTTGCGGTAGCGGTTGGCAATAGTCCGTTGGGGCCTTTTACCTTCAAATCCGTCGCCTTGCCTGCGCGCGGCAAACAGTTCTGGGATGGGCTTTGCACTCATAATCCGACGGTGCAGCGGTACGGCAAAAAATATTATCTCTACTACATGGGTAATACGGGCGATGGTGTCGTGATGAAATCCCTCAACTGGACGCATCGCAATAATCAACGCATCGGCGTCGCTGTCGCCGATCATCCTTTGGGGCCGTGGCAACGTTTTGATAAGCCGTTGATCGAACCTACTGCCGGGTTTTATGACGCGCTGATGTGCTCGAATCCCAGCGTCACTAAAAGACCGGACGGCAGATTTCTCATGGTTTACAAAGCGGTTAGCGACAAAAACAAAATGCCCTTTGGTGGCCCCGTTTTGCATTGTGTAGCGACGAGCGGCAGCCCGACTGGCCCATTCAAAAAACATCCCAATCCTGTCTTCGTCAAAGAGGGCGCAGCCTTTGCCGCTGAAGACCCATTCATCTGGCACGATGGCAACCGCTATCGCGCTATCGTCAAAGATAACGAAGGCTATTTCACGAACGCAGGCAAATCGCTGGCCTTGTTTGAATCGGCGGACGGTTTGGATTGGAAGCTGTCGGCACATCCGTTGGTGGCTACGATGGAGGTGGAATGGGCGAACAGGAAGAAACAAAAAATGAATTCGCTGGAGCGTCCTCAGCTTTGGTTTGAAAAAGGAAACCCTGTAGTATTGCTGTGCGCGTCGGATGTTTCGCCCGCCCGCGAATTTTCATTCAATGTGCAGATACCACTGCAATTCAAATGAAATAAAATTATGAGGCAACGCAAACGAAAAATGCGGCTCTACACGTTGGCAGCACTCCTGCTAATGGGCGGATTGTGTTTAGTTTGGGAGCGTCTGACGACAGCCGCAAGCGCGCAACAACGGGTTGATTTCAACCGCGACATTCGCCCGATCCTGTCTGAAAATTGTTTTACTTGCCATGGTCCCGATGACGGCACTCGCAAAGCCAAATTGCGGTTCGATACGAAAGAAGGCGTGTTTGCCAAAACAGGTGTGATCGTAGCTGGCAATGCAGCAAACAGTCGCCTGATTAAACGAATCATTGCTACTGATCCTGATGTCGTGATGCCACCGCCGAGCACCGGGCATAAGCTGACAAAAGCGCAAATTGATTTGCTCACACGTTGGATTGATGAAGGCGCGACGTGGGGCTTGCATTGGTCGTTCGTCGCGCCGCAACGCCCTGCCCTGCCCACAGTCAAAGACACCAACTGGTCGCGCAATCCGATTGATTATTTTGTACTGGCGCGTTTGGAACAGGAAGGGTTGAAGCCTTCTTCAGAGGCAGATAAAGCTACGTTGCTCAGACGCGTTTCGCTCGACTTGACAGGCTTGCCGCCAACGCAAAATGAGCTTGCTGAATTTCTTGCGGATGGTGCGCCGAATGCTTATGAAAAGGTTGTAGACCGATTGCTCGCTGCGCCGCGTTATGGCGAGCGGATGGCGTTTCGCTGGCTGGATGCGGCGCGGTATTCCGACACGCACGGCTATCAGCGCGACGGCGACCGCACGATGTGGCGCTGGCGCGATTGGGTCATTGACGCCTTCAATCAAAACTTACCGTTTGATCAATTTACGATTCAGCAATTGGCGGGCGATCTGTTGCCAAACCCAACACTTGAGCAACGCATCGCAACGGGATTCAATCGCAATCATCGCGCCAATTCAGAAGGTGGCATCGTGCCGGCTGAGTATTATGTGGAATACATCGTGGATCGCGTAGACATGACTTCGACTGTGTTCATGGGCTTAACGGTAGGTTGTGCGCGATGTCACAGTCACAAATACGACCCGATCACGCATAAGGATTACTATCAACTCTTTGCCTATTTCAACAGCATTCCCGAAACCGGAATGATCGGCGATTTTGGCAATGCCCGCCCGTGGATGAATGCGCCGGACAAGCTTCAGCAGGAAAAACTTGCTCAACTTGACGCTGACATTTCGCAGGCTGAAAAACAGTTGTCTTCATTGGCGGAGGGCTTGGCTTTAGAACAAACGCGTTGGGAAGACACGCTGACGATGCCGCAACAATGGTGGCCACAGGAAAGTCTGGTACTTGCGCATGCGCTGGACAAAGACGCCAAACTCAAAATCACGAAACCAATCCCGAAGGAAACACCGAAACCGACACCAAAGCCGACGCCAACGCCTAAGCCAACTCCTGGCGCAGCCGCGACACCGACTCCTGTTCCGACGCCCAAACCTACGCCGTTGCCGCCGCCAGGTTATCGAAACGGCGAGCCAACGTATGCCGAATCTCCCACAGGACAGGGCGTAGCGCTGGATGGCAAGGTGTATTTTGACGCTTCGCAAACGGTGCGATTCGGTGAGGTCGTGCGCGGCAAAGAATTGAAAGAGAAATTTGCCGTCTCGCTTTGGTTCAATGCCGATTCAGAGCAAAGTGGCGCGCTGCTCACATTTCTCAACTCTGATCCTGAAACCAAAGAAC
>JANMKB010000730.1:0-4819 GCA_031371805.1 Blastocatellia bacterium | reverse complement strand
TTTCTTAAAGCGGAAGGCGTTGCTGCAATGCTGGATGCCGGACGTGGCGGCGATGGCGGAACATTGTTTGTGCAACAGGATGGCTCCGCGATGAAGCCGGGCGAAATTCCTTCGGTGGTTGTGGCGATTGAACATTACGGTCGCATCTTTCGCTTGTTACAAAAAAATATTCCGGTCAAAGTGGAAATGAATCTCGCAGTGAAATTTCATGGTGATGAAAATCAAATGGCTTACAACACGGTCGCCGAAATTCCCGGCACTGATAAAGCCGATGAAATCGTAATGCTGGGTGCGCACCTTGATTCGTGGCATGGCAGCACAGGCGCAACCGACAACGGCGCTGGTACGGCAGTTTGCATGGAAGCGCTGCGCATTTTGAAAACGCTGGGAGTCCAGCCGCGCCGCACCATTCGCATTGGTTTGTGGACAGGTGAAGAGCAGGGCTTATTTGGCTCACGCGCTTATGTGAAAGCACATTTTGGCGAACGCCTGCCTGATCCGCAAAAAGACGGGCAACAACCATTTCCCGGCATGCGTAATAGTGGACCATTGGCGCTGAAACCCGAGCACGCAAAATTTGCCGCTTACTTCAACCTTGACAATGGCACAGGCAAAGTACGCGGCGTTTATTTACAGGGCAACGAGGCCGTGCGTCCGATTTTTCGGGCGTGGCTGGAACCCTTCCGTGATTTAGGCGCAGCGACCCTGACCATTGATAACACGGGTGGAACCGATCATCTGGCGTTTGATGCCGTGGGCTTACCAGGCTTCCAGTTTATTCAGGATGAAATCGAGTACGAGACGCGGACGCATCACTCGAATATGGACAGCTACGAACGCATTCAACCGGAAGACATGAAACAAGCCGCAGTCCTGATGGCGGCGTTTGTTTACAATGCGGCGATGCGTGACGAGAAGTTGCCACGCAAGGCGTTACCCGCACCCGTGCAACAAGCAGCGACGGCTCCAGAGTCACCAAAAACTGCCGACAGCAAAATGATGAAAGAGACTGACGGCAAAAAGAAAGCCGCCACCAGGTAATGGTCAGAACCCGTTGCTGTAGTAACGAAGAAAACTTTTATTGACCTCAAACATTGTCCATTTTCTGTTGCTTATTTCTCACTCCTGACCGCAGCTAATAATTTTTTCGCGGTGCGATGGTTGGAAAATATGCAGCAGATAATGGACAATGTTGTTTGCAGCAACTACACGAAAATCTGAGCCTTGAATTAAATTATGAAAAAAATATTCTTTGTCGTTTTTGCCCTGGTTTTATTAGCTGTGCCGAGTTTTGCGCAGGAATTTGAGATTAAAAATTATGATGTCAAAGCCAGCGTGAACAAGGCTGCGAACACAGTTGATGTTCAGGCAAAAATGCGGCTCATCAATCTTTCCGGCAAAGATTTACTGGACAAAATTTTGCTCTCCGCTGGCGACAAACCGCGCCTGACTTTTTTCCTGAACCCCAAAACCAAAGTCAGCGCGATGACGGTTAATGGCGCAACTGTGCAATTCAGAGTTGGCGAAGTGACCCGCGCAAATTTTTTGCCGGTTTCAACTGATATCACCTCGGCTTTTGCTTCGGCACCGGAATTCGATGCCGAGTTGACCTATGCTGTTCCGGTGGCTGATCGCAGTGCCGTAATGCACGTCGCCACCGATGAAAGTTTTATGTTGCCGGGCAGCTTCTGGGTTCCAGTCACGCATAATCCGTATGCCGATCACGGCAATGACACCGCGCCGTTTACGCTCACAATTACTTCTCCGTCAGGTAAAGTCATTTCTGCGGGCAATCGCAAAAATGAAAACACTTTTGAGCAAAGCGCCGCCGCCCAGCCTTTTTTCTTCATCGGCGATTACGAAGTAACGACTGCCACCGCCGCCAAAAATGCCAAAGTTGAAATTTATGCCCCGCGTGGTTTGGACAGCAATGGCAAAGATCAGATCAGACGGTTAGCCGACGAAGCCGCGAACATCGTTGGTTTTTATACCGAATATTTTGGGATTCCACAAAGCGGCGTCTTTCGTGTTATCTCCACGTCATCGCGCGGCTTGAATTTTTCCGAATCAGGCGCTGTCGCCATTGATGAAAATTATTTCCGGCGCAATGTGATGGATCAGGGCACGATTGAATTGCTGGCCGGAGCCGCCGCCAAATCTTTTATTGATGGTCGGGTTTTATTGCGTGGGCGCGGAACAGGAATGCTCCGCGATGGATTGCCAATGTATTTCGCCGCGCAATACCTGGGCACGCGCTTTGGCGCAGCAGAACGCGAATCATCCTTTGAACGTTACCGCCGTACTTATGAGCCGCTGGCCAAAGGTACAGATACAGCCATGTTAATGCAGAGTGCGCTGGATCGAAATTATACGACGGCGGTTTATAATAAAGGCGCTTTAGTGTGGCGCCTGCTCGAAAAGAAAATTGGCAAATCTGCCTTTGATAATTTGTTGCGCCAAATGCTGGATCGCCAGCGCGTAGAAGTTTTGTCGTTGCTGGAATGGAAAGCTCCGCTCTGTCGTGTCGCCCGTTGCGCCAGTGTCAAAGGAGATTTGTTAGCTGCCGCCGGAACCAATGGAGCCGAGATCAAAAGTATTTTTGAGCAGTGGATTGAGACTGTGATCGTACCTGATTTCGCCGTTGGTCAACCACAAAACAGCGCCAGCGGAGTCGAAGCCGCGCTCGTCAATTTTGGCAGCGGAGATATTACCGTTGAGGTTGTAGCAACAACAGAATCCGGCGAGAAAATTAAACAAAATATTCTGGTCAAAGGTGGCGAATATGGCGCCGCAAATTTTCCCGCCGGGACGCGCCTCACCCGCATTGAGGTTGATCCTGATAAACTCTATCCACAAAAAGATTACAGCAACGACACCTTTCCGCGTCGCGCTTCGGCAGGCGATTTGTACGGCCAGGCAGCCCTCGCTTTCGGCAAAAAAGAGTACTCTGCGGCGGAAACAAAATTGCGCGAAGCCTTAACTGCTGAGCCAGGTTCAGCAACGTCGCAGGCATTGTTGGGGCGGGTCCTGCTGGCAGGCAATAAAAACGATGAGGCCGCTAAAGTTTTTGCGGAAGCCCTGAAACACGAACCGTTGCCCTTACAGGCTTATGTGTGGGCGCATCTGGGCCTTGGACAACTCGTGCTGCAAGCAAATAAATTCACCGAGGCGATGACGCATTTTCGTTATGCGGCGGCGGCTGAATTAGATCAGGTGACAACGCTGGCGGCGCGTGATGGAGCCTTAAAAGCCGAGCAGGGAGCCAGCGCCGTCAAAATTCCTGATGACATCAAAACTTTTATCAAACAGCTTGATGACGCTTTATTACAAGGTTCTGCCGAAGCCGTCAATCCTTTTATCGAGCAGGGCAACCTGCGCGAATTCATCAAGCGCGTGACCGTGAGCAAACCTACTGTGTGGGCGACTGAGATTCTGCGCACAGAAAATTTGGATGCTGATCGTGTAGCGGTAGACGTTAATGTAAAACTCAAAATTATCAGCCGCGAAGGTGCCGGGCGTGCTGTTTATGTCATCAGCCGCGCCGGCGGAAAATTAAAGCTCAGCGAAGTCCCGGTCTTTGATGTGAAGTGAGGATACATCTTTTGTCCGACGCCCTCAAAAATCGCGCCCGCCAAATCAAATTGCTCCTCACTGATTGCGACGGAGTGATGACCGATGGTCGCCTTTATTACGGCAACTCCGGCGCAGAAGAAATTAAAGTTTTCAATCTTCACGATGGCCTGGGCTTCAAATTAGCCAAACAATCCGGCCTCAAAATCGGCATCATCAGCGGTCGCCAATCCGCCATGCTCACGGCCCGTGCCCGTGAACTCAACGTTGATTATTTATATCAGGGCAACGATTCCAAGCTCGGAGCGTATGAAGAAATTCGTGCGGCTGAAAACCTGGGCGATGAGCAAATCGCTTATCTCGGCGATGATTTGCACGATTTGCATTTATTACAACGCGTTGGTTTAGCCATCGCCGTGAACAATGCCGTTGCCGAAGTCAAAGCCGCCGCGCATTTCATCACGACTAAAAATGGCGGCGACGGCGCAGTCCGCGAAGCAATTGAAATGATCCTCAAAGCCCAGGGGCATTGGGAGAAATTGTTGCCGCAATTTATTGGGGCGGCGCTCGCAAAAGAAACGTAATGAAAAATAATTTCCCCGCCTCTGTCCCGTCCACCGCACGCCGTAAAGTTCTCTGGCTGATATTTTTCCTGGCTGTCATCACATATTTTGATCGCCTCTGTATTTCCGCCGCCGCGCCTGAGATTACCAAAGAATTTGGCTTCTCGCCTTCACAGATGGGTTACATCTTCAGCGCGTTTGCATTGGCCTATGCAATTTTTGAAATTCCAAGCGGCTGGCTGGGCGACACGCTTGGCACACGCAAAGCCCTGACGCGGATCGTGCTTTGCTGGACGGTGTTTACGATGCTGACCAGTGCGGCGCTGGGGTTTTGGTCGTTGCTGACCATTCGATTTATTTTTGGCGCAGGCGAGGCCGGAGCGTTTCCGAATATTGCTCGCACTGTTTCACGATGGTTTCCAATTTCCGAACAGGGACGCGGCATCAGTGTCGCCTTTTTTGGCCTGGCTGTTGGCTCGGCAATTTCTTCGCCGCTGATTTTTCCGATGGTTGCAGCGTTTGGCTGGCGCTCCACATTTTTGTTAATTGGCCTGGTCGGGTTTGTCTGGTGCGCACTTTGGTACTGGTGGTTTCGTGATGAACCTGCCGATCATCCGGCAGTCAATGAAGCAGAGCTAAAACTTATCCGTGCAGGCAATGAAGACGCAGCGTCATCTTCACACCAC
>JANMKB010000718.1:0-6895 GCA_031371805.1 Blastocatellia bacterium | reverse complement strand
GGAAGAAGTAGCCAATCTGGCGGCGTTCATCATTTCGCCTGGAGCAAGTTTTACGACGGGTTTCACCTTTGATCTGACAGGTGGTCGGTCAACTTATTAACAGACAAAAAGAAAGAATTTTTTCATGCTTCGTAAAGCTTTCATCATGCGGCTGCGCCCGGGTAACGAAGCCGAATATGTACGTCGTCACAATCCAATTTGGGTAGAATTACAAGCCGTGCTGAAATCGCATGGCGTACATAATTACTCCATTTTTATTGATCGTGAGACGAATAAACTTTTTGCTTACGCCGAGGTCGAATCCGAAGAATTGTGGACTAAAATTGCCACCACTGAAGTCTGTCAGCGCTGGTGGAATTATATGCAAGACCTGATGGAAACCAATGCTGACAATAGCCCAAAGGCAATTAACCTCAACGAAGTTTTCCATCTTGCATAGACGATAATTGCCGAATCAGTATCAGGAAATCCAATAATTTGAATTTCTGTTCAGAAATATGAATGGAAATTGGCTATACCAGAAATCTTTCCTCTCAGCTAAATAAAACCATCCAGAAGCTTTATCTTTCCTTTACAGGTATTGGTACAGATGGAATAACAGTTGCCTTAAATCGGTGGCTACTGATTGAAGCAACCTCAGTACGGTCTGAGGCACTATAGAAATAAATTTTTAAAACCTCATGAAGTTAATAGCAAATTCAAAAGTCCTTAAATTAGTTTTGTAATCAATGTGCGGAACAGTAAACCTGAGCCGTGTTAATCTGAATTTACCCAAGGAGGGTTCATGAAACAGCTAAACTTAGCAACAATAATCAAAGGAGCAACTCATTTTTTGAGATGTTCTCTGGTGACTATGACACTGATGGTTGGTTTGTCTGCGATTGTTTTTGGACAACAAACCACAGGCAGCATTTCAGGCACAGTTACTGACGCAACTGGAGGTGTCGTGCCGAATGTCAGCGTCACCGTGACGGGCGTCTCAGTTGGTTTTAATCGAACGATTCAAAGCGACAGTAAAGGCGCATTCCAGCTTCAGCAAATTCCTGCTGGCACTTATAAAATTATGACCGCAGCCCTGGGTAGTTTTGCGGCAACCACGCTGGAAAATGTAACAGTGAATATTGAGAACGAAACTGTTGCAACCATTAAGTTGGGAATCGCCTCAACATCTGAATCGGTGGTGGTGACGACTGATATACTGGGAGTCAGTATTGACGCTACAGATAGTAAGGTGCAGACAAACATCACCGCAAAATTGATTGATCAATTACCAAAAGGGACGAGTTTTTCCTCACTTTTAAAGATTTCTCCAGGCACGAGACCAGAGCCGCTTTCAGGTGGATTTCAGGTAGATGGAGCCTCAGGTTCTGAGAATTCGTTTGTGGTAGATGGCTTACCCGTTGAAAATTTTAGAACTGGCGTGCTCAACGGCGTCAACAATATTCCAATCGCTCTGATTTCGGAAATTCAAATTAAAACGGGTGGTTTTGAAGCGGAACACGGCGGTGCTTCGGGGGGGGTGATCGTGGTTGCCACCAAATCAGGTTCGGACACTTTCCACGCTGATTTTAGCTCAGGGTTTGAACCCAGCAGCCTTCAGCCTCGCCCCAGAGCAGCCGTGTCTCGGTTTGTTTCAAGCAGTTCCAGCGTTGCTAATATTGCGAACAATCCTGATTACACCTATCTGCTCAGACAGAACAAAGATCAATTTTTAAACATGTACCCGTCATTGACCTTTTCGGGCCCACTGATCAAAAATCGTGTCTGGTTCTTAACCAGCTATTCGCCACAGGTTTTTAGAACCACGCGTGTCTCAAATTTCATTAACTCTGTCAGCAATGCGAACTTTACAACGGGTCAATTTGTTTCTACGCCAAGACTATCTGGCGGAGTGCCGCTACCTGACCTCAAGTATAAACAAAACGTAAAAAATGAATATGCTTTTTCCAGAGTAGATGCACAGATTTTTAGTAAGTTGCGAGGTTCGGCAACATATTTGTGGAACCCACAAGTGACGGACGGTAATCTTCCTTACGCAAGTATTACTACTTCTAATCCGGTGAACGTTACATACGCTGGATTTTCCTATCCTTCCGATCAATACGCACGTCTGCAAGGTGGACGGATTAACTCAAACAACTTTACAGGTTCATTGGTATATACCCCGACCAGTAAATTGGTTGCGACATTCCGTTATGGTCGCGCCTTTCAAAATGAAAAAAGCGGAAACTACGCGCTGGCAAACGAAACTCGTTATATTTGCTCAGGATCACAAACTGCTTACGGAGCGATTGGGACGGGTTGCCCAGGAGGCCTTGGCTTCCAGAACCTCACCACGAATTCAATCACCACCCGTGACGTTTCCTTAAAAAATGAATACAACGGGGATGTTACCTATCTGCCTGGCAATTTTGGTGGCAGGCATGAATTCAAAGGTGGATATCAGTATGGCAAGACCATTAACGATGTCTTGAGTGGCTATGCAGGCACAGGCATCGTGCAGCTTTATTACGGTCAGGATTATAGTCAATCGGGAACTGGCGTCAGCCTTCCTTGTACGATCAATGCAGCGAATACCGGTTGTATTGGGGTTGGGACATTAACCAGAATTGGTACGAAAGGAATTGGTCAAAATAATTATCAGGGGATGTTCTTCCAGGATAAATGGCAGCCATCCAGAAAACTTACTTTAAATCTGGGTGTTCGCTTAGAGAAGGAAAACCTCCCGTCTTTTAATGCGGGTGATATTTTGGCTGGAACACCTATTTCTCCGATTGAATTAGGCTGGGGCAAAAAGATCGCTCCACGCTTAGGCGGTGCTTATGATCTTTTTGGTAACGGCAAAACTAAAATTTATGCCAGTTATGGTTGGTTTTATGACCGTTTGAAATTTGAATTGCCACGTGGCTCATTCGGTGGTGATTTTTATCGGGTGGATTATTTTCCTATTACTTCTGCCAATCCGTCCTACAGCTACTATACCCCTGCTAAAGTTTTGGGAACTTTCACTGATCCGCGTGGTGGTGGTAATCCTTCAACCGCAGGTGGCTTAAGTCAATTACAACGAGACTTCCGTATTCCGTCAAACCTGACTACAGCGCAATTTAAAGCTTTGGGATTGGTTCCGACCGGGGTTGATCCTGACTTGAAAGCTTTCCGTCAAAGTGAAATTACGGTTGGTTTTGAGCGAGAGCTTTCCGCCCATTACGTAATTTCGGCGCGCTTTACCCGTAAGAACGTTGATCATGCACTTGAGGATCATGCCATTCTGGGGTTGGGCGAATCAGAAAATTACCCGATTGGAAATCCTGGCGAAGGCTTGGATTTGAAACTTGATAAAGCTGCCGGATATTCTAAGTCGGCAAAACCACAACGTTTGTATCGAGGGTTAGAAATTGTTCTGAACAAGCGGCTCTCAAATAGCTACTTCTTCAATGCTAACTATACCTTGAGCGGTCTGATTGGAAACTATTCAGGACTTGCCAGTTCTGATGAAATTAATGCGGCTGGTACTGGACGTGTTTCTCCAGGTGTTGATCGTTTCTTTGACTATGCTATTAACGGATACACGGCAACGGGGCAGCCTGACAATGGGTATTTGGCAACTGACCGCCGCCATGCCTTCAAAGCCTATGGTGGTTACGTGTTCGATAAATGGAAGAGCAAAGCCCATTCAACAGATTTGTCATTCTTCTATCAGGCCTATCAGGGAACACCTCAGACAACCTTTATTAGTGTTGTCGCCACGTCAATTCCTTTATCAACACGAGGTGACTTAGGAAGAACTCCGGCCTTCACGCAGACGGATCTTTCGTTGACGCATCGGTTTAAATTTAAAGAGAAGTATACAATGGCATTTGATTTCAACGTCTTGAATGTTTTCAACCAAAATACCGTAACAAGACTGAACGGTACGAGGTATCGTGTATCAAACACTATTACGGGAAATGACATTGACCCAACCTATGACCCCGACACACAAACGCTAACAGCAGTTCTGAACAAAATCCTGAACGGACAAATCGGAACCCAGTTGACTCAACTTGAAAATGGCGGTCTTCCCAGCCTGGGAGCAAGATCAAATCCGAAAAGCAGTCTTTATGGGGCACCTCAGCTTTATCAGGCGACCCGTAATGTCAGACTGGGTTTCCGGTTTACCTTCTAAGTTGAATCGTCATCAGGACCTTGAAAAGCCTGCTCTTTGAGCAGGCTTTTTCTTATTACTATGAGGTAAGAAACGGTAGTTTCCTCCCCCCTCTTTCTATGGGTATTTTGTAACCACAGTCGTTGTTGTAATTGACTGTAAAAGTTATAATGTCAGCATCAGTCCCCATAACTCTGCCGACAGATAAGGTGATAAATGAAACTAATGCAATTTCTTTCAGCCGTATTAATCTCTTCTTTGATTTCTTTGGTAACGCTCGCACAATCTCAGGTTCCTCCGCAGGCTCCTGTCAAATCCCAGCCCGAATCAACTGAAAAAGAATCAGAAGGAGTTTTTCGTGTCAATACACAATTAGTGCAAATTGATGCAGTAGTGACGGACAAGAAAAACGCTCACATTGAGGATTTGAAAGAATCTGATTTTGAAATCTTTGTGGATGGGAAAAAACAATCGCTGACGTATTTCCGTTTGGTGAAGCTGGCCTTACCAACACTGCCAGTCTTGGTGGAAACAAAAAGAACAGGAATCACCACGACTGTACCGCCGCCCGGTCTCAGACAACTTGCTCCTGAACAAGTCCATCGCACGATTGCGCTGGTTGTAGATGATCTGGGTTTATCCTTTGGCAGCATTGACGCCGTGCGCGATGCCTTGCGGAAATTCGTCAATACACAAATGCAGGAGAACGATCTGGTTGGCATTATCCAGACTGGCAAAGGGCTTGGTTCATTACAACAATTTACTTCTGACAAGCGAATCCTGAATATCGCTATTGATAAATTGCGATGGAATCCGTTCAGCCGCGACATGCTGCCATCATTCGGCGCACAGGTAGGTGATCCTGTAAATGCTTCTACGGACCCGAGTAAGGCTGCGGCGTTTGAGAAACGGGAAGGCGTTCGCAAAGCGTTGTCAGAGCGCAATGATGATTTCCGTGACACTGTTTTTTCTGTAGGAACCCTGGGAGCCGTGAATTTCGTTGTCCGTGGGTTGCGTGAGTTACCGGGGCGCAAAATGGTGATATTGCTCTCAGATGGATTCCGCCTTTTTGGGCGCGACCATAACAATTCTCAGGCGCTGGAAAATTTACGCCGCCTCACTGATCTGGCTAATCGAGCTAGTGTTGTTCTCTATACCATTGACGCTCGCGGGATTGTCGTAGTCATGCCTACGGCAGCAGACGATGCCAGGGCTTTAAGCCCTCAAGCAGCAATGGAGGCCGAACGTAAGCAAATGCAATTATTCTCCGATTCGCAAGATGGCCTCCGTGCATTTGCGGAGAACACTGGCGGGTTCGCAGTCCTCAACAACAATGATCTCAATCTCGGTCTACAACGGGTCATGCAGGATAATCAAAGCTATTATCTACTTGGCTTTGATCCTGACGACGAGCAGTTCAATGTGAAATATCAAGATAAGTTTCACGCGATTAAAATTAAAGTCAATCGCCCTGGCTTGGCAGTGCGAACGCGCTCCGGCTATTTCGGTGTCACCGAAGCACTTGCCCGCGAAACTCCCAAAACAGGCGAACAGCAAATTATCAACGCAATATTTTCTCCGTTTGGGGCACGCGATTTATCTGTGCAAATGACTTCGTTATTCTTTAATCCACAACCAGGAAAATCATTTGTGCGCTCTTATCTACACGTTGATCCAGACAAGCTCAAATTCGTTGACCTGCCAACGGGCGAAAAGGAACTGACGCTTGATGTCGCTACATTTACTTTTGATGAAAATGGCAAGGCAATCGAGCACAGTGGAAAATGGTACAGTTTACGGCTTAATAAAACGCAATATGAAGCGGCACTGAAAAAAGGTATTTCCTACGAGCACGACACTCCCATCCAAAAACCTGGCGCTTATCAATTTCGTGTCGTTATCCGCGATGTAGGTAGTGAAAAACTTGGCTCTGCGGGACAATTTATTACCGTTCCAAATCTCGAAAAAAATCAACTGGCGCTCTCTGGACTTACTTTGCTAGGGAGTCAAACACCGACAAGCGAGGAAGCCAAATCTGAATCGGCTCAGCCGAATAATGCAGCGCGGCGCTTTAACCGAAATGCAAGACTGGAGTACTGGCTTTTTATTTACAATGCGCAATTGGAAAAGGAAACTCAGAAGCCTAAACTTTCAGTTCAATCGGAAATATATCAGGACGGAAAAGTAATCTTTCAGAGTTCGTTCCAGGAACTTCCATCAACTGGGCAAACTGATCTGAAACGAATTGTCTGTGGTGGAGAAGTGAATATTAATAACTTGCCGCGTGGAGAGTACCTGCTGCATGTAATTGTGAAAGACCCCGTCGCCAAAGCTAAGTACGCTGAATCCGATCAATGGATGGATTTCTCCATTCAATGAAAAAGCACGCGGCGCGGAAGCGTTGTTATTGAGTTAACCGAGTTTACAAATGATTCGGCATAAGCGGTATTTGATTCACCCTATTTCCTGTTGTTTGCAGACGCCTTTAATTTGACAATCATTTCCTGAATCTTGTTTTTATCAGGGGAATCCGGCACAAGTTTTAGAAAAGTTTCCAGTTCGTTGATGGTCTCCTGATTTCGATTGAGTTTGTTGTACAGCAGTGCCAGTTGCCAATGGACATCACTGTTCATTTTTTTCGTCAACGTATTAGCTTTCACCAACGCTTTTTCTGCCTCAGTAAAATCACCTGTAATACGAAGAACTGTGCCATAAAGAAGCTGGGCGTCACTTGACTCAGGCATAAGAACG
>JANMKB010000673.1:0-4679 GCA_031371805.1 Blastocatellia bacterium | reverse complement strand
AAAATCCTATGGGAGTGCCGCTCTATGGCGTGAGTTACCAGCTATTGTGTGGGTCCATAAAAAACTTGTACTGATATTCTTCGCTGTCATTATGGCGGTTGGGGGTGCAATGCTGTGGCGCATGATTCCGTTATATGAATCATCAATCAGGATTCTAATTGTGCCTGAAGAGGAGCCGCATAACGCTTTTATAGAAACTGGCCGAGTACTTACAAATAATAAAGAAATAAACTCCGAGCTTGAGATACTTAGAAGTAAAGAAAATATTGCAGCAGTTATAACTGACCTGGCGCGTGAGAGTAATTCCTCGGCGGAACTTTCATTACCAGAAATCGCCGCGCAGCTAACTGCCTCCGTGGTTGAAAATTCAAATATTATTCAGGTTACTTACCGCGCTCTTTCACCACAGCAGGCAGCACCCTTTCTCAACTTACTTTTTCAGAAATACTCCGAGCAGCGGCAGCAGCTTCAACAACGAGAGGCTGTCGAAACTACTTTGCGTGCAAGGTCTGCCACCTTTAATCGGCAGAGTGAGCAGGCCACAGCTTCCTTAAAAAATCTTGCGAGTGTGGCCGGAATTATTCCTGCTACAGCTTCCGAAGACCTCTTGCGCAAAGAATTTTACGACCTGCAAAAACAGGCTGAGGCGACGCGGACTGAAAAACGCGAAGTCGAACAACAACTCATTACGCTCAAAACGCAACTTGCGACACAGCCGGAACAGCTTGAAATCGGCTCGGTCACGAAATATGTGCAGGCGCTCGACAAAATGAAAGAGGAGTTGATCGCGCTGGAAATGCAGCGCACGCAATTGCTCCAGAAATATCAACCCAATCATCGGCTGGTGCATGACGTTGACCAGCGCATCATTCAGGTCAAAGAACTGATGGCCCGCGAAGAAATGAATCCGCCGCATGAACGATCATTTGCGCTCAATGAAACGCGACGCAGATTGACCAATGATTTATTCAGCGCTGAAACGAATCTGGCAGCCCTCACACAACGCGAACGCCGCCTTGATAGTTTGGTGACAAAACAGCAGGCGCAGCTCAGTACCATGAATATTCAAAGCGCCAAAAAGAGTGCCCTCGAACGCACAAGAGCAATGAATGAAGAGGCTTTTAGTCTGTATCAAAAAAAGGCACAGGAAGCCGAAATTAATCACCTGCTGCATCAGGCGCAGGGTCTTCAGGTGCGGCTGGCTGAGGCTGCCACTATTAATCCGCGTCCGGTCAGCCCGAACTGGTCACGCAATCTGATGGCCTTGATTTTCTTTGGTTGGTTGTTTTCTCTGGCAGCGGCAGTAATGGTCGAGAGTCTGCATCCGCGTGTCCGTCATCAGGCCGGGTTGCAACGGCGTTTTGGTTGGGAGGTGCTTGCCATTTTACCAGCGGCGGTGGCGAACCTGCAAAACGGAAAACGTGGACTTTGAGTTTTATAACAATCTGATAGAAAGGTGAATTTTATGTGGCAGGTAGTAACCGTCTCACAGCAAAACTGGTTTGAGTTATCACTAAAAACTGAGACTGCTTTGCCGACCTCCGAGCTTGACTCTTTACTCGAAGCGGTGGGAAATTGGCAACCTAATATTTCCGGCGGGCGCAAACCCCGGGAAAATTTTCTGCGCGATAATCTTCACCACAAGCAACAAGCCACCGCAAAGCTGTCTGACGATGCACTTAATTTCAGGCGCGGTTCCGAACGCAAAAGTCTGCGTCAAACGCCCGGCATTAGTTCCGTGGAAATTCCTCGTCAGGTGAATGCTCCTGACGATGTTCCGTTGTCGCCTGGGGTGCGCGAGGAATTACTCAGGTTGCGTGCGCGAGTGTTGCTGGCCGCCGAAACACAGCAGTTGCATTCAGTGCTGATTTGTGGCGCCGAGCCTCAGCTCGGCGGAAGTTCGATAGCCGCCAGCCTCAGTCGTTTGCTCGCCGAATATGAACGATTAAAGGTTGCATATATTGAGGTCATTGAGGAGCAGTCACCTGCGACTGGCAGACAACAGATGCTGCCGATTGGCTATACATTTCAGATCAGACACACCAGAACGCCAAATCTTTATGAGATTGCGTCTTCGCTGGGAGCCGTCAGGATTGACGAATGGTTACGGTGGTGGAATCCCGTTGCTGCGCTGCGCGAGATGAATAAGATGTTTGATTTAGTAGTTATTCATGCGCCCTCAATCACCACGAATCCAGACGTTGCATTGCTGGCTGGTGCAGTGGATGGCGTCATTCTCGTGGCAACTAAAAACGTAACTTCTTACGCGAGCATCGCCGAGGCGGATAAACGTTTACGTGCGGCTCAGGCCAACATTCTGGGTGTCACACTCACCCAGGAACCGCAGGCGGCACCAGTTTTTTCAACCGTCAGAAATCGTTTCCGTAGTTTGATGAATTTAACCGCAGTAACAATATGAGTAGTTATTCAGGCACAAATAATAATCAGGCAGAGTGGCTGGATTCGGAAAATCTGCTCCGCTCTATCGGGGAGGTTTTGCGCGCACGTAAATGGGTCATTCTGGGCGCCGTTTTGCTGACGTTTACTTTGACAGCTATCGGCACATGGCTGACGAAACCTGTTTATATTTCTTCGGCTTCGATACTGGTGAAGAAAGAGCGATTTGATGCGGCGGTCACACCCGAACAGATTATTTCTACCGGACAACCTGATCGGCATCTTACGGAAGAAGAGATAAATTCAGAAGTCGAAATTCTCAATAGCCCGTCCTTACTCGAAGAAGTTGTCAGGCGCTTACAACTTGAGCAGGCCTTTATGACGGGCAAGAAAAATTTCGCCCTGGCTGCATTTGGGAAAGAGCCGGAGGATGAAAAACTGATGGCAAAGGCGATGGCTTTAGCGTGGCTCCAGGAAAATCTGGTGATTGAGCCGGGCAAGAAATCAAACCTGATCAAAATTACTTATAAGGCGAATGATCGTGAACAAGCGGCGCAGGTCGTGAATCTGCTTTGTCAGGTTTTTAAAGAGCGTCATATGACATTAAGACAAAACGATAGCGCCCAGGGTTTCTTTGCGCAACAGGCGGAAGCCATGCACGAAAAATTGAACGAGAAAGAAATGGCGCTCCGGCATAACAGCCCGCTCCCGAATGCGCAATTGCTTAATCAACAGACGGAAACACAGATGCGGCAACTCAATGAATTCGATGTCGCATTACAAACTACTCGCACCGCAATGGTCGAAAGCGAAGCGCGGATTAAATCGCTTGACCAGCAATTAGCGAAGGAACCGGAACGATTGCAAAGCGAAGTCCGCATCGCACATCGTGCTGCTCCTGATGCGATCAAGTCCCAATTATTTACCCTGGAATTGCGTCGCACAGAATTGTTGAGCAAGTACCAGCCGCATCATCGGTTGATTCAGGATTTGGATAAGGACATCGAAAAAGCCCGTCGCATGGTTGAGCAGGTGGAAAAAGCGCCGGCTGAATCAGCGGTTACCTCCGCGCTTAATCCATTGCGCCAACGGTTGATCGAAACGCTGACAACGGAACACAGCAACCTTGCCTCGTTGCGAGAAAAGGCGCGTGCGTTAACTGGAACTGTGGCGCAGGCTTCCGCCAAAGTGCGTGATTTGGGCGTGCGCGGTTATGAACAACGCAAGCTTGATCGGGAACGTGACATGGCGGAGCAGTCGTATCAGCTTTATGCCAAAAAGGGCGAGGAAAGTCGTCTTTCCACGGCGCTTGATCAACAGGGCATCATCAATGTCGGGGTAGCAGAAGCGGCACGTGTGCCTTTCAAACCAGCTAGTCCGAATGTGCCACTCAATTTATTGATGGGCGTGATTGGTGGCCTGATACTTGGTTTAGCCACAACTTTTACACTTGAATATTTCAACCCAACTGCGCGACAGGACAAACCAATGGCCCCGATGAGTAAGTATGTAAAAACTATTTCGCATGTTGGTAGCAGGTAGAAAAACTTTAGTGTGTCACCAGTGAGCGCAGGCATTGTGCCTGCAAACTTATGTGAGTCGAAGGAACCGGGGATAACTCCGTAATGCGGCAGGTGGAATGCTTGCGCTCACTGGTGACGCTGAATGACCGGAAAAAATTTATGCCAGCCCCGTATCGCAAATTATATGTGCTCTATCTGCAACTGATGGATTTGTTGCTGATGATTGTCGCGCTCAGCAGCACGATCATTCTCAATTATGCAAGCGATGATTACGTTGCTTACGCAATCACTTTTTCCACTGAACGCATTAAGGTAACAAATGCGTTGCTGATTGGGTTGCTGTTGTTTATCTGGCATCAGGCTTTCAACGTGCGCGGGCTTTATTTGCTGACGCGCCTGCATCTTCTGAGCGAAGAGGTCAGAGAAATAGCGCTCGGCGTTTTGTGGTGTTCGGGGGCGTTATTGCTGGTGGCGCAAATTGGTCGCTGGCAAACAATTAACGTCTGGGAAGCGCTTTCGTTTGCCTTGCTCAGCTTTATTTTGATTTGTGGTTTTCGGCTGATTCAGCAATACGCGCTGCGCTGGTTTCGCAAACATGGACACAATCCAAAAAAATTATTGCTGGTCGGTGGCGGCCCACGGGGGCAGCAATTTGTCGCAAGGTTGATGGAACGTCCTGATCTTGGCTATCAAATTCTTGGGTATGTTGACAGCCAGCCGCAATATACCAGCGGGGCGTTGTGGCAACTTCCCAACCTG
>JANMKB010000650.1:0-2781 GCA_031371805.1 Blastocatellia bacterium | reverse complement strand
TGAAGACGTGAGAAAAATCACAAAAGCTGAGATTGCGAGCTTTACGAATTCCGGTTTCACTACCGCTGGTTATAAAAAAGCGCACGAGTTGAAATCCATTCGCCCCAATCTAAAAAACGAAGGCGAAGTTTTGCAGGCCTTCATGTCGCTCCCAACGTTTGAAGTTCACGGGATTGTAGGTGGCTACGCTGGCCCCGGTGTCAAAACAATTGTCCCACATCAGGCCGAAGCAAAAATTTCAATGCGCCTCGTGCCGAATCAGAGACCTGCGAAAATTGCCAAATTAGTCAAAGATTTCATCAAGCAAATTAATCCTGATGTGAAAGTAAATTTAGAGCATGCCCTGGAACCCTACAGCGGAGATTTCACCGGCCCTTATTCTGAAGCGGCGCGGACGGCGATGAAATTTGGTTTCGGCAAAGACCCCGCTTTCACCCGCGAAGGAGGCTCCATCGGCGCCGTCGTAACGATGCAAAATCATCTAAAATGTCCGATTACTTTTTTAGGCTTGAGCCTCCCCGAACACGGCTACCATGCGAAGAATGAGAATTACGATTGGGGGCAGACTTCAGGCGGAATTAAAATGTTTGTGAAGTATTTTGAGGAAATCTCACACCTCAAAAAATAGTGTTAAGGCCTTAAGCTTGCTCACGGGATTTATTTCTAAGTTGGCTGATGCACTATCCGATACTCTTCGTAATAATTTTCGTATCCTAAAAGACGAGCTGTTGGGGGAAAACGCCGCTCTTTGACCACGACATTCCTTTGCGTTTTTGGCGATGTGCCACAATAACATCATTTTGCTTTTCCATCCGTCCACTCCCGATTACTTCTTTCGCTTCTTTTTTCAAGTTTCTTGCTCCGTCCGTAAGCGCCACAATCGGCAGATTTCCCACTTCTTCGCCGTCTTCGCTAACCACTTCTGCCCGCTATAATTTCACTCGTTCAATTCCTTCCCCCGCAATTGCGGACGCAACGCTTCCATCTTTTGCTCGATCCGACTCAAATTGGTTGCCGCTTCCCCAACCAAATACGCGTGATAACCGAGCTTATTTCCAAAATCATCTGTTAATGTTACTTTTAATGTTACTTTTAATTGTGCTATTTTTCTATTTTACACTTTTGGCACGAATTATTTACAGCAACAATTATTAGAAAGAGTAAGCCATAACTCTAACGTGACATAGAAGGGGAATATGTATTCAGTCAAAGTGTGGTTGTTTGGGGATATTCGTATGCAGTTTGATGGTATGGAGTGTCAGTGGACAAAACCATGCAAAATGCAAGAAGTTTTTTATTACTTGCTCACGCATCGAAAATCGCATCATCAGCGAGAAAACCTGGCCGAAACCTTATGGTGTGATAGCCCCGCTACAACCGCTAAGAAAAATCTCCGCCAAAGTTTATGGCAATTACAAAGTCATTTTGCCGCACAGTCGCAAAATCCGCAGTTTCATCTGTTGATGGCTGGTTTGAAATCTATCGCCTTCCATCCTGACATAGATCTCTGGACTGATGTGATGATGTTTGAGCAGTCTGGTAACGTTGCTCAGCGTGGGACAGAAATTGATGAATCAAGCGCGGACAAGTTACGGCAGGCCGTGCAGCTTTATCGGGGCGATTTACTGGAAGGGTGGTATCAGGATTGGTGCTTGTATGAACGAGAGCGTTTACAACATCTGTATTTCAAGATGCTTGGGAAGCTGATGGCGTATTGCGAAATACACGAGCAATACGAAGAAGGCATGAGCTATGCCGAGACAATGCTGCATTATGACCCGGCAGGCGAACGCGCGCATCAACAATTAATGCGGTTGAAATATTTAAGCGGAGACCGTACCGGAGCATTGCGGCAGTACGAGTGTTGCGTCAAAGCTTTGCGAGAAGAATTAGGTGTTACTCCCAGTCTACAAACGCAACAACTGTATGGGCAAATCCACTCGGCGCAAGAGAGCTTAATAACTCCATCAGCCACAAAAATCATGCCAAAGATAGCGCTGGAGATTAATGATGCACAATTGCATTTGCCTGGCGAGATGTTAGCTCATCTGCGAACTTTTCAGTCCACGATCAATGAATTACAACAGCAGGCGCAACAATGGATTCAAGTTGTCGAACGGCTGGATTCCGAGCAACGGCTAAGCTGAAGTATTTTTTCCTGGCAGCCATATTTATTCGAAAAAGATGCCGCTATAGACGCCGCAAAGACGGTTTGATAGACACCAGGTTGTTATTGTCGCTATCGGAATAATTCCAACTACAATATTTAGACGAAATGGGAAGTGTGGATTCCACAGCCATGGCCAGCAATCTTCTTCGAGAAAAAACGGCCCAAGATGAGTTCAGGCGAACAGGAAACGCATTCTTTTATCATCAAGCTTTGGCTTGACCAGCAGGGTGCTGCCGAAAGTCGAGGCTGGCACGGGCAAATCACACATGTGCCGGGCGGTGAGCGGCAATATCTAAAGAGTCTGGAAGATATTTTGCAATTCATCGCACCGTTTGTGACATCTGCTTCCGCTACCGTCCGCTACGGCTCACGATGGAGTGTGCTTTGGCGCAAATGGTGGCGCTGAAAAAATGGTCTCTGTTACTTGCTCAATCAATTTGCTTGGGCAAAACGATATTCAAGTTCGGGAGATGTTTGCCGAGCGAGGCACAAACCGCAACTGAAAAGGGAGAGTGAAACATGCCAGTTACCCCAACCTATCCGGGAGTTTACATTGAAGAAATCTCTAGCGGAGTTCGCACGATTACAGGCGTCGCAACTTCGATCACCGC
>JANMKB010000496.1:0-17412 GCA_031371805.1 Blastocatellia bacterium | reverse complement strand
AATAAACTTAAAAATCCAGTTGCGGCGACGTGAAGTTTTGGTGCGGTGAGTTTTTCTGTTTGCATGATGGGGATTTCCGTAGTGCGGGCGGCTCGCCCGCAATGAACGGGTGAGCCGCCCGCACTACGTTATGAGCTAAATAGCATTCACAATTTTTTGTTCCGTAGCCTGATTGTTTCGAATCAACACCAACACCGCCAGCGTAGCAAATAGCGGAATAATGCTCGCGGCGATCAGGATTGGTGCGAATGAATATTGATCAGAGATGCGCCCGACTAATAACATCGCAATAATTGTGCAAATTCCTGCGCCTGTGCCGCTCATCCCGCTGACCGAAGCGACCGAATTTGTCCGATACAAATCTGCCGGGAAATTCAAAATCACGGTCGAGAACGCGGCATAGCATAACGTTGAAATCGCAAAGAAAAAAATGATCCAGTAAAACGAATTTGTGTACACCGCCGGAATCAGCAACGTCATCCCAAGTCCGCCCATCACTGCGATCAACTTGCGTGCATTTCCGACTGACCAGCCGCGCTGAATCAAAGAGCTTGACAAGCCGCCGCCCAGAAAATTGCCCGCGTCTGCCGCAATAAAAACGCTCCACCAACCAAGCAGGCTTTTGTCGAGATCGAAGCCTTTTGTCACCAGATAAATTCCAAACCATTCGGTGATAAAAAACCAGATCGGATCGGTCAATGACTTGCTGATAATCACGCCCCACGTTTGCGGCAGGCGCAGCAAAGTCGCGTAGCTCAAGCGCTCTTTGTCATCGGCTTCGGTATTCGCCGCACCACGTCCCGACAAAATTAATTCGAGTTCTTCGTCCGACAAACGCGGATGCTCTTCGGGACGGCGATACAATTTGCGAAACAATAACAGCCACAAAAATCCAAGCGTGCCTGTGACAATAAACGCAGGCTGCCACGCGCCAAAATATTTGTACACGCCCAGCACAATAAATGGGGCCAGCGCTCCACCAATCGAAGAGCCACTATCAAAGAGCGCCACCGCCCAACCGCTCTCACGACGTGGAAACCATTCGGAGACAGCTTTGGTTGCGCCAGGCCAATTCGCGGATTCGCCCAGGCCGAGCAAAAAACGAAAGCCACAAAAACTCCCCAGGCCAGTTGCGAATGAAGTAAGCATAGCCGCGACGGAATAAAAGGCAACGCCAACGCTCAAGCCTGTGCGCGTGCCGACCCGATCCAAAAATCTGCCCGACGCCGTTTGCCCAAACGCATAGGCCAGACGAAACGCGATGATGAGGTATGAATAATCCGTATTCGTCCAGTGGTACTGCGTCTTCAGCGTCGGCGCAAGCACGCTCAGGGTTTGGCGATCAATGTAATTGATGACCGTCGAGAGAAACAACAAGCCGCCAATGTACCAGCGCAGATGTTTGATGGGTTTGGGGTGCTTATTCATAAACGTAAGGCGCTTCGCGTGGTCTTATTTCTTCGCCTCCGCCTGCCAGTTCACCACGACGGTGTATTGCAAATTGGCGACTTCCTGCCCTTGCGTGACGAAGAGAAATCGCTGGCCGTCCGCCGACACGCTATAGCCGCTGCTAAAGGGGCCATTGCTCACCCGCAGCAGCGCGAGATCAAAGAGCATTTTCGGCATGCCCGCCTCGAAGCCGCTACCCGACTTCACTTCCACCGCCATCAGCTTGTTGTCATTGGAAATGTAGTACAGCTCTTTGCCATCGGCGCGCCAGCGCGGATGAATGCCGCCAGTCATCGAAATTTGCCACTTGCCCCCTGAGGCCGGAAATGGCTGCACGGATATTTCATAACGGCCCTGGTCATCTGATTCGTATGCGATCCAACGTCCGTCGGGTGAGAGTCGCCCGCCACGCTCCTCGAAAGGTGTTTGCAAAAATAGGAAAGGTTTGTGCTCTCCCGTCAGCGGCAACACCCACAAATCACTTTTCGTTTTCGGATCACCCCGGGTGTAGATGAGATAGCGGCCATCAGGCGACCAACTGTCAGGAATAATCCGAGCCTCTGACTTCAGCAGCAGTTCCTCCGGCCCAATCCCACTCGCCAATTTTTGATAGATTTGCCAGGCTCCATCCCGGTATGCTTGCCAGGCGATGTGGCTTCCATCACGCGACCAGATCGGAAAGCGATCCTCATCAGGGTCAAACGTCAGTCGCGAACTGACACCTCGCGCCAGGTCTATCACATAGATGTCGGATGTTTTGGTCTGTGCATCCTCCCGCACCACTGCGACCTGCTTCCCGTCTGGCGAGAGTCTGGGAGAATCAAGCCGACTGGGCACGGGCGCTCCGACCGGTTCGAGCGGCTTACCCGTGCGATCAACCCAATTGAGTTGATAGTTGAGATCGCTGGACGAGTTGAAGACCAAAATACCGTTGTCTGAAACGGAGAAAATCCCTTTCCCTTGGTTGCTGACCGCTACCTTGTCTGCGACGACGAAAGGCTCGCCCGTGAGTTTCTGCGTGCTGGCGTCAAACGGCTGCGCCAGCAGCGCCTCGCCACGCGCAAAGAGCAGATAGCCGCGCCCCTGAAAGGTCGCGTAAAGCGCCTGTGAATCAGCCGCCAACAAGCGTGTTGTCTCTTTGCTATCGAGCGTGGCGAGATGAATTTCTCCGGCTCCCTGCTGGCCCTGCTGATTGGAAAGCCTGAGCAAGAGGAAGTGGCGGCCATCAGGCAAAAATACAGGCGAGCGGTAAGTCGCTTCCCTGCCTGTCCTATTTTGAGTAGGTTGGCCTGATCCCAGCACCAGCGTTGGTTGACCTCCGGTAGCCGGAACGCGATAAATCCTTCCGGCTGCGGTGAAGAGAATGACGCCCTCGCGATTCCACGCGCCGCTACCTGTACCGATGCGTGCGCCACTCGCCAGCTCCAGCCCGCCTAGCACCTGGGGTGTTCCACCTGCAAGGTCGAGCTTCTTGAGCTTCCCATCTCTGGTACCGAAACAAATCGAGCGACTGTCTGGCGACCAGAAGAAAGCGGGGGTACTTTCTTCTGTGCCCGGCAACGGTTGCGCGGTGAGGGAATCCAGCGGGCGCAGCCAAAGACCAGCTTCAGTGCTGAACACCAGATTGCGGCCATCAGGTGAAATCTCCGGCGACATAAGCCTGTTCACCTTTTCCGGCGCGGCAATGGTAAAGCGCACAGGCGTGGCATCGGTAAGCGGCGCTTGACGCAAATACTTCACGGCAAAGGGCAAGGCCAGCAACAGACCCAGCAGCATGACCGCCGTCATTGCCATCCACAGCCGCGCATTACTGAACACGCCAGCCAGCCCCGTGGCAGGCAAACTCTCGGTCAGGGCTGGCAAGGCCATTGCTGTTTCCAGCCGCGAACCAGAAGGCGTCGTCAACGTACTCAGCGCAAAGCCCAGATCATGCGCCGAGTGAAACCGCTGTTCGGGTTTCTTCTCCAAACAACGCCGCACAATCTTTTCCAATTGTAGCGAAATCTTCGCATTCGTCTCGCTCAACTCCGGCGGGTCTTGTTTCAAAATCGCGTGCATCACTTCCACTTGCGATTCGCCTGTGAACACTCGTTGCCCGCTCAGCATTTCGTGCAGGATAATACCGAAACTAAAAATGTCTGACCGATGATCCACGTCTTTGCCCTGTACTTGTTCGGGTGACATGTACGCGACCGTTCCCATCACTGTGCCAGGAATTGTGAGCGACGGGGCGACTGCGGGATGGGGCGAGAGGGCGAGTGTAGCCTCATCTTCGCCCAGTCGCCCTTTCGCCTTTTCGCCTCGTCGCTCCGTCAGCTTCGCCAACCCAAAATCTAAAATCTTGACGCGACCGTCTTTGGTCACGAACAGGTTCTCTGGCTTGAGATCACGATGCACGATGCCTTTTTCATGCGCTGCCGCTAAGCCTGCCGCAATCTGCTGCGCATACTCAATGGCTTTGCGCATCGGCAATGTACCTTCATCCAAAGATGCTCGCAGTTCCTCGCCTTCCAGCAATTCCATCACCAGATACGGATTGCCTTCGTGTGTACCGAAATCATAAACCGTCAGAATGTTGGGATGATTCAGCGCCGAGGTCGCCCGCGCTTCCTGCTCAAAGCGGCGCAACCGATCCGCGTCAAGGGCGAATTCGGCGGGTAGCACTTTAATGGCGACTTCACGGTCAAGCCGGGTGTCTTTCGCGCGCAAGACTTCGCCCATCCCGCCTTTGCCAAGCGGTGCGAGGATTTCGTAATGATCAAAGGTAGTGTTTGGGGCAATGGGCATACGGTTCCATCGGGGTAGCAAAACCTGTCAGGTTGCGCTGGTTCACAGGCAAATTATTTAATGACAACGACGCAACCTGACAGGTTGCGCTACCGTTTTGTTGTCTGTGGGTAATGCACGGAACGCGCAGTTTAGCATAGCTAGTTGATGGGCTAAAGCTGGGTGGAAACGTAAAATCGTGTGCTTCGCGTTAACGATTACACAACACCAATTCCCAAGCCATTCAACTTGCGCGTATCAAACGATCCATCTGTCACTTTGAAGATGCCAGGAAACTTCGGCTCCCACGGTTTGTTTGCGGCGGGCATATATTGCCGTGAATTATGTTCGACGCCGGAAACGCCGGGCACGTGTGCGGCGATGCTGACTGAATGAATTAACGAAGCGCCGGGACAGGTTAAATCCTGCACACACAAAAACATTTTGTATTTCTGCCCTGCCGCTGCCATCAGCATTGCCTGCGATTGCCCCTTGCAGGCTTTCAGCGCAATGCCGGTGTAACCCATTTCACGCGCTAACAACAGCGATTCCAAATCTACGAGCGATTCGTCAATCACCACAGGCCGGAGCTTGTTCGCTTCGTGCATGACGTTTTGGCGATTGGATTTTAAATCGCGGGCAGTCGGCTGTTCGATGTACTGAATCCGATTGAAGCCATTGGGCGTCAGAGCTTTTACTTTGCGCAAATATTCCAGCAGGTAATCAATGTTCGGACAGCGTTCGTTGAAATCCACGCAAAATTTCCAGTCAATGTTGGGACGCGTTTCGTTGGCAATACGATCAATATTGACAGTGCGTTCGATGTCCCATTTCAGATCGTCGCCCTGCAATTTTATTTTGATGTGCGTGAGGTTGTTGTACCTGATCCATTCCGCCAATGTGTTCGGCAAGCCATCTGTCAAACGATTGGTGACTTCGCTTTCCAATACAGCATCCGCACCGCCAACCGAATGATACATAAATATGCGCGGTCGTGGCTTCGTCATCACATAACGATTCAGATACTCGCCTTTGAAATCGGGGGTCAGATAATGCGACAAATCTTTTGCCAGCAAATCTGCGCCGTAAGTTTGATAGACATTCCGCCCGTGAACTTTGCCAAACGCATCGTGAATGGCGGCATCAAACGCGCTTGCGGTCACTAATACACACAATTTCGGGATCGGCGCATCAAGCTGTAATTCTTTGCTGACTTCGATTGCGGCCTGTAAATACGCGGGTTCGAGCGCAGTGTTAAGATCAATCGGATGTCCGAATTCCTGATAGCTGGCAGTAATTTTATTAATGCGGGCGGCTAAGGCTTTCATCGCACCGAGCGTTTTTTCATACGGCATTGTGCGTGACGGAAACGCCCACACATTGCCGAGCGGCATCGAACCGAAGCCTTTGGCTACTCTGCCATTGCCCGTGCGAACCGTGCAATTCACGTTAATGATCGTAGCGCGATCCACCGGAACACCGCCAAATTTATAGGGTGCACGATATTTGAATTCTTCAAATTGGTAAGAAATTTCTTCAATGCGAATGTCAGTGGCTTTCGTTTTACCTTTGACGATATGAAAACCACTGACACTTAATCCAGCACTCGTCAGAGCAGCAGCTTGCAGGAAGCTCCTCCGCGTTTTCAGATGCATGCTGTGTTCCTCGTTATTTTAATAACGGTGACGTTTTTTATACTGACGTTTTTTGTGAACGTGATAAACGGCTCCGCTGCCTGCGCCAATTCCCGCCCCAATCAATGCGCCTTTACGACCACCGATTAAGGCACCTGCGCCGGCCCCAATTGCGGTGCCGATGCCAATCCGCTTCGCCGCTTTTTTCTTCCCGGCTTCACGATTTCGTTGTACCGGATTTGCCTGTGTTTCAGGAATAACGCTGAGCGTCAAAAAACAAACCAGCAAAAATGCTGCGATTATTTTGTAAGCTTTCCAATGTTGCATAAAATTTTCTCCTTATGACAAATTAATAAATCGCAGGGGATGCAATCGTTACTATCACTGTACAGCAGGAATTGCCCAAAGTGTAATGAGGCGGCGGCGCTGAACAAAAAAATTTGGGCAGCCCACAGGACTGCCCAAATGCTTACAGGCAATTTTTTCCGTTAGACTTTATCAGGGACAACAAATGGCGCACGATAAGTACGCTTCATCATTGCCTGTGCTTCTTTGTCGCCGATGATTGTTTCGGTCTTCGGATCGAAGTTGAGCGAACGACCGACGCGATAAGAAATATTCGCCAGGTGCATCAACGCGCAGGAATAATGGCCTTCCTCAATCGGCGCATTGAGGTCTTCTTTTTTGCGGCTGCGCACAACGTCAATGAAGTTTTGCCAATGGTTGCCACCACCTTGCCGGGTGGGGCCTGCGGCGTGTTCGCTGCCAAGCCACGAAGTATATTTGGTGTAACCTTCAATCGCCAGGTAGCCCTTAGAGCCATAGAAAATATTGCCAATGGTATTTCCCTGTTTCGCCATTGTACCCATTTTCAAGTCCGGCGAATCGCTGATGCCCGCTTCGTTATTGGTGATCCAGTGGCGTACTTCTGCCACCATAATCACTTTCTTGCCGTTTTTGTCGAATTCAAACGTCGCAACCATTGTGTTAGGTGTTGTCTGATCGTCATCGAACATAAAGTGACCGCCGATGGCGCTGACTTTGGTGGGCAGCGTCACGCCTAAGCCCCAACGCGAAATGTCAATTTCGTGAATTCCCTGGTTGCCGATGTCGCCATTGCCATAATCCCAGTTCCAGTGCCAGTTGTAATGGAAGCGGTTTTCGTTGAAGGGGCGCTTCGGTGCGGGGCCAGTCCATAGATCGTAGTCCACGCCGGCTGGCACGGGGCCGTCCGGTTTCTTGCTAATCGTGTCGCGCCATTTGTAGCACAGTGCCCGCGTGTAATAGACATCGCCAAGCAGACTTTCTTTGCACATCTTATCCATTGCTTCACGCAGGGCAACGTTGGTGCGGCTTTGCGAGCCATGTTGCACGACCTTGCCGTATTTTTTGGCGGCGGCAATGACCTGCTTGCCTTCCCAGTACGTGTGCGACATCGGCTTTTCGACAAAAACATCTTTTCCCGCTTGTAAGGCCCAAATAGCCATTAGCGAGTGCCATTGGTTCGGCGTGGCAATCGAAATGGCATCTATATTTTTGTCTTCGAGCAGCTTGCGAATGTCTTTGAAAATCTTCGGTTTAGATTTACCCGCTTTCCCAAGTAAATTGACGTGTTTGTCGAATTGCGCGTCATCAATATCGCAGAGCGCGGCGATTTCGACATTTGGTATCGAAGAGAAGCCCCTGGTGTGATCCATGCCGCGGCCTTTTAAGCCGACGACAGCCAGGCGCACTGTATCGCTGGGAACATTAGCTTTTGCTGTAAGATTCAGCCCCAGAGTTCCGGTAGCGGCTCCGGCTGAAGTCTTAATAAAATCTCGACGGTTAACTGGATTCATATAGTCTCCTGAAAGTTGAAGGTTAAATCAGAAGCGAAAATTTACTTCTGTGTTGGTTATAGTTGATAACAATGCTTGATATGTATACGTGGATGATACGGATGTCGTTACAACACTTCTCAAGAATGCCAGAAAAAGATAGAATCTTCAAAAGTAAAAGAGACAATTCGCCGAATTAACCAGGAGCAGGATGCATGTCAGCGCAACCAAAATTAAGTTACACATTAGAAGAATATTTAGAGCTTGATCGAAATTCGGATGAGCGGTTGGAATTTTGGGACGGAGAGATTTTCAGTATGAGCGGGGTGAATAGCGAACACGATCAAGTTGAGAGCAACCTTCATTTTTTGTTAAGGCAAAAGTTGAGCGGTAAGGGCTGCCGGGTATTTCTTGCGAATATGCGAATTAAAGTTCCTTCGCTTCCGCCTTATCGCTATGGCGATATTTCGGCACTTTGTGGGGAGCCGAAGTTCATTAAATTTGGGGGAGTGGATGTCTTAACGAATCCTGCTTTAATTATTGAGGTGCTTTCACCCTCAACCGAATCGTATGATCGCGGCGATAAGTTCACACATTACAAATCTATTCCGGGCTTTTGTGAATACTTATTGATCGCGCAGCACCGTCCGCACGTAGCGCAGTATATCAAGCAATCGGAGGAAGAATGGTTGCAGCGTGAGTTCAATGATTTAGCGGATCTTGTAAAGATTGTTTCTCTGGGTTGTAAATTGCCGCTGCGTGAAATTTATCAGGGAATTACTTTTTCAAAAGCTGATAATACGTTGCGGACTACGCTGCGCCCAATTGAATGAGGTTGCGGTTTATGCAGAAGCCCACACGAAGTAAGGGCGCCCTTACTTCGTGCGGGCTTCTGCATTTATTTCAAACTCGGCAGCGCACGTTCAATGATGCTCTTCGTCTCAACTCCCGCTGGTAATGTCCCCAAAACACTTCGTTGATTTCCGCCCAGACGTGAAGCGCAGAAAGCATCCGTCACCGCCCTGTTTCCATGCTGAAGCAAAATCGCCGCTTGCAGCGCAACGCCTAAATCCTCAACCAATCTTCGCGCTCGAAACTCAATTTGATTTTCGTCAGCAAATTCGCGTTCAATATTCGCTACAAAATTATCGTAGCGGTTGTCAGCGCCTTTCGCTTTTCTCAACTCGTGATACAACGCTTCGACTGTTTCGGGTTCTTTGCGCATGGTACGTAAAACATCCAGACATTGCACGTTGCCAGAACCTTCCCAAATTGAATTGAGCGGCGCATCACGGTACAAACGAGCCATTGGCGCAGTCTCGACATAGCCATTGCCGCCCAAACATTCCAAGGCTTCGGCGACGACCACGACGGCGCGTTTCGTAATCCAGAATTTTCCAATGGCAGTAGCGATACGGCTGAAATGTTTTTCCATTTCATTATTTTCGGATTCATCAAAACTGCGCGCCAGGCGAAATGTCAAAGCAGTTGCGGCTTCGGCTTCAAGGCACAAATCTGCCAGCACATTTTTCATCAGCGGTTGATTGATGAGGCGTTCACCAAAAGCATAACGATAGTTCGCGTGATGCATCGCTTCGGAGACAGCACGGCGCATCGAAGCCGAGGAGCCAAGCGCACAATCCAAACGGGTGTGGCGCACCATCTCAATAATATTTGCTACGCCACGCCCTTCTTCGCCGATGAGTTGCGCCCAGGCGCCGTGAAATTCGACTTCGCTGGAAGCATTGGATTTATTGCCGAGTTTGTCTTTCAATCTTTGAATGTGAAAAGCATTGCGTGTTCCATCAGGTTTCCAGCGCGGCATTAAAAAGCACGACAAGCCTTTATCCGTTTGCGCCAGCACTAAAAACGCATCGCACATCGGAGCCGAGCAAAACCATTTGTGACCGTTGATTTCATAAGCTTCGCCGGGGCCGCGTTTGCTGAGCGCGGTTGCTCGCGTAGTGTTGGCGCGGACATCGCTGCCGCCCTGCCGTTCGGTCATCGCCATACCAAACAATGCGCCACGTTTTTCAGACGCTGGAATAAAACGTGAATCGTAATCGTTCGACAACGCACGCGGCTCCCACTCCGCCGCAATTTCCGGTTGAATCCGCAGCGTCGGAAGCGCGGAATAAGTCATGGATATTGGACAGCCGTGACCTTCATCAACTTGATGGCGCATTGTAGTCAGCGCCGCACGCGCTACGTGTCTGCCGGATTTTTCACTTGTCCATGCGAGCGAATGATTTTGATTTTCTACCGCAATCTTCATCAATTCGTGATACGCGGGATGGAATTCTACTTCGTCAATCCGATTTCCAAAGCGATCATGCGTCTGCAATTCAGGCGTGAAGCGGTTGGCAAGTTCGCCAAGTTTGATGGTTTCTGCCCGTCCCAATAATGCGCCGAATTCGTGTGCCTGTTCGGATACCCAGCCTGCGCCTTCGCGTTGGATTGCTTCGCGCAGTGGCGTGTCAAATTCAAATAAATTGTAGTCAATCAACGCAGGTGGTTGGTTTAAAACTTCATCGGTTTTATGGCTGGCAAATTGTTCAGCTTTCATAAATTTATTCGTACAGCGGGATGCCAGCCCGCGTTCGAGGCGTATGGAGCGAGGTCTTTCGAGAAAATTGAGAATTAAACATTTTAGCTTGCGGGCTGGCAGCCCGCGCTACGAATTCACTGCCGATAATCGCACGGCAACGTGCTTGTGCCACGGAGTTCCTGCGACCGGGTCGCAATCTTCGACGGCGGTTAATTCGTTAATCGTCGCACCGGATAATTGCCGCTCACCGTTGGCATTCGGATGTTCCATTCCGTAACCGTGCGGCAAAGTGACGACGCCGCGACGAATGGAATCATTGAGTTCAACTCGCGTCACAAGGGCGCCGCGCTTTGATTCGCAACGCGCCAGGCTTCCATCGCTTAACCCCAGCGCCGCCGCATCTTCAGGATGAATTCGGAGCGCGCCATCGGGATCATCTCTGCGCCACGCCGGATCACGGTAGATTGTATTCGCATTATACGAACGCCGTTCACCAGCCATTAACACATACGGAAATTCATTGGCGCTGTTTTCCACGGTTGGTTTCAATTCACGCAAAGCCGCAAGCATTTCCGGGATTTCCAGATGAATGAAGCCATCTTTGTGACGAATAAAATTCCACGTTTCATCGTACTCGCTGACACTGAAAATAATGCCGGAATTTTCAGTGATGATCGCATCAAACAACGCTTCGCCTAAAGCAAAGCCTTCACCAGTGTGTCCGGCACGACGCACAGCATCAGGTTGTTTGGTTGCGAATTGATGCGCGGTCGCCCATAAATACGCCGCAGCCGCCGCGCCATTCGGCAAAGTCGTCCCCAACGTTTCGTATAAAATGATCGGCGCAAAATCCGCCAGTTCAGGCTGAGCTTTCATGAACTTTTGAAAGGCTCCCGCAAAGATCATGCGTCCCTGCTGCGCCGCTGCTTTCAGTTCCGCAAAATCACCAGACAATGCTCCCATCGCGCGGATCAGTCGCGTATAAATTTCCGGTTCGCCCAACGTTCCCGGCAACGGATCAAACAACGGCTGGCGCAAATGAAATCCATTGATCGGAAATTCTCCATTGAAAAATGTCGCTTCCCATTTTTCGTACTGCGACGAAGCGGGCAAAACGTAATGCGCCATCCGCGCCGTTTCGGTCATCGCGACATCAATGACTACGAGTAAATCAAGTTTGGTAAAGGCTTCACGATAGGCGTTTGTATCCGGCATCGTGACCATCGGATTCGCGCTGTCTACCAGCAATCCGCGTGTCCGTTGCGGATGCTCGTTGACGATTTCGGCGGGCAAAATATTTGGTGGCAGTAAATTAGTAATGAACGGGAACGCCGTTACAGCAGAACGCTTTTGCTGTTCGCCTTCCGCCGAATGTCCCATTAACGGAACGAGCGAAGTATGAAAAGAATTCGCGCCAGGCTTGCCGAAATTTCCCGTCACTAAATACAACAACGCCCGCAAATATTGATTGAGCGTGCTGTTGAGCGTGTGTTCGAGGCCGAGATCAGTGCGAACCGCGCAGGTCTTCGCATTCGTAATCCAGTTCGCAGCGAGTTGAATATCTGCCAGAGAAATCCCCGTGTGCTCAGCATACTCTTCAATCGGAACATCAAGCAGAGCATTTCTTACTGCCTCAAATCCAATCGTTCGTTTCGCTAAAAATTCCTGATCTTCTTCGCCTTCGCGCACGATCACCGCGAGAATTGCCGCCAGCAAAAACGCATCCGTTCCCGGCTTTACTTGCAAATGTAAATCCGCCAAATCCGCCGTCTCGGTGCGGCGCGGATCAATCACAATCATTTTGCGATGCGGGTCTTTGTGAATTTCTTTGAGGACGACGCGCGCATTGCGAATGCCGTGCGATTGCCAGGGATTTGTGCCGATGAAGACTGCGACTTCGGCGTTTTCCACGTCTTCCGTGGGATGACAATTCTGGCGACCGTACAAACGACCATCCACCCAGAATCCGCCCGTCTTTTCCTGCGCCAGGGCGCTGTAATAATTGCGCGTTCCCATCGCCGTCCG
Source organism: Blastocatellia bacterium (assembly GCA_031371805.1). Taxonomy (GTDB): domain Bacteria; phylum Acidobacteriota; class Blastocatellia; order RBC074; family RBC074; genus JAFDVL01. The sequence goes on along the minus strand of JANMKB010000496.1, from coordinate 5,173 downwards.
CATCGCTTTTCCGTATGGCCCCGCAAGGTGATTGCCCTGACCGCCACCACCAAAATACGCGAGAGTTTCCCCGCCAAATGTGTCACGCAACGCAACCAGTTTCGCGGCAATTTCTGCAATCGCCGTGTCCCACGAAATCTCTTCAAACGTCCCATCAGCGCGGCGACGCAGCGGGGAATTTAACCGATCCGAATGATTCTGATAGAAGTTCAAGCGCTGCGCTTTCTGGCACAAATAACCGCGTGAAAGCGGATGTTTTTTGTCACCGCGAACACGAGCTATCTGGCGTTCCTTAACTTCGACTTCGATGCCGCAATTGAGACTGCACAGGATGCAGGCGGTTGGTTGCCATTGGTTGGTTGTTTCATTCATAAGATGTAATCCCTGTTACGAGTCAATCAGGTCGCTACGGCTCCCTGTACCATCTGCGCCAAGTTAAGGGGTAAGTGCTTTGAAAAGAGTTGCGAAGGGGCGAGAGTCTGGCATGAGTCAGGTATGAAAACAACTCATACGAAACCATCGCTCCCTCTTGACCCTGATACCATGTTTGCCGAATTGCTACAAGACCTGCCGCCGGAAACGGTGGAACTGGCGTCCGAATGCGAAGCGGATCGCGGAAACCCAAACCTACAAAGGAATGAAAGGCCACCTGGCAACGATCACTTCGGCCTGTGAGCAAGCGTTTGTGATGGCCTTGAATTCCGAGCGAGATGCGCCGGGAGAATTATGGCTCGGCGGAAAGCGAAGTGATACTGACCATTCCGCCTGGCAATGGATTACGGGGGAAAATTGGGACTTCAGCTATTGGAATATCAGTGAGCCAAACAATTCCAATGGACAGGAAAACCGCTTAGAGCTAGTCTGAAAAGTCTTGAAGTCCGCGAAGCGGACAAGTCAACAAATCAAAAAGCGTACAATAAACGTCCCGTTTGTTGCTCATTTGGAATCGCAAACGGGACGTTTACGATACACTTTATTAACTCAATTTGTGGCTTTCAGCCACACCAACCGACTTTTCAGACTAGCTCTTAGGAATGTGGGTCGGCACCCGCGTAGGAGATTTAGCCAATGGGCGCTGGAATGACTTCATCCAATTCGCCATTACACATTTCACGCCGTTTGGTTATGTGATTGAGTTCGAGTAATTTTAGGATTTTATCTGTGAAAGACGTCCCCAGGGTTGCGGCTGTCGCCTCCACCTTGGGCTTTATGCTCGCCGCCCGACTTCGCGGGCTAAACTTTTCAAATAGCCTCTGAGCGATTTCCCCTTTTTTCGCAATTTCACGCCTTTGGTAGTGTAAGATGAAAAAGACACCTGTCATCAGAACTGTTTAGCTGTCTCTCTTTGCCCAACGTCAATTCACAAAATATTTGCAGATGTATATCCAAGGAGGTTTCCAATGCACGCAATCAATACCCCAGATAAGCTTGGCATGACCAAGATTTCTTTGGTCGCTTTCACTTTCGCATTTAACTGCCGCCGCCTATTCTCTTCAGCACTGGCGGTATTGTTGCTTTTCGCATCTTGTGCGTTGCGGCCAGTATTTGCACAAACCAGTCTTCCTGTGACCACCGTCTCTGCGGCCAGCTACGATCCCAACGCGCTCGCACCCGATGGCATCGCCTCGGCCTTTGGGACACAACTCGCCACCCAGACCGTATCCGCGCCCTCAGTTCCGTTGCCGACGACGCTGGGAGGCACGACGGTGCGCATCAATGGCGTTCTCTCAGAGTTGTTTTATGTCTCGCCAACACAGGTCAATTACCTGATTCCGGCCAGCATCACGCCGGGCATAGCGACCGTGCAAATCACAGCAGGCGATGGCACCGTCTCGACCGGAACAATCCAGGTACGACAAACAGCACCCGCAATTTTCACTGCCAACAGTGAAGGCAATGGCGTCCCTTCAGCGTACCTGACCAGAGTCCTCGCCAATGGGCAACAGGTTCCTGAGCCAGTCGGAGAGATTGATTCTGCGACTGGCAAACCTGTTCCCAAAGCCATCAATCCGGGCGCACCTACTGACCGTATCTTTCTGATCTTGTTTGTCACTGGGGTGCGCGGCGCAGATGATCCAAACAAAGATGGCAATCTCAACGAGAATGTTCACATCCTGATGGGCGGACGCGAATTGACGCCCGATTATGTCGGGAAACATGCGTTCTATGTGGGCGTAGATCAAATCAATGTGGAATTGCCCCGCGACCTGTTCGGGGTGGGGCGAATGAGTTTTTCGGTGCTGGTGAAAAACGGCTCGGCTTCCAACTTGCCCGAAATCGAAATGGGCGCAACAGCAGGCACCAATGCGCCACAGATTCTCAGCTTCAGTTCCGCCAGCGTCTTGGCCGGACAAACCTTGACCATCAATGGCAATGGCTTTGCAGCCACGCCCGCAGGCAATCTGGTGCGCATTGGCGGAGTTGAAGCGCGCGTGACAGCAGCATCGTTATCACAGCTTCAGATCGTGGTTCCCTTTGGCGCAGTCGGCGGCCCCGTCACCGTACGCACCGCACAGGGCGAAGGACGAAGCAGCAGCAATTTGACCGTGCGCACTTCGCTCAGCGGTGTGGTCGTAGACACATCGGGGCAACCGCTCAATGGCGTAGCCGAGCGTCTTTCCGGCACGCCAATCAGCGCGACCACCAACAGCGAAGGTACGTTCATTCTGCCGGATGTGACTGCCGGTACGGCGTTGGTGGAAGTGGACGCGACGACTATCGCGGTACCGCCGTTCCCCAAAGTCACGCTCAGCCAGAAGGTCACAGCAGGACGTGACAATCCATTTGGGCGTCCCATTGCCTTGCAGCAAGCCACTGGCACAGCGATCCCCGTCAGCACCGGCAGCAGCCTCGTCGCAGAAGCAGCCGTGAGCGTCAGCGCCACAACAACCGAAGCGGCCACTGACGTTCAATTTGTCATTCCGCCCGGCGCGAAGGCGACTTTTCCAACCGGTGTGCCGTCAGGCCCGTTGTATTTGACGATTGTCGAAAACAGCCAAACGCCTGCGCCGTTGCCGCCCAGTATTTTCAGTTCCGTCATCGTGCAGATCACGCCCATCGGAACGACACTGACGCCGGGCGGGAAACTGATCTTTTCGAACACCGACAAACTGACCGCAGGGAGTCAGGCACGGCTCTACAAACTGGATCAAAAGACAGGCAGTCCGACTATCGGAACCTTTATTGACATTGGCGCAGCGACGGTCAGCGCCGATGGGCAGCAGATTGAAACCGCTGTCAATGCGATCACCGAGATGACGTATTACTTTGTAGCGATTCCGTCTACGTCCACCACTATCGTCGGGCGCGTCACCGACAGCGATAAAACGACGCCCGTGCGCAATGCGTCAGTGCAGATGCGCGGGCAAGCCACCACGACGGACGGCAACGGCGCGTTCATCGTGCGCGAAGTGCCCGTGCGTCAGGGCGATCAACTCACCATTGATGTGAGCTACACCCGACCGAATGGGCGCGTAGATCGTGTGCAACGCAGCGGCATCAACCCGGTCATCAATGGCCTGACGATTGTGACGCCTGATTTGGCGCTGCCCTCGGAAGCGAGTAATCGCCCGCCTGTGTTGGTTGTGCCGGGCGCGCAGACGGTGACGGTGGGAACGAAGTTGAGTTTCAGCGTGATGGCATCTGATCCTGATGAGGGACAGCTTCTGGTGGTTACGACGAGCGGGTTGCCGACCGGAGCCGTGTTCAGTCAGGGGCAATTCATGTGGACGCCAGTAGCAAATCAGATAGGTAGTTACACAATAAGTTTTACCGCTACAGATAACGGAGCACCTAGCCTAAGCACAACCAAGAATGTAACGATCACTGTGACAGCAGCGCCGCCGGAAGCTCCTTGGGAACAAACGGGGCCCACAGGCGGAGCCGTTGCAGCACTTTTATCAACAGGAACAGCACTCTTTGCCGGGACTAACGGAGGAGTATTCCGTTCAACTGACAACGGCATAACCTGGATTGCTGTAAACACTGGGATGACCGACCCATTTGTGCATGCTTTAGCAGCAAACGGAACAACGATCTTTGCTGGAACTGATTATGGGGCAAATTATTATGGTGAAAATTACGGGGGAATCTTCCGTTCAACTGACAATGGAATGACCTGGACGGCTGTAAACACAATGACGAATCTAAGGTGCTATTCTCTGGCGGTAAAAGGAACGATGATCTTTGCTGCTACAAATAGAGGGGTTCTCCGTTCAGACAACAATGGAACAACCTGGATAAATACAGGACTGAGTGACCAGTCTGTGATTGCCCTGACGGTAAACACGACCACCATCTTTGCTGGAACTTCTATGGGGGGAATCTTCCGTTCGACCGACAATGGAATAACCTGGACGGCTGTGAATACAGGGCTAATCAATAAGAATGTGCATGCTCTTACGGCGAATGGGGCGACGGTCTTCGCCGGGACTTTCCTAGGAGGAGTCTACCGTTCGACCGACAATGGAACGACTTGGACGGCTGTAAATACAGGAGCGCAGTATGTAGAGGCTCTCGCAATAAACGGAACAACCATCTTTGCTGGAACTAATGGAGGAGGAGTCTACCGTTCGACCGACAATGGAACGACTTGGACGGTTGTGAAAACAGGGATACCCAATGTGAGTGTAGGGGCTCTCGCAGTAAACGGAACCACCATCTTTGTCGGTGAAAGAGGAGTCCATCGTTCGACCGACAATGGAACAACTTGGACGGCTTTAAATACAGGACTGACTAATCAGGATGTAACGGCTCTCGCAGTAAACGGAACTACCATCTTTGCCGGGACTCCTGGAAGAGGAGTCTACCGTTCGACCGACAATGGAACGACTTGGACACTGGTAAATACAGGACTGGGTGAGGAATATGTAAAAGCTTTAGCAGCAAACGGAACAACCATCTTTGCTGGAATTACTGGAGGCTTGTTCCGTTCGACTGACAATGGTACGACCTGGAAGGAAATGAGTATAGGGCTGAACAATCCAAATGTTTCAGCGCTCGTAGTAAACGGGACAACCGTCACTGCCGGGGTTTACGGAGGAGGAGTTTATCGTTCGACCGACAATGGGATGACTTGGACGGCTATAAATACAGGACTGACTAATCAGCTTGTGACGGCTCTGGCTGTAAATGGAACAACCATCTATGCTGGAACTAATGGAGGAGGAGTCTA
>JANMKB010000479.1:0-3259 GCA_031371805.1 Blastocatellia bacterium | reverse complement strand
GTGGTTTGCGAAAATAATTGGCCTGCGCCGCCTGTGGCGAGGATGACAGCACGCGCACGCATTTCGCACAGCATACTTTCGTTGGGATGAATGTAGCGCACGCCGACGCAGCGCCCGTCTTCTACCATCAAATCAATCGTAGCGGCATGCGCCTGCAACGTGATGTTCGGATTTTTCTTGGCGTAGGCGATTAAGGCGCGGACGAATTCGCGTCCCGTCGAATCGCCCTTCGCGTGAATGATGCGACGACGCGAATGCGCGGCTTCCTGCGTGAAAGAAAGCTCGCCATCTTCTTTGTCGAATTGTGCACCGAATGCAATGAGTTCAGTGATGTATTTCGGCCCTTCTTCGACGAGAACGTGAACCGCTTTTTCATCGCAGAGACCAGCGCCCGCGACGAGCGTGTCTTCGTAATGCAAAGCAATTTCGTCGTCATCAGAAAGCGCTACGGCCACGCCACCCTGCGCGTATTCGGTGTTGGATTCGTCGAGGCGTTCTTTGGTGAGAACAGTGACGCGCCCGTTTTTGGCAAGTTCAATTGCGGCGCGGAGTCCTGCGACGCCGGAGCCGATAACAATGTAATCAGGAGATGAAGTCATAAATTTTTGAATCGTGTTTCTTATTAAACGTTAGGTAAGCCAAGCGAAATATGTTTTTCATTATTTGCGGAAAGAGTTCTGGCTAATGCTGATATTACCAAGCCAACAATCACGCCCATTGACGCCCAGATCATCAGGCTCTCTGATAGCGATGGTTGAATATAAGTGCCACACCACGCATTTTCCTGAAAATCTTTTATTTCATCTTGATAAGAATAGACGCCTGCAATTGCGCCAAAGACAGTCGCCACCAATGTAATTAGAAAATATTTCATTGCTTCACCAGCCTTACAAAAACTATTTCAAATACTTTATTTGTCAGAAGTCATAATTATTTATTTGCCTGTACCCACGCACGAAAACCGCGCTTGATGGCGTTCATCCCTTTGCCTTCTGCTGGTGTAAGAAATTGTGTCAGCACCTGCGCAGGGAGAAAGGAAAGCAAGCACTATGAGAAACTTCCTGATATTCATTTTCGGTCAGATGATAAAAACGAATTTCATTCCCATCGTGTTGCCAGATTTCCAGTACTCCGAGCGCAGCGTAGATTGAAAATTTGCTGGAAGAATCGTGATAAATATCAACTTCAATGACCAAATCAGGCGGCGGATCATTTTCGAGATTGATTTCATCTTTGTCGGCTACACGGGAAAAATTCTGGATATAAAAACATTCATCGGCTTCAGTACCTTTAGCTTTTGGTTTGCGCCGCCAGGTCATCGCGCCGAAGCTGACATATTCCAGGTTTAGTTCCTCAGTCAACACATCAACCAGACGGCTAATCATGCCTTTGTACAATTCGTGCTTTCTCGATGGGGACATAATTTCCAGCTTTCCGTTGTCATAACTGATCCGTGCATTGCTGTCATCACCGACTTCCGCTAAGACTTTTTCGTAGTCGTCCCAACTAACATCACGGCAAATTAATGTGCTGCCAGCAGGGAGGTTTTGAAGAAATTGAAATTGCATAATACTTACTTCTTACTGCGTTAGATTCTGACGCAACCATTGTTTCAATTCCTGCCGTGTCATGGTTTGGCTGTTGGCGAGAAAATTTTCGATTTTTTCGGTTGTCAGTGTTGGGAAAATATGGCTGGACTTTTGTCCTTCGTAAGCACCTTCAACCAAATGATAAATGTAAATACTGGCTCCGTCGTAACGCCAGATTTCAGAAATTCCAAATTGTGCGAAGATCGAAAGCTTGTCCAACGAGCCATGCGAAATATCAATTTCGATCACGAGTTCAGGCGCAGGCTCAACGCGCAAATCAATCCGTTTTTTACCACGCATTTGTGTTGCCTGGGCGAAATAAAAAGACGAATCCGGCTCAAAGCCGCGCTCAATATCAGCCCGTTTGAAAGTTGCTGAGCCTACGGGATGCACATCTTTTCCTGTTTCATCTACCAATAAATCAATCAGGCTGGAAAGGTAACGATTAATGGATTCGTGTTCAGGCGTCAGCGTCATAATTTCCAGCACTCCCTGGTCGTAAGTTAAATGAACCCCGCTTTGCTCATCCAAATCCGCCAGCAAATTTTCGTAGGTTTGCCAGGTGATGCTGCGGAGCGTGAGCAGCGGTTGCGAAACAACACGGAGATTGGTTTGTGTAATAACTGCCATTGAAAACTCCAATCTGATTAAATCAGTTAATAGATGACAGGTAGCAGTTAACAGCAGGAAATTAGTGAAACAGCGTATGGAGTGGAGCGGTAGATTATTCAGCGCTTTCTGTTAACTATTCACTGTTAACTCCATCAACTATTTCCTCGCCGCAAGTTGTCCGCACGCCGCCGAAATATCCTGCCCTCGAGGACGACGAATAAATGTTTCAATCTTATGGTTCATCAGAATTTTCTGAAAACTCAAAATCCGTTCCAGCGGCGAAGCATTGAATGGAATTTCCGGTGCGGGATTGTGCGGGATCAAATTCACCATCGCGTGCAGGCTGTAGCGATGGATTAATTTCACGAGCCGTTGCGCGTCTTCGTCGCTGTCGTTTATCCCGTCCAGCATCACGTATTCAAACGTAACTTTTTCGCGTCGCCCCAACGTATAATTTTGCAGCGCGGTCATTAGTTCTTCGATGCCGTAACGTTTATTCAGCGGAATCAATTTTGTGCGCTGTTCGTCGGTCGTGCCTGAAAGCGAAACGGCTAAGCGCGGTCTGATTTCCTCCTGCGCGAATTCGTTAATTTTCGGAATGATGCCCGAAGTCGAAACGGTGATTCGTTTCGGATGAATGTTCAAGCCTTTTTCATCGCTGAGCAAGCGGATGGATTTCATCACTTCGTCGTAATTTAAAAAGCTCTCGCCCATTCCCATAAATACCAGATTCGTGCGATGCGGAGGTTTTTCGCCTGCGCCGTAAACCTCGTTGAGGACGAGCAGGACTTGCGAGACGATTTCTCCGGCGGTCATATTGCGTTTGATGCCGAGTTGCGCGGTCATACAGAAAGTACATCCAACGGCACAGCCGACCTGGCAGCTAATGCAAATCGTGTTGCGGTTTTCTTCGGGGATGAAAACGGCTTCGATCTCTTTGCCATCGCCGAGCTTAAGCAAATAACGGCGCGTGCCATCCTTCGAATAAAACACGTTGGCGATTGTCGTTGCAGTAATACATGTATTTTCTTTGAGCTTTTCGCGCAACGGCTTTGATA
>JANMKB010000405.1:0-7234 GCA_031371805.1 Blastocatellia bacterium | reverse complement strand
AAAAACCGCCTGCTCGTCCTGCTGTGGCGGCAACTCGACAACACGGCCTGCGGTCACTTTGTTCGCGGCACTGTTCGCATTGAGGGGGAAGATCAGATACGGCTCGCTCAGGGTGTCGTCGGCATACCGCTCGCGGTCAATCACATACAGGTAGCCGTTACGCGGCACTTCAATGCTCAAGCGTACCAGTTGCCCTTCGCTAAACGCGGTGCTGGCCTCCACGCGCTCCGGCGTCCAATCCGATTTCTTCCCGCTCTTGGTGATAAGAATTCGCGCCTGGTCGGTCCTGGCGGCAGGGCGTAAGCGCCAAATCGTCACGCCCAACACGCCATCTCCTAACGTTGCGCTTGCTTCCTGCGGCAACGCAGGTGTCGTGCGCCGGTACCTGGCTATTTTGGGTTTGGCTTTGGGTCTCGCCGCCGCAGGTCGGTAATTCGGCGGCCAAAACCGGCGTGACGATTCATCTTCCGGCTGCTGTGCAACGGCCAACGCTGCCGAGCCAGCCAAAGAACAAAGAAGTGCGCTAAATATCAACCGCTGGCCTGATTTTGCGATGCTTGACCACATCATAAAGTCCTCTCTCTCATAATCATCAATTCTTAATTCTCAAGTATTAACAGTCTCAGTGCCACTCGCCCTGTAAGCCAAACGCTGCCCAGTAATACGGCGCGCGCCATTTCTGCTGTTTCCATAAAGCAACTTGGGCCACCCGCAACGCAGCCGCAGGACGCAGACCTTGCTTGAGCATTGCTTCATAGAATTGCTTCATCAAATCCGCCGTTGCCTGATCGCTGACACTCCACAAACTGACCACGACACGAGACGCGCCCGCATACATAAACCCGCGCGTCAAACCAATCACGCCTTCCCCTCTGACTTCCTGTCCCAGCCCTGTTTGACAGGCGCTGAGTACGACCAGTTCTGTCGCGGACAACTTGAGTTGATAAATTTCTGGTGCGAGGAGAAAGCCGTTTTGCGCAGTGCCTTTTTCATCTACCAGTGAAAGCACGAGACCGGAAAGGGCAGGATTGCTGCTGTTGAGAAAACCGTGCGTAGCAAAATGGATGATGCGATAGTGCCCGAGTTCTTCACTCATCGCCGCATTGCGACTGGCAGCAAAGTCAAACGCCGCGTGGCTTCCAGTCGGGCTGACTAATGCCAGGATAGCTTCCGCTTCAAGCCGTGTATTAGGCAGACGCGGGATGCGCAATTCTGGATCAGTTACACCCGTCGCTTTGGCCGTCTTGAGCAACAAAATACGTGCGGTGTCTGTGGTGGGGGGAGGCGAGGTAGCGGTCACGGCTTTGTTACCAGCGCCAATAGCAACCGTCTTGACCCGCTCATCTTTGTTATCAAAAACCGGATCAGCAATGACGACTGCCACTTTTGTCGCTGGCTGCCGCCCGATCATTTCCTTGCGCAGTACAGCCAGGGTCGAGGCGGAGGGCAGGTTGATGATTTCGTGCTGGACGATGAGTGGTTGTCGGTTGTCGGTTGCCGGTTGCCGGTTAGCTTTCGCGTCTTTGCCGACCACCGACCGCCGACCACCGACCACTGGATCGGGCAATGCCCCAAACGGCACATATTGCAACGCGCCATCACTCACAATCATCAACCGTTTGGTTCCTAACTGCGCAGCTACTGGTCCCAGAAGCATACGACTCAACGCCATTCCGGCAGTGCGGCTTTCCGCGTCGGCACTGACAATTCGTGCCTGCTTACGCTGTGATGATTCGTTGGGCGGAGCTTCGTTACGCGCCGTCAGGAGTTCGTAATAACGGCGCGCTGCCGCTTCAATCACTGCCCGCCTGGGCAAGGTGAAACTGTGCAGTGAATTCGCCGTCACTGCCCAGAGATAACTGCGCTCTTCACCCAGCGCGTATTCCAACAGCAGGGTGTTGGGATCAAGCAATTGTTGCTGCATCTGTCGCACGGTCAGCGGTTCCGGTTGCGTCAACGCGGCATAACGCGGACTGCTGCGCCGCAGCTGCGCTTGCGTATCGCGCAACGCGGCGGCAAGTTTTTCTAACTCCTGTGCGAACGCTGTGCTTTGCTCTGAGGTGTGATTGCTGCTGAGCAATTTGAGCTGTGCAGTGGTCTTGTCATTGATCTTTTCCTGTAACTCCTGTGTGCGCTCCACCAGGGTCGGATCAACCCCCTGACGAATGTCTGCGCCCGCTTCATTCAACAGCTCAATCAAGCTTCGTGCCCGCGCCCGTTCACTAACCTGCAAGGCTTCTGCCGAGAATTTATTCCGGGGCTGCTGCCTGTGCATACGCATCAACACATCAACATAAAGCTCGTAATACTGCTCGGTCGAAGCGCGATAGGCGGCGCGAATTTCCGGGCTGTCCAGTTTCATGCGTAATGACTCGACCAGCGCAATGGTTTGCTCAATCTGAGTGCGGGCCTGCTTCAGTTTGCCTTGCTCGCACTCGATCCGTGCGAGGCCGTAAAGCGCTTTGGCCACACGCCGGGGATCACCAACCTCACGACTGAGTTTCAGGGAGCGTGTCTGATGATCCAGCGCTTTTGACTTCTCACCCAACTGGTCGTAAGCCGCTCCCATTACATTGAGCAGGCTCGCTTCGGCCTGCCGATCTTTCGCGGCCTGGAAAAGCGGGAGCGCCTGTTGATAGACACGCAAGCCCTGGAATGGCTCATGCAGCGAATTATAAACCAGCCCCATGTTATTCAGCGTCGCTCCTTCCCCGACAGGATTCTTCACCGCGCGGAAAAGCGGTAAGGCTTGATTGAGATAGGAAAGCGCCGTTTGGTATTCGCCCAACGACCAATAAGCCATTCCCATATAGTTGAGTGTGCGGGCTTCCCACAATTTATCCGCCACGGAACGAGTAAGCGGCAACGCCTGGTTGTAATAGCTCAGCGCTTCCTGCGGCAAACCGAGTCGGTCATATCCACGCCCAATATTATTCAGTGTGATAGCCCGCCCACGAGGATCATTGCGCAACTGCAGGACCTGAGCGTTCGTGTCGAGCATCTTCTGCACTTCTCCCAAATCGTCGTACAACACAGCCAGGTTGTTGAGCGTCGCCGCCTCTCCTGCGCGGTCTTTCAAGTCACGGCGAAGTTGCAAAGACAGCAGATAATGCTGGAGCGCTTTGGGTCGCTCGCCCAAGTCACGATACACAGTACCGAGACCATTCAAGGCGATGGCTTCGCCGGACTGATTCTTTACTTCGCGATAGAGCTTCACCGCCTGGGTATAAGCATCAAGCGCCTTGTGCTTCTCTCCAAGATCGGTGTACATCGCAGCTACATTATTTAAGGCAACCGCTTCCCAGACGCGATCTTTCAACTCACGGTACAAGCGCGCCGCTTCCTTGTAATTGTCGAGCGCCTGCGGTTTCTCACTCAACCTGTTATGAACCTCCCCCAGTTTGAAGCGGGCGCTGGCTTCACCTGCGGGTTCACCAATCTCACGAAAGAGCGGAACTGCTGTCTCGTACTGTTTGACGACCAACCGATAAGATTCTGGTTTGCGCTCCTCAAATAAACTCTCCCCTTCCACCAGCGCAATATTCGCCCGCGCCCGCTTGCGGTCAGGTTCGGTCGCGGCGTGCAAGGTTACGATTTTCACTTCATAACGCCCACTGGCGGCCTTTTCTTCCAGCGAGCGCACTTCGAGCCGATAATCGCCGGCGCTTTCCGCCACCCAATACAATGGCTCCGGCCCCCGCTCACCATTGGGGCTGTCCACTTCAAATAGCTTTTTCCCGTCTGGTCCAAACAATGTCACCAACACATCAATCCCGCGCTGGTCTACGATCAAGTGCAGGTATTGCCCCGCTGAAAGCGAGAGTTGATACAAGTGGTTCTTACCGCCCGTCAGTTCGCGTTCGAGCGGTTTTCCAACTTCAAGTGGGCGTGGAACAGCGTCAGACTGCAGCGTCTGAGCAAGGCAGGTAAAACTAGCACAGGCAAATAAAACCCACGTGGAAAGACTAAAGGAGAGCAGCTTTCTCACCCAGGCTAAGCAGAGGAGAATCATAGCAACCTCGCATTTCATGAATGAATAAAAATGACCGGAACGGTTGAATGCTATATCGGGCGAAGTATAGCCCTGTCAGGTGGCGGAAGCAATGGAGGAGAAAACCTGACATCGAGTTGCCGATGCGCGGCATGTTTCCCGCATTACTACATTCCGCGCAGGCTGGCAGCCCGCTCTCCCCACTTTTGCCTGCAATTGCGGGTCCGGTTCTTTTTAAGGTTAATTCACCTGTCATAAAAATCTTTACTTTACGAACTCCAAATAGTTTGGTTTACTTCATCGTTACTGCTTTGATCTTTTACACCCATTAGGAAAGACTGGACTATTATTTTGACACTCAATTAAAAACTGCCCTTACTCACCCCTGCGACATTTTTGGTAATGGAAGAACCGTCGAAAATCATCTTTAAAATATAGTTGCATTAATTATGGAGCGAAGCTTGAGCACCAGCATAAATCAATCTCGGATTGAACGATAGACGCACCTGGCTTCGGGGATGAGAATTAAATATGAAGTCGAATAATGAAGAAGTACCCACAATGTATCAAACGCAGCCAGCGTTACCTGACCTTCATCGGCAGGACTCTGGCTTATCTGAAAACGAATCTGAAAATCTTCAAAATTCTGCGAGTGAAATTACACCAAACTGGTGGCAAAGAATTATTTCAAAATTTATTCACGCGACGGGTTTTAATGCTTTCACGGCAGCCGTAGCATTCCTGTTTTTCATCACTTCGCTCGCGCTGGGAACGTGGATGGTAGCGCTGCATTTCAAGCACAAAGTTGAAATCGCCCGCCTGAGCAAGCTGGAAGAGTTGCCAGCTTCAGTGACGACCAGCGACACGATTGACCCGGACATCATTCAATCACGCATTGATGAAGCGCAAAAGCAACTGGCAGAAGTGCAAACCCAGCTTGCCTCGCAAAATGCTGACAAAGTTTTAAGTAATCAGGAATTGCTCGGCATTCAAAACAATACGCTGCAAAAAGAAATCGAAGAGCTTGCCAAACCGCAGCTTGACGCGCCCATCATTGACCTTGATCCAAAGCTGCTTCCCAAACCCGTCGAGCCTGCCAAAGAAGTTGTGACGCTGATCGAAGTTCCACCAACCTCCGCACTTTTTTCGGTGATTTTGCATAAGCCGATAGACAAGGTTTATCCACTCTATTTGATTGAATTGTTAGCCGCGAAAAAAGCCAAACCATTATGGAGTGCGCAAAAAAAGCAGAGCGCCGAAGCTACGATTAATCTGACGTTATTGCGCCGCAATTATCCTTCGGGCAAATACAGCATTCGGCTGACCGGATTGGACGGCAAGAAAAAAGAGCCAATTGATACATTTAATCTTGACGTGAAATACCCACCGCCGCCGAAGCAGAAAAAGAAAAAATAGACAGACCTGAAATGTAACTTTCTCTGGAGTGCGGTGGGCTTGACGCCGCTTTGCATTCGTTGCCAGATTCACTGAGTGAAACGAATATTATGGAGTGCGAAGGCTCGACATCGCTTTGCGTTCATTGCCAAACGACTTGTTTACACCATAAACTATCTGCGCCAAACACGAAAGCGGCGTCAAGCCGCCGCACTCCAAACTAAAGGAAAGTCCGATGCCTGTTGCCCCTGGGACGCGGTTCGATCATTACGACATTATTGCGCCGCTCGGCAAAGGCGGGATGGGCGAAGTCTATTTGGCCGAAGACACGCGGCTCAACCGCAAAGTCGCGCTCAAATTATTGCCCTCCGAATTCACGCTCAGCTACGACCGTTTGCGCCGCTTTGAGCAGGAAGCGCAGGCGACTTCCGCGCTCAATCATCCCAACATTATTACGATTTTTGAAGTCGGCGCAGCCAATGGCAATCACTTCATCACGACGGAATTTATTGATGGCGAGACGCTGCGACAGAAATTGGAGCACGAAAAGTTGAGCGTCAAAACGGCGCTGGAAATTGCGATGCAGGCGGCGAACGCTTTGTCTGCCGCGCATGAAGCAGGCATCGTCCATCGTGACATTAAGCCTGAAAACATTATGCTGCGGCGCGATGGCTTTGTGAAAGTGCTGGATTTTGGCCTCGCCAAGCGCGGCGCAACGCGGAAGGCGGAAGGCGGAACGCGGAATGAAGAAGCTGCCACCCTGGTGCAGGAGATTCCGCCTTCCGCGTTCAGCCCTCAGCCTTCCACTGAAATCGGCGTCGTGATGGGAACCGCGAGTTACATGTCGCCCGAACAGGCGCGGGGACAAAAGATAGATGCGCGGACAGACATCTTCAGCCTCGGCGTCGTGCTCTATGAAATGCTCGCCGGACAACGCCCCTTTGAGGGCGTAAATATGATTGATGTGATGGCGGGAATTTTAGATCGTGAGCCGAAAGCCTTGCCCGAAGCACCGCCCGAATTGCAGCGCATCGTCAGTAAATCGTTGCAGAAAGATCGTGAACAACGGTATCAATCCGCGAAAGATTTACAGCTTGATTTGCAGGCTCTGCAAGAGAAATTGCTGATTGAGGGAGCACAGGCGGCGCGCCTGCGAAGCGAGCGCAGCGAAGCGACAGACGTGACGAGCGGATTCACTGAGAATGAAGTGATCTCCGCATCATGCGAGCCGCCTGCGCTCCCTGGGGTGCGCCTCTTCGCGGGAAAACGTGCCATCATTCTTGCATCTGCCGCAATTCTACTCCTGACCGCTGCCGCATATTTCTTCTTCAATCGCAAAACCGCGCCCGCTTTTGCTGAACGCGAACCGCTGCTGCTCGCCGATTTCGAGAACAAGACGGGCGAAGAGATTTGGGACGGCACGCTCAAACAAGCCTTAGCCGTCGCGCTGGAACAATCGCCCTACATGAACATCTTTCCCGAAGAGCGGGCGCGCGACACGCTGCGGCTGATGAATCGTTCGGTAGACGAACCCATCACGCGTGCCGTCGGACGTGAGATTTGTCAGCGGCGCAACGTGCGGGCATTGTTGATTGGCACGATAGCGAAGCTGGAACGCAGCTACACAATAACGCTGGAAGCGACGAATGCGCAGAGTGGTGAGACGATGGCGCGGACGCTGGAACAGGCGGCAGGACGCGATGAAGTGCTGAATGCGTTGGGACGCGCGGCGACGGGATTGCGCAAGACGCTGGGCGAATCGCTGGCGACGCTACAGAAATTCGATAAACCACTGGAAGAGGCGACGACTTCCTCGCTCGAAGCATTACAGGCTTTTTCCACTGCTTT
>JANMKB010000427.1:0-6035 GCA_031371805.1 Blastocatellia bacterium | reverse complement strand
GCGGCCAGTTGAGCAGCCTGATTCCGAAGGGTGAAGTGGGAACGATCCGCTTCAACGTCACGGCAGCAGTTGGACTGTTAATGACCTCGAACAAAAACACGTTCAGCGGCATCCGCACTCTGCATAAAACACAGGTTGGTCCGTCACGTGTAGATGTTCCGCAATTTATGCCTGATTGCCAGTTCTACAATGGCCCAGTTCCTACTTTCTAAGGCAACTTAAGAACTAAAGTACGCTGCCACATAAGCAGTGACAAAAGGACTGAGGTCAAACTCAGTCCTTTTTTTTCGGGGCAGTACTGTTCCTGACAAAGCGCGAGGTCAGGAAGAAACTCGCTACGGCTCGTAGTACTGTTCCTGCTGGCGCTGCATGTCGCGGGGCGACGCGTGGCTGGCATCTTTACTGCGAGCTGCAAACTGACAACGGCGAACCACCCTGGCTTATCGCTTCCAAACAAAATTCACGGTATTATTTGTCCTAGGCTGCGGCTTGGTTTTTTATTGCTCGGTGTTGTTATGAATTTTGTTTTATTACTTTTACAACTTGCGCCCAGTCCCGAAGAAGTGCGTCGTTCGATGGACCCGATGATGCGTAATGGGCGGGAAAATCTCAGCTACTTGATTTCGCTGGATGGCTTTGATTTGACGGTCATTATTATTTATTTCGCGTTGCTTGGGTTGCTGGCAATTCTGGGTTTGTATCGCCTGCGGATGGTGTATCACTTCTGGCGTTATCGCAACATGAAGCCGCAACCCAAACGGATATTTGCTGAAGACGAATTGCCACGCATCACTGTGCAGCTTCCGCTTTTTAATGAGTTGTATGTTGTCGAGCGTTTGCTGGAAGCAGTGACCAAACTGGATTATCCGAGTCATTTGCTGGAAATTCAGGTTTGCGATGATTCGACGGATGAGACTGTAGAGATTGCCGAAGCCGCCGTCGCCAAATATCAGGCTGATGGTCACGACATCAATTACATTCACCGCACGGATCGCACGGGGTTTAAGGCCGGTGCGCTGGAAAATGCGATGAAGACTGCCAAAGGGGAACTGATGGCAATTTTTGACGCGGATTTTTTGCCGCGTCCTGATTGCCTGCGCAAGATGGTTGATTTCTTCACGGATGAAACTATCGGCATGGCGCAAATGCGCTGGAGCCATATCAACGCCGATTATTCGTTGCTGACACGCATCCAGGAGATCATGCTCGACGGACATTTTGTCGTTGAGCAAACTTCGCGCAATCGTACGGGAGCTTTTTTTAACTTCAACGGAACCGCCGGAATGTGGCGGCGCAAGGCTATCGAGTGGTCAGGCGGCTGGCAGCACGACACGTTGACCGAAGACACGGATTTAAGTTTTCGTGCGCAGTTGATGGGCTGGCGCTATATTTATTTGCTGGATGACGATGTGCCGGCGGAATTGCCAGTGGAAATTAATGCGTTCAAGGCGCAGCAACGCCGCTGGGCCAAGGGCTTGGTGCAGGTTGGCCTGAAATTGTTGCCGCGCATTTGGAAAAATCCGAAGCTTTCGCTCGCCCAAAAAATCGAACTGGTTTTCCGGCTCAACGGTAACTTAGCCGCGCCGTTGATGATCGTGCTGAGCCTCCTGAATATTCCTGTGTTAATTGCGCGGTTTAATCAGGGGCTTTTTCACATGCTGTTGCTTGACGGGCCGCTGATGATTCTCTCGACAGTTTCAGTCGCGGCCTTTTACGGCTCCGCCATTCTGTATTTGCATCCTGATAAAAAGCGCCGCTTATTTTTGCTGCCGATTGTGATGGGAGTCGGGATCGGACTGGTGTTTTCCAATACACGTGCAGTGATGGAAGCTTTGTTCGGGATTAAATCAGGCTTTGTGCGGACGCCGAAATATGCGGTGAAACAGTCAAAGGATAGCTGGTTGCAGCAGGCCAGTACTTATCGGCGCAAGCAGGGATTTTTGCCGTATATCGAATTGCTCTTTGCGCTTTATTTTGTCGCAGCCATTGCCTATGCGATTCGCAGCGAAATTTACGGGACAATCCCGTTTTTTATGATTTTCCTGATCGGTTATGGCTATATGGGGTTGATGTCATTGTTTCAGGGAACAGCGCGTTCAATCATGCAGAAATTCCGACGCGGATAGGCAGGCTGTAAGGGTGAATTCTGACCGCAACCTTTTTAAGATTGAGAAGCGGGTTACGAAAGTGCTACACTCCGCTGTCTTTCCCCCGCCCCTGATTGATTGCGTTAATTCTGACTCGAACCGTTTATGAAAGAAGCCGATCCAATTGATGTCGAAAGCGTCATCCTTGATGCTGAGTTGCTAATCAAATATCACCTGCCGGAACGTGGCATCGCGGCGCTGGAATCTTCCCTGGATAACCATCCGACGAATATTCGCCTGCGGGAAAAATTGCTGGAATTGTACATTACCCAAAAGATGCTGGATCAGGCGGCAAGCCAGTGTATCGCGCTTTCAGGTCTGTATGTCAAAGATGGAAATTACGAAGAGGCCAATCGTTGTTTGATTCAGGCGCGCAATTTTAACCCCCAGGCGGCGGTTAGCTCGCGCTTACAGGAACTGCGTCGCATCCAGCAGGAACAGCATAAATTACACGCGCCACACATTCAGGTGGTGACGACGGCAGGCCCACAGGCGGCAGCCGCGCCACGTGCAACTCTCTCAGGGAGTCTGGCGGAAATTAGTATTTTTGATGTCGTGCAAATCCTGGAAAATAATAAACAGACAGGAATTTTAGAAATCACCAAAGATGCCTTCAACGGCAAGGTTTATTTTACTGAGGGTGAAATCGTGAATTCTACGATTCCTGATAAATCAGGGTCAGAAGCCTTCAGGCAATTGATGGAAATTGCGCCTGGCAGTTATTTCAGTTTTGATAAATCTTTAGTGCCGTTCGCCCGCGAAATCCAGGCTGCCAATAACACTTCATTAATTCTCGACTTATTGCGCGAATATGACGAAGAACATCGCTCGGATGATTCTCCCGTCGAAGAATAAGCTCCGAGCCATCCACAAAACGCAACTTTACCAATTATAATTACGTTAACAGGTCAGGCTGGAATGCCTGCCTGGTCTGTTTGCTGTATTATTTAAAATCAGCAAAATAATTATTTTGAGCGAGTCGAAAGGCGTTTATATGTATTGTCCAAAATGTGGCATCAACCAAACCGAAGAACGAAAATTTTGTACTGCCTGTGGCACGAATTTAGGCGCAGTCACCGCCGCTCTTACGAATCAATTGCCGATGCAGCGCGAGGCCAGAGTTGTTTCGCTGGCGCAGGCACAAGCCAGGTTCCAGCTTCAATCGGCAGAGGCAATTCATAAAGGCGCACCCGGCGCAGCGTTAATTCTGGCGGCGCTTCTGGTCTGGATTTTTATGCATAATGGAGGAGGCGTGTGGATCAGCCTTGGCCTGATGATGGGCGGTCTGACTTCATTATTCAAAGGAATTGGCCTTTATTCTTTAGCACGCGCCACTCTGAAAGTTGCTGAGGCTGACCTGCAAACCTATGCTTTACCGTACTCACAGCCCGCGCCCTTAACTGCGCAAAACCCCATTCCACCACCCAGCATCACTGAACAAACGACGCGGCATTTGAATTAGCTGCGCTCACGGCTTACCCAAAAGAGGTTGAGTTTTCTGAATGAGCAGGCTGCCGCGTTTGTTGCTGGGAAGAATTACCAACCGCTAACTTCAGAGCAAATGGAAGGCGTTAGGCTTCGTGCGATCGTATCAGGCAGTAGAAAATAAAAATCACGCCGCAAAATTTCCGCGACCATCTTCTTGTTTAGCCTTGTGATACTAAAACTATATTCGAGGATCATCCGCACCGAACCTGCAATGCCATCTTTCATTGCAGGTTTAAATACAATTTGTTGCGCCGCTTCTATAACTTGCTGATTCAACCCATTGGGAAGTCCGCGTATTATTCGAATTTGATCTATTTTCCCGTCTGCCTGAAAAACCACATTAAGTGAAATTGTTCCATAAACCCCTAACTCTAAGGCCTCTTTTGTATATTTAGCTTTTACTTTCTTGAGTAACTTTGGCCTCAAATCAGCGGTCGCCATTAAAATTTGTGGTTTGGGGTTAGAACCTATGTCATTTGCGATGTCGGTGTGATTGCAATTCGGGATTATCTGAATCAATTGTTGCGCTTGCGTATTCAATGACAAAAGTAGGATTGTAACTATTGGAAACAGATATTTCATAGCACGAATTTTACTATAAATACAAAAATTAAAACCCGGCAAGAAGCGGCAAAATGAAGGCGGGCAAGCTACCTGTACTAAACGAGTGCAACAAATAATTCCGGTGAAACCTTAAAAAATTGCGCTAAAGCTTTGATTTGAGATTTGCTGGGATTGCGCTTGCCGTTGATGACTTCGGAGGTGACACCGCTTGAGCCAAGCACTGGCTCCAGGTCTTTATTTCTCAAATTGCGATCCTGCATCAACATCCGAATCACCATCGCAGGAGTAGCCTGCGGAATGGCGTAATGCTTCTGATCGTAGGCTTCGACCAATACTGTAAGTAAATCCAGCAAGCGGTCTTCTTCCGGTGACAAGCGAGGCTTGACCGCAAGCTTATTCATCGTTGCCGTTAAGCGATTGTATTCCGCTTCACTTTGAATCACCGCCGGAAGCGTTTCAAGCAGCAATTCACCATAGTGCGCGGAATTGAAACGAGGCGCACGAACTTTTGTGCATTTAGTTTTAGCAATAACAGTCATCTTTCCAATTCTCCCGGTCATATTCTGAATGGGTCAGAAGATGCAACATATACACACGCTGCTTCTGATACCTGACGCCTGCAATTAAGCGATATTTATTGCCACCGATATTGAATACCGTACAAGTGCCAACCGCATCGGCGTGCGGGAAATCATTGTGCGTTTCCATGATATTTTGCCACGTCGCTTTGTCCGTAATTCTGTACCACCCTCGTAAAGGTTCTTCTGCGTCAGGGTAGATTTCCCAAAACTCACGCAAGGTTTTCAGTGCAAACACTCTCATTCGGGGGCAATTCCTTTTCTCCATTAAATTCTCTCAGAATTGAGAGTAAGATGCAATCATAAAGAATTTGAATCCTGACCTTCAATTCGTTGGCGAAAATGTTCAATAATTCTTTCTGCCTGCTGTTGCCCAACAAATGGCCGTAACTCTTCGACGCTGGCTTGACTCACTTTTTTCAAACTTCCGAAATTTCGTAATAATCTTTCCTTTAATTTTTCCCCCACGCCCGGAATTGAAGTCAGTTCGGATTTGAAATCGCGCATGGATCGGCGCTTGCGGTGATACGTCACAGCAAAGCGGTGCGTTTCGTCGCGGATCATTTTTACTAATCGCATCACGGGGGAGGTCTTTTCAACTACGACTGGCTCCTGCTCGCGTCCCTTGACTAACATGTGAGAAATTTCGGAATGCTGACCGCGTGGTTTGACTAAGCCGACCATCGCTATATTTGCGAGTCCTAATTCGTGCATCGCTGCTGCTGAAGCTGACAGTTGCCCTTTGCCGCCATCAATAAAAATTAAATCGGGCAACGGTTTTTCTTCCTTCAGCAATCGCGCATAGCGGCGTCCGACGGCTTCGCGCATCGAAGCGAAATCGTCTGCGCCTTCGACAGTTTTGATGATGAATTTGCGGTAGTCGGATTTTTTCATTTCGCCGTTTTCGCACACGACCATCGCGGCTACATTGTCAGAACCCTGAATGTTGGAAATATCAAATGACTCAATTCGATTTGGCAAAGTCGGCAAGCCTAAAACTTCCTGCAACTCGACCAAAACTTTTGACCAGTCGGGCTTGATGACGCGGAAACGTTGCTCGAAACCGAGCCTGGCATTTTTTTCTACGAGGTCAATCAGCTCGCGTTTTTTGCCGCGTTGCGGATCAAGGATGCGAACTTTGCGTCCGCGTTTTTCGCTTAGGACCTGTTCCAAAACTTCGCGGCTTTCCCAATCTACGGGGACGTGAATTTCCAGCGGGATATAATTATTTTGCGTGTAATATTGTTCCCAAATCTCA
>JANMKB010000399.1:0-5319 GCA_031371805.1 Blastocatellia bacterium | reverse complement strand
CCTCGTGTAATTTCTTACAGGTTGCGCCAGCACTGACTTTGATCAATTCAGGCGCGTCGAAGAAAAGCCAGTAATAGTCAGCAAATTTTAGCCCCTTCCCATCGCGCCCAAACCCAACATAGCGTTGTGCCAGTTGTCGAGCACACAGTTCACGCACTTTCGAGACCACTGCATCAGGCAAGATAGCAGCATCAATCGTGCCAGCATCAGTCGCCCCAAAGTAAGCTGCACCATTCGGGAAGAAAAGGAAGGACTGCCAGCCTTTTGCACGATGTGCGTCGAGCAATGCGTTGTTGATGATATTGGTCAGAACACCCCGCACTTCGGCAAGACTGTGATACGTGAACCGCAACTTTCCATCGCTCAAACGATGCAGCAATTCCGTCAATGATGTCTGTACAATATCAGCTGGGTGTTTGACTATTGAAGCCAGTTTGTCAGCCATCTTCGTTAGGTTCGCGCACAGGTCGCAGATTTTTTCAGGCAGCGTCAGTGTGAATCCGATGGTCGGGCGATGCGTGTCGTACCTTTCCTGCGTGTTCTGCGTAACCCAGGCAAGCGTATCCAAATGATCGTTGATTGAACCGAGTCCGCCTGCTGCCAGAAATTCATCCAGACCCAGCCTACGCGCCCATTCCATCAACACCTGCTCAAATACATCACGATGTTTGACTGGGTCGGGTTTGAATCCTTTACCGAGTCGAGCTTCAAGCATGGCTGCAACACCGGGCAGTTTTTCCCAATCGTGCAGAATGTAGCTGGCGATAAAAAAGCGATAGGCTTTCTCGTCAAAGTAACGGGCGACGCTTGTATCAAGCATCCGTAAACGTCGAATGAGCGCAGTCACAGGCAACAGTCCATTGAGTAGATGTGCTGTCAGTGATTGATCCTCACCGCTGCGGTCAGACTTGATGCCTTCTGCACGTTTGCGTTCAATCCACATTCCACCTTTGGCTGTGTGTCCGGTGAGTTCGCGCAACATTGCTGGCACAACCAACCGCGCAAAATCATCAAGTGCGGTATCGTCAGGATTCTCACGTCGCACTGCCTCGCGGATGAGTCTGACCGTCAACAATTCTGGCGCAGCAACGGGTTCATCACGCGATGACTCGCCAGCATCATCGAACAGCGATTCAGCGAGTTCGTCTTCATCAAAGTCATCAAATGGCAACATTGTTTCATCTTCCATAGTTTCACCTTGAACTAAACAATCCAGACTGCCTCACTAACCTTATGGAGCAGAGGATTGAGGTAAAAGAAAACCGTTTCAGCCAACAGCGCGTCCTGCCCAAAGGCAATGCTGTAACTTGGCTGCGGATCACCGAATGTGCGCTTGTCAGTCAGTGAGTAAAGCGGAAAAAGCTGTGGCAGGCTGGCGCGCCGCTTGGCTGAAAAGTTATCAAGTCTGAGAATGTAATAAACCAGCTTCAGACGTTTCAGATGGCGATTGATTTCGTTCTCCCATTCGTTGCCATCAAGGGATACTGAAATTCCTGTGCCTGCGCACACACGGTCATCTGTTTGCTGGCTCAAATCAGATTGCAAATGAAACTTCCAGGGCATAGGCGCATCTCGATAGCCGTTGATGACCAGATACAATTTGCAATAACGAAACTGTTCAATTCCGACTCCAGCTTTTTCGGCTCGCTCTTTGAATTTATCCGGGTTGAGAACTTCTGAAATCAGGCAGTTGGTCAGCAATCCCGGCAGGTTGTATGTTTTGAATTGCTGTTGTTCGTTAGTAACAGTTTGATCAATCACCGCGCATTCCAGTTCACTGCCACCACGAAAGCTACGAGCTACTTCAAGAATAGCCTTCTCATCCTGCTGCCTGCCTTTCTGAAATGAATACACTCTGCCAATCTGCCATTTCCAATTCAGATCAAATGCGGTTTCGTAATCGCTGCGCAGATTACTGCGGATGCTTTCGTATGCCTGTTTGATCTCACCCTGACCAAGAGACAGGTAAACACAGGCCGATTGCAGCCCACCCCATCGCTGTGCATAGCGTTTGAAGTCATTGACGGGTGGATAAACTTCGCGCACTTTCGCAAAAAATGTCTCGCGGTCGTAACATTCGCTGTCCTCCAATAATGTCGCGCTTTCGGCATCGGGCTTTTCAAACAATCGCTCGTAGATGAATTGCGGCACGAGTGCATAAGCCTGAAAGCTAGTGAAGTTGATTTCCTCACCCTGTTCATTCACATAACCGTCGTGACGACCAAGCCTGCCCAGTCGTTGAATGAAATTGCCTGCGTCAGTTGATTCAAAGATCAGCAGGTTGATCTTGAAATCTACGCCGATATCTATTGTCGAAGTGCCAATCAGAACATCTTGGGTCATTGATGCGCGTCGCTCGTCTTTGGTGGAAAAGCCAGTGTTTTCACCAACTGAGAGGCCGTGACGTGCAAGTAGCGGGCGAAGTTGATTGACGCATCGCTTGACTGCGCCGACAGAGTTCAGAATTACTGCACAACGCGTTCCCGGATGTTTGCGGAAGAATTGAATGATGGTTTCTTCGGCGTGCTCGATCAGCCATTGTTCAGCAGTTTTGTCAGGGCGTTTGATGATATCAACAGACAAAGCAATCTGGTGAGTGATGCGGCGATATTCATTATGGTTAACCGTCTCAGCTTCTGCTGCCAGAGCGTGGCGATATTCACCTTCCACAACTTCGTAACGCAGACCGGTTCGTTCAAGATTTTCTCGGAGTTGTCTTGATGGCGTGGCTGAGAGGAAAAGAAACTTGCGGCCTGTGCTGTGTGTAGCACGTGTCAGCAGCATCGAATTAACAACACTGACAATCTGCGGTGCGCTGAAGATATGAAATTCATCGAAGACGGTCAGGCTGAAGTTTTTGATAAGCGTACTGAAAACCTTATCGCGTGCATCGCTGTGACGCAGGTAATAAGTATTCATTATCAAGTGATAAATGTCTGGATTCGCCAGCAGGATTTCGCGCTCTTGAATTTGCCGCAGTAGTTCACCCTGCCGTGAGACACCGGAAGCAGAAGCATATTCAGTCAACTGTTCACTACTCAGGCGACAGACGCGCTGTTTGTGCGGCGTGAGCGAGAGTTGAGAAACATAGTTATCAACCTGACTCTCTTGATCGCGGCTGAGTTCATTGGTGGGATATAGCCCCATTGTGCAGCGGTTATCGCGCAAGGCTGGAAGATATGCTGCAAGGCTTTTCCCATCTCCCGTTAGCGCCGTGTTGAATACGACATCAAGGTCTGGCTCATTGAGCAGTTGATATGTTCGCACCTGGTGCCTTGAAAGGCGACGTTGATTAATAAAGCTGTCAGACTCGTTGTTAGGCGCTAATCGTGAATAGACTGATTTTAGAATCACTCGTTTCATCGTGACTCCTTTCTTGTTGCTTGATACTTTGCCAAGATGTTCTCAGCTAACCGTGCGGCCTCACTCCACAGCCATTGCGGCTGCTTACCCCGCAAATAATCCTGAAACTCATCCCGATATTTGCCGAGGTCGTGCAGCAAGCCTGCCCAGAGCGCAACTTGCGAACATTCAGGATTGACTGAAACAAGGAAACTGGCGGCGAGCGTTCCGACTTCGCGCAGATGGTCGCTTAACAGATGGGGCTTGCCTGCCGCATTTTCAGGATGTGCGAGATAGCTCATTAGCTAATATTCCTGGGGCAGAGAGAAGGGAAAACTATTTGGCCTAATGATTAACTGAGTTGCTGATTTAATGGACAGGTAAAAGGTCGTTTACCGACGGGATTTTGTCAAGGCTGTTTTATTCAATCACCGCTAAAACTTCTCCGGTATTAACCGTCTGGCCGACGGTGGCTTTTAACTCGGTGATTTTGCCTGCTTTTGGGGCCTGAACTTCGTTCTGCATCTTCATGGCTTCGACGACGAAGAGGCCTTGTCCTTCGATAACTTCATCACCGGTGGCACACATTACGCGGACGACTTTTCCAGGCATAGGCGAAGTTAAGGTCGCACGTCCGGCGGTCTGAGCGTTTGCGCCTGCGTTGTGACTGAGGCGTTTCGGGTCCTGGATTGTGACCGGGATTCGTTGGCCGTTGACGATGACTTCGTTATTTTCAGGGACGCATTGATAAACTTTTCCAGAGATGATGACGGTGAAAAAGCCAGGCTGTGGCTCAGAAATTTCGGCGGTAAAGGTTTCGGAGTCAAGCGTCAATTGAGCAGTATTTTCGGTGACAGTGAAATCTGCGCGGAGAGAGTTTTGGTTGATGTCGAGTAAAAGTTTCACTGCGTTATTTCTTCCACTGCGAAAATGTTTTGTGTTTATCTATTTGCCAGGGCTGCCAGTCTGCCAGCCGTTTTCCATTTGCTGACTGGTGATTGATGCGCGTCAGGTTGATTTTGCTGACGCGTGAATTTGAAAGCGGCAACCATGGCGGCAGCAATTTCTTCGCTGGTTAATGATCCATCTTCCGCACGATCTATGCCGGGTAATTCTCGGCGCTCGAAATATCGGGCAATGAATCCGGTATCAATGTCCCCTTTACGAAATTCCTCATCATCCAGCACTGCCTGGAAAAACGGAAGCGTAGTGCGAATGCCACCAACGTAATATTCTTTCAAAGCGCGTTGCATGCGGTTGATCGCTTCTTCGCGGGTCGCGCCAACCGTTGCCAGTTTGGAAATCATTGGATCGTAAAACAGTGGTACTTCCCAGCCTTCGTAAACGCCGCTGTCGTCTCTTACTCCAGGGCCGGACGGAGTTCTTAGTCGTGTAATTTTCCCTGGCGATGGCATGAAGTTTTTTTCCGGGTCTTCGGCATAAACACGACATTCCAGCGCGTGCGTATCCCACCGAATATCAGCCTGTTTGTGCGTCAGCTTTTCCCCGGCAGCAATCCGAATTTGTTCGCGTACCAAATCAACGCCGGTCACCAGTTCGGTGACAGGATGCTCGACCTGTAAGCGCGTGTTCATTTCTAAAAAATAAAAGTTGCGGTGCGCATCTACTAAAAATTCGAGCGTACCGAGGCTGTAATAATTTGCGGCTTTGGCGATGCTGATCGCGGCAGCTCCCATCTTCGCCCGCAGCTCTGAATCGTTGAGCGGCGAAGGGCATTCCTCAATCACCTTTTGATGCCGTCGCTGAATCGAGCATTCGCGTTCGCCGAGGTGAATAATATTGCCGTGCTGATCGGCGACAACCTGGATTTCGATGTGGCGCGGTTTGACGATTAATTTTTCGATGTAAACCGCCGCATCACCGAAAGCGGCCTGGGCTTCGGCGGTAGCGGTCTCAAATGCTGATTTCATTTCAGCGGCAGAATGAACCGCTCGCATTCCTTTGCCGCCGCCGCCA
>JANMKB010000368.1:0-12061 GCA_031371805.1 Blastocatellia bacterium | reverse complement strand
GGTGTGCGTGTGGACGATGAAGCGATTCGTCCCGGCAGTCAGGGCGGCTAACGCTTCCGGGCTGTTGTTTTTTCCGAACGCTGCGTTACGTTCTTTGAGCGCGGCGAAGTCGTCGTGGACTTCAGCGAAAGTAGCAATGCTGGTATCTCCATAGACGTTGGTGAAAAAGTAGCCCTCCCTGATCCCGGCTTTAACAAACAGCGGACGCGCTTCATTCCTGGCCCACGCCAGAAATTCGCCCATCATGCCGGGCTTGATGGTGTACTCGCTGACGAAGATGAGGCGCTGTTTGGGCGCAGTGGTTTCGGTGGCTGGTTTGCTCTGACTTTGCGCCAGGACGGCGACATTGATGATTATGCAAACGATGAGTAATAGGCGTTTCATGAGTTGTTCCTCTGATGGTTGTGGCTGCTCGGCTTTCTCTGCCGCAGGAAATAGGCTAAGGAGCGCATTTCTTCTCACGTCTGGTGATGACTCTCTGACTTATGGACATAGTAATGGTTGCGGCGAACGGGTTTTGACCCTCATCTCTACATGTGCGAATTGCGATAAAAAGCGGTAACCTGGATAAAAGTTTTTTTCGTTCTGTGGCAGCGCGGCTTACGTGGCAGTTTAGGGATGTGTATAATGGCGACATTCATTAGATTAATATGTGCTAAGAGTGCAGTTCACGACAAGCAGCTTCTGATAGAAGCTGCACATGCTACCGCGTTCAGTTCCGCTACAAGAATCTTATGACGCCGCCATCACACGAAGTCACTCAACTATTGGTGGCCTGGAGTTCAGGCGATAGGGAAGCGCTTGACCGACTGATGCCTCTGGTCTATGACGAGTTGCATCGCCTGGCACAAAGTTATATGCACCGCGAACGGGCCGGACACTCACTGCAAACGACGGCGCTCATTCACGAAGCATATTTGCGCTTGATTGATGCGCGGGGCATTCAATGGGAAAGCCGCGCACATTTCTTTGGCGTGGCGGCGCGCGTGATGCGACAGGTGCTGGTCGCTTTTGCCCGTGAGCGTGGCTTTCAGAAACGGGGCGGCGGCGTACAGCAGGTTTCGTTGGATGAAGCGATGGTGATTGATCCGGGTGTCAACGAGGATTTGCTGGCCATTGATGAAGCGATTGACGCTCTCACCGCCTTTGACGCACGCAAAGCAGAGGTTGTCGTGATGCGTTTTTTTGGCGGACTGACGGAAGCGGAAATTGCTGAAGCGTTGCACGTCTCGCCCGAAACGGTCAGGCGCGATTGGCGATTGGCGAAGGCCTGGCTGTTGCAAAAACTCAGCGGAGAAAAAACCGATGACGCCTGAACGTTGGGGACAAATTGAACCTGTCTATCATGCCGCGTTGGAACAAGCCCTGGAAAAGCGCGACGGATTCCTGGCGGATGCTTGTGTGAGCGACGAAGAGTTGCGCCGTGAAATCGCCGCGTTGCTTGCCTGTGATGACCGCGCGGAACACTTCATCGAAATGCCTGCTCTTGAGGTTGCTGCCAAAGCGTTGGCGGCCTCGCCGCAGCAATCACAGATTCCGTCACAAATCGGAAGTTATCGAATCCTTGCGCCGCTGGGTCGGGGTGGAATGGGTGAAGTTCATCTGGCGCTCGACACGAAGCTGGAACGTAAAGTCGCCATCAAATTGTTGCCTGCCGAATTCACTTCTAACGCCGAACGTGTACGCCGCTTTGCACGGGAAGCGCACGCCGTCTCATCGCTCAATCATCCAAATATCCTCACGATTCACGAAATCAGCAAGGTCGGGGATACGCATTTCATCGTGACAGAATTTGTGGAAGGCGAGACGCTGCGCCAGCGCCTGAAAGATACGACTGAGCAAGCAATGGCAGCCTTAAAACCCGCCGAAGCGGTTAGGTACGCTGTCCAGATTACGGCTGCGCTGGACGCCGCACATCAGGCCGGCATCATTCATCGGGACATCAAACCAGAGAATGTAATGATCCGACGGGATGGTATTGTGAAGGTATTGGATTTCGGGCTGGCGAAACTCGCGGAATTGCGGAATGCGGATTTCGGATTGCGGAATGAAGAAGCCGCCCCCTTATTCCAAGCGGCGCCGGGCAACGCACCGTTCCCGCAGGATAATTCGCATTCCGCAATCCATCATCCACAATCAGACAATCCGCAATCCACTGCTCCCGGCCTCGTGCTGGGGACGCCGCGTTATATGTCGCCGGAGCAGGCGCGCGGCCAAAAGGTAGATGCGCGGACAGACATCTTTAGTCTGGGCGTCGTTCTGTACGAAATGCTGGTTGGATGTGCGCCCTTCGTGGGAGCGACGCCCAGCGAAACGATTGCCGCTATCCTGCGTGACGAGCCGCCGGAAATCAGCGAAATCAATCATCAAATCAGCCCGCAACTGGCCCGGATCGTGCGGCATTGTCTGGAGAAAAAACCTGAACTGCGGTTTCAATCCGCCCGCGATTTAGGCTTTGCGCTCGAAGCCTTATCTACGTCGTCGGGCGCACGATTGGAAAAGGCGATGGTACTACCGGCATTGCCAGTTAGCAGCAGAAACAAACACCTGGCGTGGATCATGGCAACTGTGTGCTTGCTGGGGATGCTCGGCTTTGCTGCTGCCTACTTCCGCCGCACGCCCAGTGCAAGCCGCGTCACCTACACGAGCCTGCCGCCGCCAGAGAAGACCACTTATACCGATATGAGTGGGGCCGTGCTTTCGCCTGACGGACGACAACTGGTGATGGTGGCTGTCACTGAAGGAGTCCGACGCCTGTGGCGGTATTCTTTCGACCAAGCCGGGCCGGTACTGCTCGCGGGGACGGAAGGAGCGCGCTATCCGTTCTGGTCACCCAATGGGCAGAGCCTGGGCTTTTTCGCTCAGGGCAAGCTCAAGCGAATTGAGCTTGCGGGCGGGCTGCTCACGACGCTTTGCACTGCGCCGGTGGGTACGGGCGGTGCCTGGAGCAGCACGGGAACCATTTTGTTCGCCCCCGAATTTAATGGCGCGGGACTTTATCGCATTGCTGACACCGGCGGGACGGCGACGCCCCTTACCACTCTGGATGCCGTGCGCTATGAGACCGGACATGGACACCCCAGATTTCTGCCGGATGGTCGTCATTTCATCTTCTTTACCCAGGCCGGGCAACCGGATAATCGTGGCATCCGGCTCGGCTCGCTCGACGATTCACTCCTGCCTGTGAAGACCCACTTTCTGCTGCGCGCCGACACGAAGGCGGAATACTCTGCTGCCGGATATCTGCTTTTGCTACGCGGGCGAAAGATACTGGCGCAGCCTTTCGATCCCGCCCGACTTGCTGTCAGCGGCGATCCCGTGCCAGTGGCGGAACAGGTAAATTACGAGACACCGCTGCGTTATACCGATCTGTCGGTTTACGGCGACCAGATGCTGCTGTATCGCGGCGGGGGGAATCCGAACGGCCAACTCATCTGGTACGACCGCCAGGGCAGGCAACTGGCAACGGTCGGCCTGGCGGGCGAATATCGTTCGCTGCAACTTTCGCCGGACGGCAATCAGGTGCTGTTGGATCGCAACGATCCGCAGACCGAGACCTCTGACATCTGGAAGTTCGACCTGCTACGCGATACGCGCACACGCCTAACCTCCAACCCGGCAACTGACACCTTTCCAATCTGGTCACCCGATGGGAGCCAGGCGGCCTTCGTCTCGCACCGGGAAGGGTTCTGGGGAATCTATCGTGTGGGCAATGATGAGAAAGAAGAGTTGCTGCTCAAAGGCGACCAAAATCTCCTGCTCACAAGCGATTGGTCGAGCGATGGCAAGTTCATTGTCTACCGCAAAGCACACGAGAAAACCGGCCTGGACATTGAAATCCTGCCGCTGAATGGTATACACCAACCGCAAAATTACCTGGCGACGCCCTTCGAAGAAAGCTATGGCAAGGTCTCGCCGGACGGGCGCTGGCTGGCATATCAGGCCGATGATTCGGGACGTTTGGAAATTGACGTACAGTCTTTTCCGGTGCCGGGGCAGAAAGTGACTGTCTCGCAGGGTGGCGGCATGCTTGCCCGCTGGCGACGCAACGGGAAGGAACTATACTACGTGGCAGCGGATGGCAAACTGATGGCAGTGCCGGTCGAAACGGGGGCGCACTTCCGTGCCGGTGCGCCCATTCCTTTATTTGACCTTGGGAGCCTGGGCCGCCGCATCAATTGGTATAACTATGATGTGAGCAGAGACGGGCAAAAGTTTCTGGTGGTTCGCCCGCTTGATGATGCTCCGATGCGACCGCTGACGGTGGTGCAGAATTGGACGGAGTTGTTGCAGAAGTAACACCTGCCTGAAAGCAGCTTGCCTAAATCGTCACCCTGGCTTCAAGGCGCGATTGGCGGCTGGCGAGAGCCTGGCTGTTGCACAAACTTGGTGGAGAAAAAACCGATGACGCCTGAACGTTGGGAGCAAATCGAACCGATCTATCATGCCGCATTAGCGAAAGCGCCCGCAGAGCGCAGTGGTTTCCTGACCGAAGCCTGCGTGGGCGATGCCGAACTCTGCGACGAAATCGCGGTTTTACTCTCCTGTGATAGGCGCGCGGAACACTTCATCGAAAAGCCGGCCCTCGAAGTTGCGGCCCGAGCGTTGGCGGCTTCGCCGTCGCAATCAGTGGAACCCGCAATTCCGACGCAAATCAGTAGTTACCGCATCCTTGCCCCGCTGGGCCGAGGCGGTATGGGCGAAGTGTATCTTGCACTTGATTCACGGCTGGGGCGTAAGGTGGCCATTAAGCTGTTGCCCGCCAGGTTTACGACCAATCCCGACCGGGTACGGCGTTTCGAGCAGGAAGCACACGCCGTATCGGCGCTCAATCATCCCAACATCATTACGATTCACGAGATTGGCGAGGCAACCCCGGAAGCGGGCGGCACTCATTACATTGTCACCGAATACATCGAGGGCGAGACGCTCCGCCAGCATTTGAAGAACACGTCACAACAACGGTTGAGGCCAGACGCTGCCCTAGACATCGCCGTACAAATCACCGCTGCGCTTGCCATCGCCCACGAGAATGGAATTATTCATCGTGACATCAAACCGGAAAACGTCATGTTGCGCAAAGATGGTATCGTGAAGGTGCTGGATTTCGGGTTGGCCAAGTTGAGCGAGCAGCAGAGCGACGGAGCGACGGAGGAACAAAGCGACGGAACGGGGGAGCGACCAGGAGAAGATGATCCGACGCCTCCTTTTTCTCTCCATCCCTCGGCCCTGCCATCCCAAACGGGTTCTGGCGCGATGTTGGGAACACCACGTTACATGTCGCCGGAACAGGCAAGCGGCCAAAAGGTAGATGCGCGGACAGACATCTTCAGTCTGGGCGTGATGCTCTATGAAATGATTGCGGGCTATGTGCCCTTCGCGTGTGCGTCGCCAGAGGAAACGATGGCTGCTATCCTGCACGACGAACCGCCGCCGCTGGTCGAATACGCACCAGAAATTCCCGGCGCGTTGGAACGCATCGTGCGCCAGGCCTTGAGCAAAGAACGCACCGACCGTTATCAAACAGCCAGAACGTTGCTGACCGACTTAAAAGAGTTGAAGCAACGCCTTGAAATACAGTCGAAGCTGAGCGAGGGCGATTGGGATGCGCCAAGCCGTCATCCAGCTCTGACCGAAAAAGATTTGATCCTGCTGGCCGATTTTGAAAACAAAACGAATGACGAAATCTTTGATGGAACGCTCAAGCAAGGGCTGGCGATCCAGTTGCGCCAGTCGCCTTTCCTGGGACTATTTCCCGAAGAGCGCGTGCGGCAAACACTGCGACTGATGAAACGCTCACCTGACGAACGCATTACAACACGGGTCGCACGCGAAGTTTGTGTACGCAATAATCTCAAGGCGCTGATTGCCGGTTCCATCGCTTCGCTCGGCACGCATTACGTCATCACGCTGGAAGCGATCTACGGGCAAACCGGCGAAATAATCGAGACGGATCAGGTCGAAGCTGACAGCAAAGAGCATGTGTTGCGTGCGCTTTCGCAAGCGGCAGCCCGGCTCCGTGCCAAGCTCGGCGAGTCGTTGAGTTCGATCCAGCAGTTCAATACGGAATTGGAAGAAATTACGACGCCGAAGCTGGAAGCGTTTCAGGCGTACTCGCTCGGCTATGAGCAAACGCTCAACGGCAGATTACTGGACGCGATACAACTGTACCGACGCGCCGTCGAGCTTGACCCGGATTTGGCCTACGCCTGGAGCATGCTCAATATCCATCACAACGTGATTGGCCAACCCGGACTAGCCGCTGAGTACGCAGAAAAAGCGTATGCATTGAAAGATCGCGTGAGTGATTACGAACAACTGCAAATCACGTTTCGCTATCACTTCATGGGCACGGGCGATTTGCACAAGGCGCTGGAGGCGGCCAACCTCTTCAAGCGCATCTATCCACGCACATCAACCGCGCCGATTGATGTATTGGTCTCGCACGACCTGCTGGGGCAACACGATTTGGCTGTAGCGGAAGGCTACGATGCTATCCGCCTCAATCCCAACTATGTGCCCGCGTACTGGTATCTGGGGCGTTCGTTGCTGCGCGTGAGCCAGTTTGCCGAGGCCAAAGAGATTTTCCACCAGGCACTTGAACAGAAATTCGACCTGACCAATATTCACACGGGGTTGTATCAGATGGCCTTTGCCGAAGGCGACACGGATGGCATGCAGGAGCAACTGAACTGGGCGAAAGGCAGGCCGGACGAATACGTCACGTTTGATTGGCAGGCGGGAACCGCAGCCTTTGCGGGCCAATGGCGCAAAGCACAGGAGCTGGCACACCGTGCGATTGAACTGACTGCACGCGGCATCACGAAAGAACTGGCCGCACGCTATGCGACGGAACAAGCACTGCGCGGGGCAATCCTTGGCGATTACCAGCAGGCTGCCGCCGATGTAGAACAAGGACTGAAGATTGAACGTGGGCGCGCTTCGCTCCCACGGGCGGCGCTGGCATTGGCATTAGGTGGTGCGGCAGAGCAGGCAGCGCTGCTGATTGACGAGCTATCCCAACGCTATCCCGAAGACACGGTGATTAACTTTATCTGGCTTCCGATCATTCGTGCTGTGTTGTTGCTGGCGGGAAATAACGCGGACAAGGCGGCGCAGGCACTGGAGCAATTACAAATCACAGCCAGCTACGAAGCGGCGGCTGAATTCTGGCCGCAAACCTTGCGCGGACAAGCCTATTTGCAACTCAGACGTGGCGAGGAAGCAGCGCAGGAATTTCAAAAAATCCTTGCACACAGGGGTCAGTCGCCGCTCTCGCCCTTATTTCCGCTGGCGCACTTGGGACTAGCACGTGCGGCGGTGCTGGCTGGTGACACGACGAGAAGCCGGAAGGCTTGGGAAGATTTTTCAGCCGTGTGGCAGGAAGCGGATACAGATCAGCCAACTCTACTGGCGGCGCAGCGCGAGTTTGAGTCGCTACCCGCCCATCTCCGCTAACTTAATCGTCCGCCCTTCTGCTGCCGAACGATCTGCTGCGATTGCTGTAACTCGTGATTTTTTCGACTTCACGGCGTGAGACGCGTTCGCGCCTGACTTCGTCCCACGCTGGTGACGCGACGGGAAGGAACTGTATTACGTGGCGACGGACGACAAGCTGATGGCCGTGGGGGTCGAGACGGGTGGACACTTTTCCGCTGGTACGCCCGTTCCATTATTTGAGGTGGGGAGCTTTGGTCGCCGTCTTAATCGCTATGTGTCTGACGTGAACGCCGACGGACAGAGGTTTCTGGTGATTCGCCAGTTGGAAGACGCTTCGATGCGACCTCTTACTGTGGTGCAAAATTGGACAGAATTATTGAAGAAGTAATCTCTATGTTGCCTGCCTCAGCTCTTCCTGGGGGATTGAAATGGCTTTGTTCTTGAGAATTATATTATTCACGTTTTTTGCGTCTGATGAACAAGCAATCGCCACGTCCCATCTTCCTTCACCCAGATGTGCAAAATTTTGGCGACGCGTGAAATGGATGTTTCGCCGTAGTTGCCTGCAATTTCGATCTCACATGAATAGATGGCTGTATTGATAAAAACCTGGACGGATTCCTTCCGCGCAATCATCGCTTTATATTTCAAGTTTCCTGATTTGACATCTGAGATCAGCGTGGCTCGTTCGTGCGTTTTGCCGTTCCAATCATTGTAAGTCAGGTGTTTGGAATAGATGTCCTCAAGTTCGTCACTGGCCTTGAGCAGCGCGGTTCGCCAGGCTTTTTCTCGCTCCAGGATTTCCTGCTCAGGCGCACCGCTCTGTGCTAAGGCTGAAAAAGAAAAAGAAAAAATGAAGACGAAAGTTAGTAGTACTTTTTTCATTGTCATTTGATCTCAGTACTCTGATGGGTCGTCAACAACCAGCGTCCGTCTTTTCTGACATAAACGTGCAGGTAACGCGCCGTCGTTGCAATCGGCGGATTCGGTTTATTTTGCAGTTTTGCCTGCAAACGCGCAGTTACAATCGCCGTCTCACCATTGACCTGTATTTTAACGTTATCGCGTTTGACCATTGAATAAGTCGTCTTACCCTCGCGCAGGCTTTTCAGGTAGCTGGCTTTGTTTTCAACTTTGCCGTTACTGCGGGTGTATTGCAAATTGTCGGCGAGCAACGTTTTAAGCTTCGTCACATCTTCATCCAACAGGGCTTGTGCCCATTCATGTTCAAGTTTTAGAATTTCTTTTTTTACCGGAGTACTCGAATCTTTCACCGCCATTTTAGCTTTAGGTTTCACGCTTTCGTGTACGCGCTCACGGGTGTGGACCGGAGCATTGACCGGGGAATTTGATTGCGCGGAAGCAGAGATACGCAAAGCCATTAATAACAGGAAAATATTTAGTATTTTCATAAGCTCAAATTAGCATAACCGGAGCGCAAACTTTCTCGTCTGCGTTGCGTCCAAAGCCTGAACGCGGGGGCGTCAGGTGCTTTTGCTGCTCGCCGGATTCGCGTTACCCAAAGTGCAAACGGGAAAGTTTGCCCTACTAAGGGCGAATCACCGTACCGTCCTTACGCCGTGTCGTTCCCCACGAATAATCGAAATTTGGTGGCCCTGGCGGAATTGGAAATTTCTCTGCCAGTTTTTCGTCAACGTCAATGCCGAGTCCTGGTTTTTCCTGCGCCATCATATAGCCGTCTTTGACTTCGGGACAGCCACGAAAAACTTCCATCGTTTCTTTCGGAAATCCTGAACCTTCGTGAACGCCAAAATTATAACTGGAAAGTTCAATCGCCAATTGCGCGGCGTGAGCGATTGGCGAAGCATCGCCGGGGCCGTGCCACGCGGTTTTGACGCCAAAATATTCTGACAAGTTCGCCACTTTTTTAGCCGGACTCAAGCCGCCGATTTGCGAAATGTGAATGCGAATGTAATCAATCAGGCGCTCTTTAATCAGCGGAACATATTCGTGCTGCGTATTGAAAAGTTCGCCCATCGCAATCGGCGTATTGCATTGATTTCGGAGCAAACGGAAATGATCGTTTTCTTCGGGCGGGAACGGGTCTTCGATGAAAAAGGGGCGATATTGCTCCGTATCTTTACAAATTTGAATGCCTTGTTGCAGCGACACCCGTTCGTGTACGTCGTGGAGAAATTCAATTTCGTCACCGAATTTTTTGCGCATGTACTCAAACATTTTTGGCACTTGTCGCACGTATTTGGCTGGCTCCCAGATCGCTTTCGGATTGGTTGGGCCGACAACTTCATCTACGCTTGCACCCGCACCTGTCGCCGCTCCGCTGCCGCCTGCGCCATACGTCGCTAAGCCTTCAACGCCCGATTGAATACGGATGTGGCGGAAGCCTTGCGAAATTCCAAATTGCACACGTTCTTCCAGGGCCTGAAAATCTTTGCCAGCCGCGTGAAAATAACAGTCTGCGCCTTTGCGAACTTTGCCGCCCAACAATTGATAGACGGGCATCCCGGCGCGCTTGCCTTTGATGTCCCAGAGCGCCATATCTACGCCGCTCATGGCATTGAATAAAACCGGGCCGTTGCGCCAATAACTGCTCATGTATGACGATTGCCAGATGTCTTCGATTTCATCTACATTGCGTCCGATGAGGAATGGTTTAAGATATTCCTCAATCGCAGTTTTGACGACGAGCGAACGTTGCGTAAACGTCGCGCAACCATAGCCGTACAGCCCCGGTTCACTGGTTTCAACTTTGACGACGACCAAACGAATTTTATTCGGAGCCGTCAAAATCGTTTTGATGTTGGTGATTTTCAGCGCTGGCAAACCTTTCATGGCTTGCACGATAGCCGAATTAGTTTTTGGTGCGAGCGCTGCTGCCAGGGATTCTTTTGACCCAAGCAGGGATGCGGCTCCAGCGAGCGAGAGCGAGCGAATTGCGTCACGACGATTCATAGTTTTTATTTTGTTAGTGAAAAATATTTAGCGCACGAATGCTGTGCCTGATGATCATTTTGGACTAAATTTGGGTGAATGACAAATTATATGGAGTGCGGTGTCGAGCCACCGCACTCCATATTTACTTCAAAAACTTCCGTACTCGCGCTGCGAATAATTTATAGCCCTCAGCATTGAGATGTAATTTGTCCGCAACGAATAATTCCGGGCGCGGTTTGCCGTCTGCGCCGAGCGAAATGTCGGCGTCGTCCAGGTACTTCACGTGCTTATTTTTCTTCGTGAATTCCAGCACCATCAGATTCAATGACTTTTCTTTATCCGCATTCTCCCACCGCGCTACGCTTGGACTAAGGGCAATGTACACAACCTCAGTCTTCGGCAATTTGCTGTGGATTTTAGCGACAAAATCTTTGAAATCCTGAAAGACTACTGCGGGAGATTTGCCGGAAAAAATGTCATTGCCGCCGGAACGAATCAACACCATTTTCGGTTTGTACGGAATGATGATACGGTCGGCAAAATGCGTCGCGTCGACGATCTGCGAACCGCCGAAGCCGCGATTGATGACTTTGTGATCAGGCAGGTCTTCCGTCATGGTTTTCCAAAACAGGATCGTGGATGAACCTGTAAAGACCAGCGCTTTTTGCGGTGGAGGTTTTGTCCGGTCGCTTTGCTCAAAGGCTGCGATTGATTTTTCCCAGCGGGCAAAATCATTTTGCGCCGGTGCTGCGGCCTGTTTTTTTGCTTGTGTGTTGGGCACAAGCATTAAGGCAGGCAATAACAGAATTGCGATCAGGCAGTTACGAAATATCTTTTTAGTCATATTTTTATTAGGTTTGCTTATGGTTTGCGTGGATGTTTTTTCTTCCACTCTTCAAATTCTTTTTCCACGGCAGGGCTTAGCTTCGGGTAAATTTCGCGGGTTGGATATTTCCCGCTCCGCATAATTTCTTCTTTGAAATCTTCGTTGTAAGTTTGCGTCTCTGCCGCCTTAATTACTTCATCCGCAATTTGTGGCGGGAAGATCAGAATGCCTTCTTCATCACCGACGACTACATCGCCTGGTAATACAGTGACGGAACCAATGCGGACGGGTGCGTTCCATTCGACGCCAATTTGATCAGCCATCGCCGAAGCGTGTGCGCCTGCGTAATAAACCGGAAAATCTTTCCATTGCAAAAACCCATTCAAATCGCGGATGCCGCCGTCTACAACAATGCCATTGGTTTTTTGCAATTTGATCGCTAAGCCGGTCATCGTTCCCATAAACGTAGCGCGTTCGACCATGCCGCCAAGTTCAACTACGACAATGTCGCCGGATTTGGCATCTTCGCCGGCGCGGGTATTGAAACGGAAATCCCAGTCGCCTTCTTTGGCTAATTGCTGGACGGCTTCATCAAGGTCAGGACGAATTGGGAGGTAACGCAGGGTCGTCGCTCTTCCGACCATTTTGATGTTTGGTTGCGTCCCTTTCAGATGGCTGATGAAGCAATTTTTGTAGCCCTTATTTTGCACTGCGCCCCACAGGTTTTCGATTTGCAGTTCTTTGATTTTCGCTAATTGTTCATCGGTGACGCGTGGGCGTTTCGGCCCCAGAACGTCCATCAACGGCGTATAAGTATTTTTGAGCGCACGGAGTCCCGCCGGTATTTGAAGGTTTGCTGATTGCGAGTACGTGAGCAAC
>JANMKB010000364.1:0-12742 GCA_031371805.1 Blastocatellia bacterium | reverse complement strand
CCTGCTTCACGAAATGTGTCGTAAAAATCGCGGATCGAACAGGAACCATCTGTATTTTGCGAACCATATTTCGGATCACCGATGGCTTGTTCGAGTGTGACGCGGCTCCAATCAGCATCCAATTCTTCCGCCATTACAACAGGCAACACGCTGCGTGAGCCAGTTCCCATTTCGGAACGGTGCATGATGAGAATGACTTTGCCGTCGGGTTCAATGCCGAGGTAAACGTTGGGATTCCACGCGGCTTTGTCGGCGTCGCTGACAAATTCAGCAGTCGTCGCGCCAGTGAAATCAAATGCTCCGGCGCGGGCGCCGATGACGAAAGCGCTGGATGAAACTAAATGCGCAAGAAATGTGCGGCGAGGGAGGAATTCAATTTTCTGCATGATTATTTACCCCCTTTGGAGTTGGAAGCCTGTTGACCGGAAGCTTCTTTAATTGCTTCGCGGATGCGCATGTAAGTTCCGCAGCGGCAAATATTGCCTTTCATCGCGCTGTCAATATCAGCATCGGTGGGCTTTGGTTTTTCTTTCAGCAACGAAGCCGCCTGCATCATTTGCCCGCTCTGACAGTAGCCACATTGCGGGACGTTGTGCGCTTTCCAGGCTTGCTGGACAGGATGATTACCAGCGGCGCTCAAGCCTTCAATTGTCGTGATGTTTTGACCAGCAGCTTTGCTCATAGGCATTTGGCAACTGCGAACAGCTTTGCCATTGACGTGAACCGTGCAGGCTCCGCAGAGTCCCTGACCGCAGCCGTATTTTGTGCCCGTGTATTGCAATTCGTCGCGGAGATACCACAACAGCGGCATATCGGCATCGCCGTCGAACTGTTGTGACTTCCCGTTTACTTTCAATATAATCATTTCGTGCTCCTGGATTGATTTTGTCTTTCTACTGTCGCCAGCGAAGTGTCAGAAATTGAGCGGCTTCACTAAACATTGCTAATTTAAGATTATGGTCAGCAATTCTACGGAATGTTATCGCTGGCGGCAAGAAGAGTAAGGAAAAGTGGAGCGCAAACTTTCCAGTTTGTGTTTAGTTCAGGAAATATTTTTCAGGGAAAGTGTAACTTTACTCCTGAGATTACAGCTTGCAACAACGCAAACTGGAAACTTTGCGCTTCGGCTTTGCCGCTTTTCCCGGTAAAAACAAAAGTAACGTGGCGGAGTGATCCGATTGTACGACAGCGGATAATCCTGCTATACTCCGCCGATGTTACTCTTCAGGTAGCTGTTTACCAGCAAATTTACCTCTCGACATCGGGACCAGACTCCTCCAGTTTATTCCTTGTGCCGTCTGTATTGCTTCAATAACGCGACTAACAAAGGAAGTCCCTGATACCAGAATCAAACGCAACATATCCTCTGTATATTCACCTGCCGCTTGTGGCAATGACCAGGGCTGGGGTGATCTTTTATTCTGCCGCCACGCAAGGTCTTATTTTACCAGGAAAATGAACGATGAAGATATTACTTTATAACCCCGACAACGGAATCACGAAAAATTACATGCCGCACCTGTGGATGTTCCTGCTGCAATCGCTCACACCGCCGGAGCATGAGGTGATCCTGGTTGACGGAAACGCGCAGGCAATGAATGAAGAAGAGCTTGTCGCCTTCGTGCGCGAACAGGGTGTCGGACTGGTCGGAATTGGTGCGATGACCAGAATGGTAGCGAAAGCTTACCGGATGGCGGATGCCTTACGTGCGGCGGGGATTCTTGTCGTCATGGGCGGCCCACACGTGACCGAAATCCCTGATGAAGCCCTCGGTCGTGACGGCGGGACACGCCATGCCGATGCCATCGCGCTGGGCGAAGCGGATGAAACCTGGCCGCTGATTATTGCCGATGCTGTGCGCGGCGAACTGAAGGAGATTTATCAGCCGGAGATGGACCCGAAAGGGAATGACAAAAAGCCGAACCTGCAACCATATCCAGAAATCCCCTGGGATACTCTTGACCTTGATCAGTTCAATCTTGTACCAGGGTTTATGCGTCCGTTCCTGAAGAATCTGGGCGGTGGCTGGGGAAAATTTCATCTCATCCCGGTTGAGACCGGACGCGGCTGTCCTTACGGTTGTGAGTTCTGCACGGTCACAGGATTCTTCGGCGACTCCATCCGCTTTCGCACCAATGAAAGTGTCGTGAACGAATTGTTGCGCCTCAAAGCACGCGCTCGTAAAGAGAACGGACAGGTCGCGGTCTTTTTTATTGATGACAACCTTGCAATCAATATCAAACGGACAAAATCTCTCCTGCGTGACATCATCGCTGCTGACGCACAGGTGAACTGGGTCGCTCAGATCAGCGCTAATTTATTGCGCGATGAGGAACTGGTTGACCTGATTGCCAAATCCGGCGGCAAGTGGGTTTTCATCGGGATGGAATCAATTGATCCAATCAATCTGGCGGGTGTGAATAAAGGCTTCAATAAGCCGAGTGAATACGCCGCAGTGCTACATCGCTTAGCCCAGCGCAATGTATACGCAATCACGTCCTTTATTTTCGGGATGGACAACGACACGCCGGGCGTCGCCGAGCGCACCCTTGAGCAGATTCGTGACTGGCCGCCGGGACTCCCTGTTTTTGGCCAACTCACGCCATTTCCCTCGACTCCGCTTTATGATCGGCTGGAAAAAGCCGGACGCCTGACACGTCCGAAGCACTGGATGGATTTTGCTCCGTTCGAGATGGCGCACACGCCGTTGAAAATGACGATTCCTGAAGCGAACAAAGAAGTCAGACACGGCTGGACATCATCTTACAGCCCGGAGCGAACGGCACAGGCGATTGACGCAATCAAAAATCAGCCAGTGGGTTATGCCATCGGTCATCTGATCGCACGGCTGTTTTTTCGCGGCATCTACTTCCCACAGATGGGTAAGCGGGCGTGGCTGAAAGTGATCGCTGAAAATCGGCACACGATCTACAAACTGGTGAAGGAAGCGTTTGGAAGCTGGCGTCAGGCGCGAAAGAACAAGCCAGAAGCTATAACAGCAATGCTCGAAAGGATCGAGGAACCGGATTCAACCGTCTGATCCGTGCGCAGAGGGGAAAATTACGAAGACATTTGCTATAATTCCGCCTCGCCCAACGTGGCACCGATAATTTGCAGGCCTATGAAGCGTTTTTACGCGGTCGCTATCATTGGCATAGCTACACGATAGACAGTCTGGCTAAAGCGTTGTTGTACTTCAACGAAGCCATCAGCCTTGATCCCGCGTACGCCGTTTGCCGGCATCGCCGAATATTATAATCGCCTGGCGACGTTCGGCATCCTGCCTTCGGAGAAATGTTTTGCCGCCGCAAAGGACGCTGCATTAAAAGCTTCGGAGCACGCCTTGCGCCTTGATCACAACACTTTTTGGGGGTTGTTTAGCAAGGCGATGGGGCTCCCCAATCAACAGCGCTTTGCCGAAAGCGAAGCCACGGCAGAATTGTTGCTGGAAGTCAGTGACCAAAATCCTGTGGCGCAGGTGACGAGGGCAATCTCTGTTGATGCTCGAAGCTGAACCTTTACCCCCACCTGGAACTTGAATGTCTTTCGCGCCAGCGATGCGTTTAGGAACCAGGCAATTCTGACAGAGCTTGCTCTCAAACGGCTTCGGATTGTGAGGTGAAATTGAACGCCTTGAGTTTGAGCGCAGGCAGCAGCGAGGCGAAGCTGCCCTGGCTTTCAGACCTGCCGACGCGTTCGGGTGCGCTGATCATCTCGACGTTGCCGGGCGCGAGCATCTGGATGATGCTCTGGTTGAAGCGGAAGTTGCGCACCGGGTATTGAATCTTGCCGTTCTCGATGAACCAGACGCCGTCGCGTGTCAGTCCTGTCAAGCTGGCCGTACGCGGGTCAGTCGGGCGTATGTACCAGAAGCGGCCCACGAGCAAGCCGCGCGGGGTGGCCTTAACCATCTCTTCAACGGTGGCGGGCAGCGCGGACGACTCAACGATGATGTTGGCCGGGACGGGCGTAGGCGCTTTGCCTTTCTGCTGCGCCCAGAAACGTGAGTAGGTGAGGTTCTCCAGCACGCCGCCGCGCACGAAGTAGACCTTCTGCGCCGGCAGACCATCCTGCGCCGATTGCGAGCCGGGCAGTTCGGCATTCCAGGGATCGCTATAAATGTTGATGCGCGCGTCGAAGACCTTTTCGCCAAGGCGCGATTTGCCGCCGGGCGCGGAGAAGGCGCTGCGGCCTTCGTCAGTGTTGCGCGCGTCGAAGGAGCCGAATGCCAAGCCGATGAGCAGGTCGGCGACCGCCTGCGGTTCGAGGATAACGGGATAGACGCCCGGCTCAATCGTGTGGGCATTGCGCGATTCGAGCGCGCGGCGAATCGCTTCGCGGGCAATACGCGCGCCGTCTAGGCGGTTCACGTCGAAATGGCTACGCAGGAAATAGCCGGAGCTGCCGCCGTCGGGCGTGCGCGTGGTCATACCCAGACTGACCAGACTCGTGCGTTCATAATTGAAGTTTCCGTTCCTGGTGGCGCTGGCATTGGCGTTGGCGCTTGCTTGATGAAAACCCGCGCCGATGACGCCGGCCTTTTCGCACGCCGTGATGGCGTCGTTGATCTGGCGCGCGCGGTCGGTGACAGAGATGTTGGTGGTGGCTTCGGCGTAACCAGTGGTGGGTTTGTAGTCTCGGGCCCCGAGCGTGGGCAGATACTCGCGATCAACGGGCGAGATACGCGCGAGGCGTTCGGCCTCTTCGACAGCGGCGCGCAGCGAGGCATCACCCATCTCGTTGGTAGAGGCCGCGCCGCGCTGCTTGTTGATCCAGACCGTAACGCCGACGGCTGTGTTCTCGCTCCGCCCGTTGCTCGTGAAGGCGTTGGCGGCGAAACGTTGGTGCGAGTAGTCCTGGCTCGTGACACTGACAACAGTATCGTCGGCTTTGACGTAGCCGAGCAGTTTGTCGCAGATGCTGCGTGCTTCTTTTTCGCTGAGTAGCATGATTTGTTGACCTCTTTTGAAGATGTCCGACAAGCTGCCAGCTTGTCGTGGGCCTTGAGAGCCGCCCCTGCCGAAAACAGCGACAAGCTGGCAGCTTGTCGGACAGGGTCTATGAACGGTCCGTGGCAGTGTTGAGAACATTGATCCCGCGAAAGCGCGCGACAGGGCAGCCATGGCTAACGGCGTTGGCTTGCACCGGCTCGCCTTTGCCGTCGTTGAAAGCGCCGCCGAGTTGATAGGTCGCCCGCCCGCCCAACGCATCGCACGCGCCCCAGAAATCTGTCGTGCGCGATTGATACGCCACATCGCGCA
Organism: Blastocatellia bacterium; assembly: GCA_031371805.1. GTDB lineage: Bacteria > Acidobacteriota > Blastocatellia > RBC074 > RBC074 > JAFDVL01. The sequence continues at coordinate 7,481 of JANMKB010000364.1, read as the reverse complement.
ACATGCCAGTAATCTTGCCCTTCTTGACCTCCCAAAAGGTCTGCCCGCCAAACTGAAAGTTGTAACGCTGCTGATCAATCGAGAAACTGCCGTCGCCGTAAATGATGATGCCGTTATCAACGCCGCCAACCAGGTCATCCAGCGAGACGTTCTCCCGTCCGGGTTCGAGCGAAACGTTCGGCATGCGCGGGAAGGGAATGTTGCTCCAGGAAGTGGCGTGCATGCAGCCATAAGACTTCTTCTGACCGATAAGCGGCGCCAAGTCACGCGTCGTCTGCCAATCAACGAAGACGCCGTCTTTGACCAGATGCCATTTCTGTCCGGGCACACCCTCGTCGTCGTAGCCGGTGGTAGCCAACCCGCCGGGCTGCGTGCGGTCGGCGATGAAGTTGACGATCTTCGAGCCGAACCGGAGCGTGCCCGTTTTATCCGGCGTCAGAAAACTTGTGCCAGCGTAATTGGCCTCCCACAACAAGGCGCGGTCAAGCTCGGTCGGGTGTCCGACCGATTCGTGAATGGTCAGCCACAGGTGCGAAGGGTGCAGCACCAGGTCGTACTTGCCGGGCGCAACCGACTTGGCCTTGAGCTTGGCGACAGCCTCTGCGCCCGCCTGTTGCGCCTCGGTCAGCCAGGGGTATTTCTCAAGGTACTCATAGCCCATAGCCTGCGGGCCGCCGAGCGCGTCGTGCGACTGGAAGTCGCCCGTGCCGCGATTAATAGCGGTGACAGTGAGGCGGGGGAAGCTGCGGATGAGGTATTGCTCAATGCGCGAACCGTCGGAGGTGGCGAGAAACTTCTGCTCGTTGACGAAGGAGAGATTAGAAGTGACGAAGCTGACGCCCTGCGTCTTCATCGCCGCCTCGTTGAGCTTCAGCAGGAACTGAATCTTGTCGTCCACCGGAACGTCGAACGGGTCACGTTCGAAACTGCTTTTCCAACTCGTGACGACTTTTGGTGTGGGAACGAGCGTGACGGGTTTGCGCTGAAAGGCTGCGTTAGCGCGCGCGACCTCAATGGCCTGCCCGGTGACACGCCTGACCTCTTCGGGCGTGACCACATTGCTCGCCGCAAATCCCCACGTCCCTTTGTAGAGTACGCGTACGCCAAAGCCGTAGCTCTGATTGCGCGCGACGTTCTGCACCTGCTGCTCGCGCGTGAAGATGGATTCATTGCGGTAGCGGTTGATGCGTATGTCGGCATAGCTTGCACCGAGCTTTTTGGCGGTGGAGAGGGCAACATCGGCCAACCGGTTTTTGTCGGCGGCAAGCTTGGCGTCCACAGCAGCCTCCGCCTCAAAGACCCAGGATGGCAAGCTGATCGCGCCAAGAGTTGATCCAGCGGTTTGCAAAAAGTCGCGTCGAGAACTTGTCATGAGTGTGCCTCATCTGCTCTGTAGCTGATTGTTGGATTGGTAAAACGTTTAAGGAAATCCGATCCTACGCCATAAGGAAGCCAGGTTCAAACATTTTTCGCCACAATCAAACTAGAAGTGCAAATTAGTTGGCGAATCGTTGGGCAATCTGGGCAAAAAGGCTGAGCAGTTGAAGACTGGTAATCTGTCAGAAAGCTTGCTCTGTCACGCATCATTATGAACGCTGTGGTGAGTTATCGGCTGCCTGCTGCCACCACGATCTGAAACGCCGGGCGGCACATTGAAAAACGGGCGCGTCGTGCAATCGAACGATCATCAATGACCGCTGGTGAAAATGTCGCAAACACCGCCCATCGAAGTTCATTGGATTAAGCCCAACAATCTGCCAACCGGCTTGGGTGGACATGCGTTGCCTCCGATTCTGCCTGCGATTGCGAATGCAGTGTTCACGGCAACCGGCGAACGTATTCGGACGTTGCCGATGACGAAGCAGGGATTTAGCTTCGCGTAATGTGAGCAGCGTCGTGAGAGCGGCGCGGCAAAAGCGGCTTGGGAAATTCGCGTGGTGTGGCCTACTTGATTTTCTTGACTCTCGCTACTTCGCGTCCTGCATTCTGAACAACCAGATGCGTAACTTGTCCTTTTTCATCTTTGACGAAGCTATAGGTGAGATTGCGATTAGTGTTAACGAAAAAATTGGTTTCACTTTCCGGCAGCAGTTCTTCTTTATCAGGGCTGGCACTTTGTTGGAACATCAACTTGTTACCTTCGCGTGTGATCGTCAGGGTGATAACCGCATTCGGCTGATATTGTCCGACATAAGCGTCAAAGATCTTCGGATCAACCCTGGCGGCGGTGCGCGGCGGATTAAGTTCGGGGAGATAAGCTTCAGCAATGCCCATTGTAATTGAGCCGGGATTGGAAAGATCGGCATTCGTCAGGACGATGATAGTCAGTTTGTCGTCTGCAAAACGCGCAATCGTGGCGCGAAATCCGGGCAGCGAACCGCTGTGACTTACACGCTTGTGACCTGCTACCGCGTTGAGTTCCCAGCCAAAACCGTAAGGATATGTGCTGCCGTTGTTGAGTTTGACTGGCGTCCACATCAGTTCGCGTGTAGTGGCCTTGAGAATCCGGTCGGAGTAAAGCGCTGCATCCCATTTCGCCAAATCAAGCACAGTAGAGAGAAACGCACCGCTCGGACGCAAGGCAAAGAAAATATCGGCGTTGTGAGGTTTGCCATCTTTCCAGACATATCCGTCGGCGCGATTTGGCACAATCTCTGTTGTGCTCGTCGTGCGCGTAGCGTTCATTTCAAGCGGTAGAAAAATACGTTCGAGCAGGTAATCGCCCCATGTCTGGCCCGTTACTTTGTGAATAATCTCAGCCAGCGCGAAGTAACCGACATTGCAATATTCCCACTTTTCGCCCGGCGCGAAACGAAGTGGTAAGGCGTAAGCGGTCTTGATGACTTCAGCATCATTTTGGATTTTGTACGGGTCGAAGCCAGGCGCTTCGCGGACAAGCCCTGAGGTGTGCGTCAGCAGATGACGAACGGTGATGTCTTTCCAGGTGTCGGGTGTGCCTTCCAGAAATTGGCCAATTTTGTCATCAAGGTTTACTTTCCCCTCTTGCATCAGCAACATAATTCCCGCCGCGATAATCTGCTTGCTGACCGAACCAATCTGGTAAACGGTCTCAGGCTTGGCCGCAATGCCGTGCTCAACATTTGCTATCCCGTAACCTTCTGCCTTGATGATCTTTCCCTCTTTGACTACGGCTATGGAGAGGCCGGAGATGCGCTGCTTTTGCATCTCGGCTTTCACTAAATCATCTATTTTATCGGCTCGTGCTCCGACAGTTACTACGAGCAAAAGAGCAAGCGTGAAAAGAGAAGTACCGCTACTGTGTCGTTTCATTATTTCGTCTCCGGTTTAAAGTGAAAAGAGTTTAATAGATAGACGAACTAATATAGAGTTGTATTAACAGCTTAACTATTTTTTTACGCACCCTCTTATTATGCTGCCGCTTCTGCCCGCGATTGCAAATACGGTTTTTACCGCGACAGGCGAACGCATTTTTCTGCTTGCTCCCTTTGTTGCTATCTGTCCCTACTTGCGCCATAAATCTGTGCCCTCCACTTTCAGCCAATCAATTCTTTAACAATTAATTTTTTCTATCAGAAATGTGAGCAACCTGTTTCATAGATGAAACATCAAAGAAGGCATAACGAGGAGGAAATTATGAATTTAAATCTGGTAAAAGCCAACATAGTTAAACAACCTAAAGCAGCAACAGAAAGCAAGAAAAAACTCATTGTAGAGCTTTTCAAAAAGGGCGTGCAGGATATTGAACAAATCGCCAAAGCTACGGGCACCAAGCCGAGCTATATCGGTTCAGTTTTGCAAAAAGAAGGCTTAGTTAACAACTATTTCGACCTTTACACTTCGACGGCTCGCCCGATGAATGTTTATTCCAAATTCTTTCGCGGCAAACTTGGCTTTAAAGATGTTAAGACCGCCGAAGCGAGTGTGCAAACATTGGAACAGGTGTATGGATTTTTTGCCAATCAGCACGAAAGAGCAGGGCAGCATCACACGCTGGAAATGGCTTTGATGATGCTTGATCGAGCGCGCTGGACAGGCAAACTTCAGGAAGCCGAAATTTATCGTGTTTGGTTGGTGAGCAAATTAATACAGCCGCTAACTGAAACTACGGTCGAACAAAGCCAACCGGTGCAGCTAAAGCTGGTTGCTTAAACCGCAAAATCTACTGAGTCGCAGGGAGTTCGTTTTTAACTTACTGCTTTTTTGTTCATTACAGAGGGTTTAAGAAATGTCACTTCAATTAGTTGAAAATGCTGAGCGCGAAAATAATCTGGTCGCTGGCGAAGCAACGTTAGAAGATCTTTCCGTTGACTTATCTTTGCGTCCCAAATACTTTCGCGAATATATCGGACAGGAAAAACTGGTTAGTAATCTTCAGGTGTTTCTCAAGGCTGCTTTGCTGCGCGGCGAAGCGCTTGACCACGTTTTATTTTATGGCCCGCCGGGACTGGGCAAAACAAGTCTGGCAATGATTATTGCCAATGAATTAGGCACAAATCTGAAAACCGTGCATGCGCCTTCGGTAGAAAAATCCGGTGATTTGGCGTCTATGCTGGCAAGTATCGAAGAAGGCGATGTGCTTTTTATTGACGAAATCCATCGTTTGCGGCCCCAGATCGAAGAAATACTTTATCCTGCGATGGAAGATTATTCGCTTGATTTAATGATTGGCGAAGGCGCGCCGAGCCGGGCGATCAAAATTGAATTGCCCAAATTTACTTTAATCGGCGCAACCACCAGAGCTGGAATGATTTCCGCGCCTTTGCGTAGCCGTTTCGGCATCGTCAGCCATCTGAATTTTTATACGCATCAGGATTTGCAAATTATCATCAATCGCTCCGCGAAAATTATGAACGTCGAAATAGACGAAAGCGGCTCCGGCGAACTGGCGCGACGGGCCAGAGGAACGCCGCGAATTGCCAATCGGCTGCTGCGCCGTGTGCGCGATTATGCTCAGATTTTAGGTGATGGAATCATTACCGAAGCGATTGCCCAACAAGGTTTGGATGAAATGGAAGTTGATCGTTTTGGTCTGGATGAAGTTGACCGCAAATTGTTACAAACCATCATCGAAAAATTTAATGGAGGCCCGGTTGGGATTGGAACCATTGCGGCGGCGATGAGTGAAGATCGCGAATCAATCGAAGAGTTGATCGAACCTTATTTGATTCAGTTAGGCTTTCTCAATCGAACTCTGCGGGGCCGCGTTTGTACTGCTGCTGCATATGAGCATTTAGGTTACGAAATCCCGAACCTGCAAGAGGCGATTAATAAAGCCGCCTGATTGGTTAACAAAATAAATGCGATAACGGGCAAAGGAATTTTCTTTCGCCTCTATTTTTTGTCAGGTACAAGTGAACACATCAATAGCAGTATGGCAGCTTGCCAGTGCTTATTTTTTTGCGCCCCATGTTTTTATGGTTCCACTTTCCTGCAACTATAAATTATTTATGTCTGCGTGGTTCACGCTGAACTTTAACTATATTTTGAGTAACCGTCGGTCGTCAGACAAGTGGACGTGGCACGGCGCACTTTCGCCATCCATCATTCCAGCCAGCCACGCGCCGCTTCCATTGATTTTGCTCGCCGATTGATGGAAACCATCAAGTCTGTAAAAGTTCCCTTGTAAAATAGTCGTCCGATCTGCATTCTGGTAAAGCCAAAACAGAGAAGCTGCTTTCAAGCATCAAATACACAATTATTTTGACTATTCGTCAGTAAACTAAAAAATCTACCTGTATGAAAAAAGATAATGACGCATCAAGAAGAAAGTTTTTACAAAAAATAGCTGCCACCAGTATGGCGACTGCCGCCACACCGCTTGCCTCACTTGCCGCACGCGAAAAAGCGGAAGAACGCATTTTGCGCTATGAACAGAAAATCTCCGCCAATGACAAAATCCGCCTGGGCGTGATTGGCTATGGTGTGCAAGGACATATGGACCTTGATACTGCGCTAAAAGTGCCGGGCGTAGAATTGGCTGGGATTTGCGATTTGTATACGGGCAGGCTTGAAAACGCGAAAGAAAGATTCGGCAACGACCTTTACACTACGCGCAATTACAAAGAGCTGTTAGATAAAAAAGACATTGATGCGGTGATCATCGCCACCCACGATGTTTGGCATGCGCGTATTACTTTAGATGCGTTGGCGAAAGGCAAACATGTGTATTGCGAAAAGCCGATGGTGTACAAAATCGCCGAAGGTTATCCCGTCATGGCAGCCGCTAAAAAATCGGGAAAAGTATTTCAAGTTGGCAGCCAAAGGGTAAGCAGTATTGGTTATCTCAAAGCGAAAGAGTTATTAGCGGCAGGTGAAATTGGCAAACTCAATATGGTGAATGCGGTCTACGATAGACAAAGTTCTATCGGAGCGTGGGAATACACGATTCCCAAAGACGCCGATGCGATGACTACCAATTGGGATAAATTTATTGAAGCGACTGAGAAAATGGCTTTTGATGCCAAAAAATTCTTTTGGTGGCGCGCCTTCAAAGAAGTCGGAACTGGTGTAGCCGGCGATTTATTCATTCATTTATTGAGCGGTTGTCACTTGATTACGAATTCAAAAGGCCCCGAATCCATTTACAGCACGGGTCAATTCAGTTATTGGAAAGACGGTCGCAATATGCCTGATGTGATGTCAGGTGTGCTGCAATATCCCGACAGCAAAGAACACGCGGCTTTCCAAATGACCTTACAAGTCAATTTCATTAGCGGCACAGGCGGACAAGAAATTATTCAATTAGTCGGGTCAGAAGGCATCATCGTCGTAAGAGGAAATAGTATCACCGTCAAACATAGCCTGCTGCCGGAAGCACCGGGGATGGGTGGGTATGACTCGCTTTTCACTTTCTCGAAAAAGATGCAAGCGGAACTGCAAAAAGAATATGACGCGAAGTGGACACCCGAACAACAAAACAGAAAAACCAAGCCGGATATTGTTTTCAAAGCTCCTGAAGGCTATAGCGACCATTTAGACCATTTTACGAATTTCTTTGATGCCATCAGAACGGGCAAACCTGTGGTTGAAGATGCTGAATTTGGCTTCAGAGCGGCTGCCCCAGCATTGGCCTGCAACGAAAGCTATTTCAAGAAAAAAATCATTCATTGGGACCCCGTGCAACTGAAATTGAAATAAGGGAGCTACGTGTTAGGGGAACTCGATTACCCCAAAGTAATAATTCTGTAAAGTACCTGTAAATATAATAAAGGCTCGTATGTTTACGAGTTAACTGTAATTTCTGAACCATCCATCAATAAATGAAACGACTTTCTAATATAGGATTTGAAATACCATCGAATGATGAAAATTATATTGAACTGGATAGCGTAAGTTCCCTTTCAGAAACCGACATTGCATTATTTTCACCCGATCTTAGAACGGCTTCTTACTCAACTACTCCTGAAGGGTATGAAGGTAAAAAGCTGTATGACAAAGAGTCTTCTGCGGCAATTATTGATCATACCAAACATTGGAAAAATGAAATTTCGCATTTTGTA
>JANMKB010000252.1:0-2634 GCA_031371805.1 Blastocatellia bacterium | reverse complement strand
GGAGTAAGGGCGCCCTTACTCCGTGCGGGCTTCTGCATTGCTAACTTGTTGCTGCCACGATTGCGCGTAACGTCCCTGTTGTTGCATCAATTCCTGATGCGTGCCTGATTCAACGATTTTGCCTTCCGCCATTACGTGAATTACATCGGCCTGCATCGCGGTCGTAAACCGATGCGTGATAATTAACGCGGTGCGCCCTTCGACCAGTGAACGAAAGCGGCTCATCCAATCGGCCTCTGCCCACGAATCCATCGCGCTGGTCGGCTCGTCCAGAATTATCAGCGGAGCTTGCCGCAAAAATGCCCGTGCCAAAGCAATGCGCTGCCATTCGCCGCCGCTCAACTCTGTGCCGCCAAACCATTTGCCCAGGATGTTGTCATAGCCTTCTGGCAAACGCGCGATTACTGTGTCCGCGCCAGCCGCCGCCGCCGCTTTTTCAATGTCTTCAGCGGTTGGTTTTGCGGCTAAGGCTCCCAAGCCAATGTTGTCGCGGACGCTGGTGTAATAATGCACAGGTTGCTGAAATAAAACGGTGATGCGACGTTGCAAATCTTCGGGTAAAAATTCACGCAAGTTTATATTATCAAGCGTTACGCGTCCTTCGTCAGGATCATAAAAACGGCAGAGCAATTTTATCAGCGTACTTTTCCCTGCTCCGTTTTCACCAACGATAGCGACAATTTGTCCGGCAGGAATTTGCAAATTGAAATGATCCAGCGCTGTGCGTTCGCTGTCAGGATAATGAAATGTGACTTGCTGAAATTCGATGCCGCGTTGCAGATTGGCAGGCACAGAAATAGGATTTTCAGCGCGTTTTTGTTGCGGCACTAAATCAAGAAACTCAAATAAATTTTCGAGAAATAAAATGTTGCTGTAAATTTGTGCGACGCTCCCCAGCAAAGTGTGCATCAATCGTTGCCCCTGGCTGAAGGCCTGATAAAACAACGCGAGTCCACCCAGCGAAATTTTGCCCGTCCCCGCACGCCACACCATCCACGCCAGCACTGCGCCCATTGCCAGCCAGGCAAAACTGCTGGCAAATAATTCGGCAAATGCCTGGCGCTGTAACAGCGCATTATGTTCGCCGCGCAACCGCGCACGAATGGCTTGATAAGCTTGGCGAAAATGCTGCCCTAAACCAAACAAACGAATTTCTGCCGCCGATTCACGTTCGGTCAACATCCAGCCGTAATAATTCACGGAACGTTGTGCTACCGTATTTTTTTGTCGCCACGCGTGTTCCGCTAACGTGGCGCGCACCACGACCAACAACACCGGAATCACGCCGACCAACAACGTCAACGGAACCCACCAGCCAAAGGTGAATAACACGCCAGCCATCGCCAAAAAGGTCAAGCCGCTTTGTAATAAATTGCCGACATTTTCCAGCAGCGCAACGGGACGGCTAAGCGCATCATTTTGCGCACGATACAAACGGTCGTAATAATCGGCGTGATCGAAAAACGCCATGTCTAGCGTCGTCGCTTTGGCATGAATCAATTCGCTGATGTAATCCTGCACGCGTTCGGCCTGCGCCGTGCGAATCCATTTGCTGAAACTATTCAGCCCTTCGCCCAGCAACGTGACCACAGCAAGCAACACAACTAACCAAATTGTTCGAGTGGAATTCCACGCGGCAAAATTTGATTGCACACTACCGCTCAGTTGATCTACTAAATCACGCGTGATGTACACGATTACTAACGGCAGCAATCCCTGGACAAACAGCAACAGCACCCACGCGATTGTCCAGCGTTGTGCCGCCGCCCAAATCAAACGCCACGCACGCGGAATGTAAGGCAATTGTGCGAGTAATTTTTTTAGCTTGGCTCTCAATTATTTTATCTTTTACAGGCTGAATTTTCCGGCCACGTCGCCAACAGATTTCATCGCTTTTTCCCAGGTCAGAAACAGATGAGGAAATTGCGCACTTAATTTTTCAGCAATCATTCGCGACGAAGTTTGTCCGTTCATTTGCGCCAGAATAAAAGCGTTGATCTGACCTTCTTCATTCAAGACCGGGATAAACGTAGCCGCCTGTTTACGCAGGTGCGCAAGCGAAATAATTTCCCCATAAAAGGTAGATTGTTTAAAATCCGCTTTGACCTCACTGTCACCACCAATCACCCGTGTATCCCAACGCCAAACGTATTCTTTATCTACCAGCCTAGCAGACAGATTAATGGTAATCTCATCGCCTGCGACAAGTGCAATCGGTTCCTGCAAGGCGAAAAAAGGTGTTCCCCAAATTCGCTCCGGCTCAAATGGCGCAGTCGAAACACGGGCATCCGCGTCAATGCCTAATTCTGCTTCAAACCAAAGGCTCAGCCCGTGCGCTGTACCATCACGCAGCGCCTTCCACCGTAACTCCGCTGTCACATGAGGCGAACTAATCGTGGGATAATGCAACGTAGCCCAAATCTGTGGTTCTGTCAGTAACGCTTCGCGTTCGACACGGCCTTTCATAGATTGATTGCATAAAAATTTGCGATACATTGACTGGTCTACACCAGCGCGGGTTTCGATTAACGAAGTAACATTTTTATCGTATACGTCAAAGGCTTCCACCACCGCAGCAAAAATCGTATCACGTTGCTGAATCATGCTGCCGCCAGGTTTCAGAAAGCGTTCGCG
>JANMKB010000250.1:0-19657 GCA_031371805.1 Blastocatellia bacterium | reverse complement strand
GCGCAGGGGCTGAAATGTCAGGGCTGTCACGTCAATCCTGAACCCGGTGATCTGATGACTTTTCCGGCAACCACGAAATGTATGAGTTGCCACAACGACGTAGCTGTCGAAAAATCTGCGATCAAAAAACTTGCTGAATATCACCAAAAAAAAGAAGCTGTGCCGTGGGTGCGGATTTATCAAAACCCCGATTGGGTCTGGTTCAATCATCGCACTCATCTGGCGAAAGAAGCAAAATGTGAGCAATGTCATGGCGCAGTCGCCGAGCGCGAAGTCATGTTCAAAGAGAAACCCACCACGATGGAAAGTTGTATGAATTGCCATCGGGAAACCAACGCCAGCAATGCCTGCAACTTCTGTCACGAGGCTCATTAAAAATGGCACCGATTGAAATGCTAATTAGCCAGCAACCGCAGCCTTCTATTCTGGTTGGCTTGATTGGAACAGGCATTCAGGCTTCGCGCTCGCCCTTGCTCCACGAGCAGGAAGCCAGTGCTTTAGGTCTTCGTTATTGCTACCATTTGATTGATCTGGCTCCCCTGGGGGTTGGCGCTGAGGCATTACCAAACTTATTGGACGCCGCGCAATTGTTAGGTTTTGCCGGAGTCAATATTACACATCCCTGCAAGCAGGGGGTGCTTCCATTACTTGACGAACTTTCGGATGAAGCCGCCGCCATCGGAGCCGTCAACACAGTTGTCTTCACGAATCACAAACGCATCGGTCACAACACAGATTATTGGGGCTTTGCGGAAAGTTTTCGTCGTGGATTGCCGGACGTGTCGCGCCGCAGGGTTGTGTTACTTGGCGCTGGAGGAGCAGGCGCAGCGGTGGCTTTCGCTGCGCTGAAACTGGGAGTTGAGCGGCTGGCAATTCACGATGTAGATAAAAGTCGCGCTACCTGTCTGGCGGAAAAACTGGCCCGGAAATTTGGTCTTGGACGCGCTGTTGCTGTCAATCACCTCGCAGATGAAATCGGTTTGGCGGATGGTTTGATTCAGGCAACTCCGATGGGAATGCTCAGTCATCCCGGCTTGCCGCTGCCGACGAATTTATTGCGTGCTGAATTATGGATCGCCGAAATTGTGTATTTTCCTTTGGAGACGGAATTTTTAAAAGCCGCGCGCAAACTTGGCTGCCGCACGCTGGATGGTGGCGGCATGGCGGTCTTCCAGGCAGTCGAAGCCTTTCGCCTCTTTACCGGTAAGTTACCCGATCACGAACGAATGTTGCGGCATTTTGCGACGATGACGCACGGAGGCTAATAAGTGAAACCGCCGACCGTGCGATTGTGGTATGCAAGGTTACACGCTGGCGCTGCAACGTCTCGCTACAATTCTTAACCTCTCGCCGCTGTAAATACGATCACAATTGCTTTATTGTGAACTCCCACAAAAATTTATTCGCTAAGGAAAAATCTATGAGTCTGCCAACTGTTCGCCGCATCGTCACAGGTCACAATGAACAAAGCAACGCCATCATTGCCATGGATGGTGTGCCGCCAAATATCATTCCCTTCGCCGCCGTCCCCGGCACGGTGTTCTATGAAATCTGGAATACCAACGCGAGTCCGGTTCCGATTGATAACGGCGATGACCCGACCCACAGGCCGTTGCAGCTTCATCCCACACCCAATGGCAGCATTATTCGCATCGTAGACATTCCGCCCGACGCCATTCAAAACAGTGTCTCTGACGAAGACATCGCCGCAGGCTTTGCGCAAATGGGCGCGGCGGGCGCGACTACACAGAAAGGGGATTCGCCGCACAAGCTGATGCACCGCACTGAAACAATTGATTACGGAATTTTAGTGGCAGGCGAATTGTGGCTGGTGCTGGACGAAGGCGAAACCAAACTCAACGTTGGCGACATCGTGATTCAACGCGGCACGAATCACGCGTGGAGCAATCGCACGAGCGAAATTGCGCGGATGGTATTTATTTTACAGGATGGAAAATTTGCGGATGGTATTGCTTAATCAGTACCGTGAGCTTGAGTATGCGAGGTAGCCTGGACGGCTCGCAGTACTGTTCCGGCTTGCTGCCGATCTTGAGATATTATGGCAAAACTAAAACTCGCTCACGCGGAAACAATTATTGACACGGCTCTTGCTGAAGCTCGCAAACTAAAACTCGCGTCATTAGCGGTCGCCGTACTGGACGCCGGCGGTCATGTCATTGCCTTCAAGCGCGAAGACGGCGCAGGCATCGTCCGCTTTGACATCGCGTATGGAAAAGCGTGGGGCGCGCTCGGCATGGGGTTTGGCACACGCGAAATCACGGCACGCGCCGAAAAATTTCCGGCGTTCATCACTTCGCTTTACACCATCAGTCAGGGGCGTGCAGTGCCTTCGCCCGGCGGCGTATTGATGCTCATGAAGATGGCGACGTGATTGGCGCAGTCGGCATCTCTGGCGATACGGGCGACAACGATGAACTGTGTGCGCTGGCAGGCATTGCAGCGGCGGGCTTCGGGGCTGCGCCGGGGAGGATCGAATGATTCTCTTTACGAACGCGATGATTTTTGACGGCACGGGACGCGAGCGTTTCCCCGGTGAAGTTCTTGTGTCCGGCAATCGCCTCACTGCTGTTTCCGAAGGTAGCAATCAAATTGCAACAGAAGGCGCGGAGATTATTCATTGCAATGGTGCCACACTGATGCCGGGCTTGGTCGAATCGCACGCGCATTTGTCATGGCCTTCGTCGGTCGGACGTATCTTTAATGGCATGATGTTGCCGCCCGAAGAGCATTTGCTGGTCACAGCGCACAATGCACGCGTCACTCTTGAGGCCGGATTCACGAGCGCGTATTCGGCAGGCTCACTTGGCACGCGCTTTGAAATTGCACTGAAAAAAGAAATCGAAGGTGGCTGGTTGCCAGGACCACGTTTGATTTCGTCTTCATTGGAACAAGGCCCGAAAGATATTTTGGGCGTGCCTCCCGCCGAAGGCAACAAGCACGGGCGCGGCGTCGAAGGGATGCGAGCTTACGTTGCTGTAATGGCAGCGCTTGGCGTTGATTCAATCAAGCTGTTGCTGTCGGGCGATGATGCTTTTTCGCCGGGCGCTTCGCAAAATCTGACGTATACCGAAGTCGAAGTTGCTGCCGCCGCGAACGAAGCGCACGCCCGTGGAATTTGGCTGTCGTGTCACGCGCAATCGGCTGAATCCATCAAGCTCGCACTGCGCCACGGCTTTCGGATTTTGTATCACTGCTCGCACGCTGATGAAGAAACGCTTGATTTACTGGAAGCAAAAAAAGACGAAGTGTTTGTCGCGCCCGCTGTCAGCTTGCGTTATGCACGAATGCACGAAGCCGAAAATTTTGGTATCACGCGCGCAGTTGCTGAGAAAATGGGTGTCTTTGCCGAAGTCGAACGGATGCAAAAACTCTATCCTGAAATGCGCAAACGTGGCATTCGTGTTTTGCCCGGTGGCGATTACGGTTTTCCTTACAACCCGATTGGCCGCAATGCGCGTGACTTGGAATTGTTTGTGAAACTGTTCGGCTACAGTCCGCTTGAATCGTTAGTTGCGGCGACAAAACTGGGGGGCGAATTGATGGGCTTGGAAGTTGGTGTCGTGAAAAAAGGCTGGCTGGCAGATTTACTCCTGGTGGATGGTGATCCAACGCAGGACGTGACAATTTTGCAGGCGCAGGATCGCCTCCTGATGATTATGAAAGATGGTGCTTTTTATCAGCAATGCGCAATATAGTGCGAGTTTATGTTGTGCTGCCTGGTAATATATTAATGTTTGGTTAAGCCAAACCCGACTGTTTTGGTTGACAGATGCTTAATGAACCTAAATAATAACGTCACTAACTGAACATACAAATTAATTAACACCGATTCAGTTAGCCTGCTTCTGGGACGAAACCAATCTCTCTCGCAAAATTTAATGTCGGATTATCCGTTGCTATAGTCCATTAACTCAAACGCTTACCCTGCGTTCCCAATGATCGGAGTATTTCCCTATGAATTTACGAACAAAAACGACAGGCTTTTTGTTTATTCTGGCGTTGTTGCTCAGTGCGGCAACCGCCTTTGCACAAACCACCAGCGGCTCTATTGCCGGGAATGTTAACGATCCCCAGCAAGCCTCTGTTAACGGCGCGACGATTACGATTACAGATGACTCCAGAGGATTCTCACAAACCGCCACTTCTGACAAAGAGGGCCGTTTCGTGTTTCCGACCTTGTCACCTGGTACTTACAAGCTAACTATTGAAGCCAAGGGTTTCAAAAAAATGGAGCGTACCAACTTATTACTGGTGGCCAATGATAAATTGACATTGGGCGACTTGGCTATGGAAGTCGGCGGCGCCAATGAAACCGTCACGGTCACTGCCGAAGCTACGCTCGTCCAGTCCGAAAGTGCCGAACGCTCGCTCGCTTTTCAGGGCGAAGCATTACGAAGCATCGCTGTCAACGGACGCGGATTCACGCCGTTGGCTTCACTTACCCCTGGCATCATCTTCAACACTAACAATGGTTCGAGCGATGCTATCACCAATATTTTTGCCAACGGATTGCGCAGCAGTGCCAACAACCTGACACTTGATGGTGTCGCCATTGTAGACACCGGAAACAACGGTACATTGCTGAGCCTGAATCTTGATTCCGTTTCGGAATTCAAGGTTTTGACTTCGAATTATCAAGCTGAATACGGACGTTCAGCAGGTGCGCAAATCAGTGCTGTGACACGTGGCGGAACCAAAGATTTCCACGGCTCAGCCTATGCCTTCCGTCGTCATGATGGAATGAACGCGAATACCTGGTTCAATAACCGTGACTCGACCGCGACCAATCGTATTAATAAACCACGTCTTGATCAGCGCGATCTCGGCTTCACCATTGGTGGACCTGTCTACATCCCGAAGGTCTTCAATGTCGACAAACAAAAACTCTTTTTCTTCTTCAGTGAAGAACGTCAAAAACGTTTTATTCCTCCGGCAGCAGCGACGCGCGTGAGAGTACCAACGGCATTAGAACGTGCTGGAGATTTCTCGGCAACCACCGACAACTCGGGCAACTTGTATCCATATATTCGTGATTATCGGCTTGCAAACGCTACTAATCTTTGCCAGGCAACACCAGCCACCCCGACAGCAGGCATCAACTATCAGGGGGCTTGCTTTAAGGACGGTGGAGTACTCGGTAAAATTCCAACCAATCAGCTTTACGGTTTGGGTCTCAATATATTGAAACTTTATCCATTACCTAACGCGACTGGCAGCAATTTTAACTATGTCACAGAGCAGCCATCCAGCCAGCCACAACGTCAAGACCTTGTCCGTATGGATTACAATGTAAGAGAAGGTTGGCATGTTTCTGGTCGCTACGTCAAAGTAGCCAACAATCAGGTACTTCCTTACGGATCATTCGTACTTGCGACTAACCTGCCTGATTACAACGTCCTCTTACCGAACCCGCGTACCAGTTACGCTGTAACGGTCACAGGTTCAATCAACCCGACAACAATTTTGGAAGCGACCATCGGTGGCAGCCATAACTCAATTGACATCAATCCAGCGAACACCAAATTCAATAAAACCGGACTTGGATTAACAGGTATTCCTGTTATTTATCCTGGTGCCGTTCAGATTGATTCGCCCCCCCAATTCGTCTTCGGCGGACGCATTGCCAATGCTCCAAATATTGGTTCAAACAATGCACCGTTCTATAATTTCAACACTACCCGCGACTGGTCAGTGAGCCTCTCAAAAGTTATGAGCCAGCACACGATCAAAGTGGGAGCTTTCTGGCAGAACAGCTTCAAACCACAAAGCAGTTTTGCGAACAATAACGGGCAATACAATTTCTCTGACAATGCGTCGAATCCATTAGATTCACAGTTCGGATATGCGAATGCTGCCCTTGGTATCTATAACCAATTCAACCAGGCATCAGCCTACGTGATTGGTAAATATCGTTACAATAACGTTGAGTGGTTTGCGCAGGACAACTGGAAAGTTAATAGCAAGCTAACGTTGGATTACGGCATGCGGTTTTATTGGATTCAGCCGCAATTCGACGAAGATCTGCAAGCTGCCAACTTCTTACCAAATCGCTTCAATGCTTCAGATGCGCCGCGACTTTATCGTCCGGTTTGCATCGGCAACGTGGTTCCTTGTAGCGGTGCTAACCGTCGTTCAGTGGATCCATCATCGCTGGTAGCTGGTTTCGTGCCAACAGCAGCGAACACGATTGACGGCGCGTATATCGGACGTTTGGTTCCCAACACCGGAAAAATAACCAACGGTGTGGTACAAGCAGGTGCTGGTATCGAAAAGGGAGTTTATAAAAATCGTGGCGTTCACTTCGCGCCCCGCTTCGGCTTCGCCTACGATGTTCTGGGCAACCAGAGCTTAGTCGTGCGTGGCGGCGGCGGAATGTTCTATGACCGTCCGCAGGGCAACGTGGTTTTTGACTTGGTAAGAAATCCTCCGACCACACTGGAACCCACCTTCTTCTTCGGAAGAATGCAAGACCTGAATTCTGGTCAAGTACTTCTGGCTCCGCCAGCTTTGGTGGCTTATGATCATGAAGGCAAATCGCCGACATCATATTCCTTCAACCTTGGCATTCAGAAAAAACTTGCCTTTTCATCAGTGCTTGATGTCTCTTATGTTGGAACCTTGGGACAACATTTATTACAACGACGCAACATTAACGCCCCTAAATATGGCGCGGCGTATTTGGCAGCCAATCAGGATCCAACCCTCGCAGCAAACGCGACTGGTGCAAGTGCACTTCCTGTTGACTTCCTACGCCCATATCAAGGCTTTGGAAACATCTCCTATATCGAACCGGCTTCCAGTTCGAATTACCATTCACTGCAAACTTCCATCAACCGTCGCTTCTCAAAAGGTGCATTGTTGGGAGTCACTTACACCTGGAGCAAAGCTTTAGGAACTCAGGCGAATGATCTTCCCGGTATCAATGGCTTTGGCGCACCACGCATTGATGACAATCAACGTCGTGCGAACTACGCTCCACAAGACTTTGATCGTCGTCATAACTTCAACGTCAACTGGGTTTATGAAATTCCGAAAGCGACCAGCAATCGCTTACTAGGTTCATTAATCAATGATTGGCAAATTTCCGGTATCTATCGTTACCAGACTGGCGCACCTTACAACGTTGGTGTCTCAATCCCTGGTCTTTCGGGCTATGGCGTAACCGGAACTCAACAAATCGAAGGTGGTCGTGCTGTCATTATTGGTGCTCCAGGAACAGGAACCAGCAGTGATCCATACAGACAGTTTAATGTCGCGGCATTCACGGCACCAGGGCTGGGTAGTCTCGGACTCGAATCAGGACGTAATTTCCTGTATCGCTCTCCGATCAATAGCTGGGATTTATCGCTGTCGAAGGAATTCAAGATTACGGAGCAAGTTAAATTCGAGCTTCGCCTTGATGCCTTCAACGCGCTGAACCACACACAATTCGACGGCGTTAACTCAACGTTGAACGTGACCAGCTTGACGAATCTGACGCCTACGAACTTAGTCTTTGATGCAGCTGGAAACACTGTCAACAAAAACGGCTTTGGTTCAATTTCCTCAGTTCGTCCGCCACGTAACATGCAAATTTCGGCGCGCTTCCAGTTCTAACGCGTTGCCGCACAACTACAGGCCAGCGGCAGGTAAAATCTGCTGCTGGCCTTTTTCCCTTAATCAACTAATCAGGAGGAACAACCCATGAATCGTAGTAGCTGGAAAATTGTGACGCTGGTACTGGCGGTCACGATTGCGCTGACGCTCAACCTCTACGGGCAACAACAAGCCCCGCCACCAGGCTTTAAAAACCTGAAAGTTTTGCCCCAGGATATTACGCGGCAACAACTGATGGGATATATGCAGGCGTTTAATCGGTCACTCGGTGTCACCTGCGCTCATTGCCACGCCGACGACAAATCCAGCGATGAAAAGCCGGAAAAAGATGTCGCCCGCGCCATGATTAAAATGACTCGGTCTTTACATGAAAATGCTAAAGATTTTCTCCCCGATGGACGCGACAAAAAGCTGAATTGCTGGACGTGTCATCGTGGCAGCGCCAAAATCGAAATGCCTGCGCCGCCCACACCGCCACAAGCGCCGCCACCGCCAGCCGAGAAAAAGCCTTAAGCGTTTTGTTGGTTACTCAATTGCCACTGGCTGATGGTGATTGAAAAATAAAAGCCGTCATAAAAAATCGTAAAACAGACGGTGAGTCTGTTGGGACAGGCTCACCGCCTGTCCCACGGCTTACGGTAGTTATTTTTCAAAGAACATTAGCCAGTGGCAATTGATGTTTTTACAATTTATTTTTCACCTCCTCGCCAACGAAAAATTGCTGCGCTGTAACTTTGACGTAACGACACGTTGCCCACCAACGTAAACGCATTACAACTGAAAAATTGCCGGATAACATCCCGGACTTGCTGACTAAAATTAAATTGAGAGGGAACATGAAATTGAAAGAAATTAGTATTCGTCTGCTTACCACATTGCTGTTTGCAGTAGCGACATTCACATCATCCGCTTTTGCACAAGCACCTGGCGCACAACCGCCAGTAATTTCACCCGAAGTACAAGCCGACCACAGAATCACATTTCGCCTGCTTGCGCCCAAAGCGGAGAGCGTGCTGTTAACTGGTGGCGATATTCCCGGCATGGGACGCGGCAAAGAAATGATCAAAGGTGAAAATGGGGTTTGGGTAATCACGCTTGGCCCACTTGATGCTGGGGCCTATCGCTACAATTTTAATGTGAACGGTGTGACGGTGATTGATCCGCGCAACCCTTCGATCAGCGAATCAAACAACAATGTCTGGAGTCTGGTAAATGTTTCCGGCTCTGATAATTTCGATACGAAAAATGTTCCGCACGGTGCAGTGGCAGCGGTCACGTATTACTCGACCGCACTGGGAAAAATTCGCCGGATGCACGTGTATACGCCGCCGGGATATGAATCAGGCAAAGGCAAATATCCGATTTTTTATCTGCTGCACGGCGCAGGCGATTCCGATGAAGCATGGACTTCGGTCGGACGCGCCGGATTTATTCTGGATAATTTAATCGCCGCCGGAAAAGCCAAACCGATGGTGATGGTGATGCCTGCCGGACATACGAGTCAGTTCAGAATGGGTGCGCCGCGTGTTCCGGGGACGCCGGCTCCGCCTGATGAATTCGTCAAAGAATTTACGACGGACATTATGCCGTATGCCGAGAAAAATTATCGCGTCCTGCCTGATCGTGGCAATCGCGCCATTGCAGGGCTTTCCATGGGCGGTGGGCAAACGCTGAATATTGCGATTCCGAATTTAGAAAAATTTGCTTATGTCGGCGTGTACAGTTCAGGCTTGCTTCAAGGCTTCAACCGCGCCCCAGGTGGGCCGGGAGCGCCAGCGGTTCCTGCCGCGAATGCGCCAGTGCCTGGAACGCTGAATGCAGATGGCGAAGCGTGGGTGAAAACAAATCAGGCGAAGCTGGATGATGCGAATTTGAAAAAAGGTTTGAAGCTGTTCTGGTTCGCTACGGGCAAGGAAGATTTTTTGCTCAGCACGACCAACGGGACGGTTGGGTTATTTAAGAAACACGGTTTCAATGCAGAGTTTCACGAATCGGCGGGCGGGCATACGTGGATTAACTGGCGAAACTATTTGACGGAATTTGCGCCGAAGTTGTTTAGCGGGAAGTAGCAGAAATCCGCAAGATCAGTACCACCTGCGGTAGCGGGTGAGTCATCGCACAATGACTCACCCGCTATCGCAGGTGGTACTGACTTGATGGTCATATCCAAACTGCTATAATCTGAAATTATGAATGCGAAACGAATCAAATTTCTCTGCATCCTTTTCATCGTCACGATAGCTGCGTTTGCAATCAATTCGCAGCGTGAGCCAATCCATGCAAATGCTCGTGAAACTTCTGCGCATGAAGTAATGATTCAGGAATATTGCATTGGTTGCCACAATCAAAAAACGAAAACGGCTGACATTTCGCTGGAAGGCTTGGATTACACGGATGTTGCGAAAAATGGGGATACGTGGGAACGAGTTTTGCGCAAGGTTCGCACCGGACAAATGCCTCCGGTGAAGGCTCCGCATCCTGAAGCAAAGGACGTGAGGAATTTTGTGAATTGGTTGGAAGGCGCATTAGACAAGGCTGCGGCGGCGCATCCGAATCCGGGGCGCCAATCAGTGCATCGTTTGAATCGGGCTGAATACAGCAACGCCATTCGTGATTTGCTGGCGCTTGACATCAAGCCGGGAACGGCTTTGCCAGTGGACGATTCGGGCTACGGTTTTGACAACATTGGTGATGTCTTGTCTTTGTCGCCTGCGCTGCTTGAAAAATACATGTCAATCGCGTATCGCATTAGTCGCACGGCGGTTGGCGATTTGAAAATGAAACCCGGCGAAGAAATTTTGCAGGCGAAACGCGAGCCTCCCAAAGTTTTTGGCGGCGTAGTTCGCACCGAGCGGGTCAGCGACGATTTACCGTTTTATTCACGCGGCGGCGCTTCGTTCCAATACTATTTTCCGGTGGATGCCGAATATCAACTGCGCCTGAAAATGCCCGGTGATATGTCGAAGCCAATTGATGTCAAGATGCCGATCAAAGCGGGATTACGCACGATTGGCGTGACGTTTATGCGTGACAGTGCGAAGCCTGAAGTTGCCATGCCTGCGGTTGGACGCGGGTTAGGCGGAGGTGGCGGAGGGCAGCCGGGAGAAAAAATCCAGATGGATTTGCGGTTGGATGGAGCGCGAGTCAAACAATTTCCTGTCGGACAAAATACCAATGTAGACACGTTGATTGTGAGCGGGCCATTTAATCCGACAGCGCGGGGCAATACGCCGAGCCGCGCAAAGATTTTTATTTGTACGCCAACATCGGCAAAAGATGAGCGGCTTTGCGCGAAAAAAATTCTGACCAATCTGGCGCGTCATGCCTTCCGGCGTCCTGTGACGCTGGCTGACATCAATCCGCTGCTAGGGTTTTATGATGGTGGGCGGCAAAACGCAGATTTTGATACAGGCATTCAAGCGGCGCTCGAAGCGCTACTCGTGTCACCGGATTTTCTGTTTCGTATCGAACGCGATCCACGTGTGACGAAATCTGAACTCGCCCGCGTGAGCGATTTTGAATTGGCTTCGCGGCTCTCATTCTTTTTGTGGAGCAGTATTCCTGACGATGAATTGTTAACATTGGCGGAGCAGAAAAAGCTCAGCAATCCGGCGACGTTGCAAGCGCAGGTGACGCGCATGCTTGACGATCCGCGTTCACGAGCTTTTGTAAGTAATTTCGGCGGTCAGTGGTTATATTTACGCAATCTTGAAACGCAAAACCCCGACCCTGATATTTTTCCGAATTTCGACGAAAGTTTGCGTCGCGCCTTCGGGCAGGAGACTGAGTTATTTTTTGAGAGTGTTTTGCGCGAAAACCGCAGCATTCTTAATTTATTAGATGCTGATTATACTTTTCTCAATCAACGTCTCGCGGAGCATTACGGTATTCCTGGGATTTACGGTTCGCAGTTTCGCCGCGTTGCATTGAGCGATCCGAATCGCGGCGGATTGTTAGGGCAGGGAAGCATCCTGACTGTAACCTCCTACCCCAATCGCTCGTCTGTGGTGCAACGGGGCAAGTGGATATTGGAAAATCTGCTGGGCGCACCGCCGCCGCCACCGCCGCCTGATATTACCCGCGACCTGGGGAAGCTGCACGGCAAGGATGGTCGGGTGTTAAGTATGCGTGAGCAACTGGAAGTCCATCGTGCCGATCCAACTTGCGCTTCGTGTCACGCCCGGATGGATCCGATTGGCTTCGCGCTCGAAAATTATGACGGCATCGGAAAATGGCGGACGAAAGATGCCGGGCTGACGATTGATGCTTCGGGTAAATTGCCAAACGGCAAATCCTTCACTGGCCCGAATGAATTGAAAAAGATTTTGCTGACAGCGCACAAGGATGAATTTGTGACAGCCGCGACAGAAAAACTGCTAACATACGCACTGGGACGCGGGTTGGAGTATTACGACAACCCGTCTGTCCGTTCGATAATGCGCGAAGCTGCGTCGGACAATTATCGCTTACCGACGTTAATAAATTTAATTGTAAAAAGCACACCGTTCCAAATGAGGAGAACTGCAACGCCATGATAATCACGAAAAAATCTTTACCGCGCCGCACATTTTTACAAGGCATGGGCGTCACTTTAGCTTTGCCTTTGCTGGACGCGATGACGCCTGCGCTGACTGCGGCAACGAAGCCGCCAGTACGCCTCGGATTCGTCTATGTTCCGAACGGCATCATTGCCGATAAATGGACGCCGAAAACCGAAGGTGCGAATTTTGAATTCATGTCTACGATGAAACCGCTGGAAGCGTTTCGTGAACACGTGTTGGTGTTGAGCGGCCTTGCACAAGTGCAGGGGCGTGCGCTGGGCGATGGGGCAGGAGATCATGCCCGCGCCGGAGCTACGTGGCTGACCGGCGTGCATCCGAAGAAAACGGAAGGCATTAATATTCAGGCCGGAATTTCAGCCGATCAAATTGCCGCGAAAGAATTGGGCAAACAAACGATTTTAGGTTCGCTGGAACTTGGCGTCGAATCGAATCAATTGGCTGGCGGCTGCGATTCTGGTTACAGTTGCGCTTACACCAATACCTTTTCGTGGCGCGGTGCGAACACTCCATTGCCCGTCGAAATTCATCCGCGTGCGGTATTCGAGCGTTTGTTTGGCGACGGTGAAAGCACTGACCCGAAAGCACGTCTGGCGCAATTGCACAAACAACGTAGCATCCTTGATTACGTGAATGGCAGCATCAAACGGCTTGGCACAACGCTCGGCAAAGATGATCAGCGCAAACTTACGGAATACACTGAAGCGATCCGCGACATTGAACGACGCATTCAAAAAGCCGAGCAACATAATGCGACGGTGAAAATGCCCGTGATGGCGCGACCAACTTCGATTCCCGAAGAATTTGAAGATCACGTCAAAATGATTATGGATTTGGAAGTGCTGGCATTCCAAACCGACATGACACGTGTCGTAAGTTTGATGATGGCGCGTGAAGGCAGCAACCGCCCTTATCGCTCTATCGGTGTTTCTGATGGACATCACAACATGACGCACCATCAGAACGATCCTGACAAAATTGCCAAGACTGTTAAGATCAATGAAATTCACGTGAAGATGTTTGCGTATCTGTTGGAGCGATTGAAAGCTACGCCTGATGCTGAAGGTACGCTCCTCGACAATTCGATGATTATGTACGGCAGCAGTATCAGCGATGGCAATCTGCATACGCATCACGATTTGCCAATTGTGGTCGCAGGCGGCGGCGCAGGTCAGGTCAAAGGTAATCGCCATATCGTTTTCCCGAAAGAAACTCCGCTAAATAATTTACTATTGACGATGCTGCAAAAAGCTGGCGTACCGGCTGAAAAATTTGGCGATGCGACGGATACGCTGAATTGTATGGCGTAGGAAAAGTGAGTGGATCACGACTATCTTTTTAAAGAATTGTTGCGTGAATGCTTCACGGATTTTATCGAATTATTTTTGCCGGAAGTCATGCCATATCTTGATCCCGGCTCAATTGAATTCGTTGAGCAGGAGCGCAAAAGCGAAATTACGCGTCGCGCCAAACGAGCCGTAGATTTGCTTGTTAAAGCCCGATTTAAGGGGCAGCTTACATATTTCCTGATTCACGTTGAAGCGCAGGCACAGAAAAAAGGCTGGTCGGGCAAGCGCATGTTTTTTTACTTTGCGGTGCAAACGTACGAGCATGACCTGCCTGTTTATCCGATTGCCTTGTTGACCTGGGACAAGCCGCTGAAGCCGGAGCCGGGACAATACACAATTGAATTTCCTGATCGCCGCGTCTTAGAATTTAACTACGCTGTGATTCAATTGAATCAGCTTAATTGGCGGGATTATTTGCGGCGTGACAATCCGGCGGCAAGCGCGCTAATGGCGAAAATGGGTGTCCAGCCCGAAGAGCGCAGCAAAGTCATGGTGGCTTGTTTGCGAATGATTGCCCGACTCAATCCAACGCCAAAAAAGTTACGGGCAATTATGCGCTTCATTGACGCCTACCTGCCGCTTAATCAGGCGGAAGAGGCTGCGTTACACGATGAAGTCGTAAAATTTAAACCGGAAGAACGGACGAACGTTATGGAATATCTGACCAGTTGGGAGCGCAAAGGAATCGTGATCGGCAAGCGTGAAGGTTTACTCGAAGGCAAGATCGAAGGCAAGATCGAAGGTAAGATCGAAGCTACACTCAAATTGCTAACACGGCAACTTGGGGCGTTGAGCTTACCCACACAAAAGCGTATCAGTGCCTTGTCCCTGGAAAAGCTCGACGAACTTTTTGATGCAGCGTTTGATTTTGAAAAGAAAGTGGATCTCAATAATTGGCTGCGCAAGCATGCGGCTGCCTGATTTTGCGAAAGAGGATTTTGATGAAACTAAAAGCCTGGTTGTTATGTGGATTGACAATTATTCTTGCGGCCTCATTTTGTCTGGCGAATGGTTCCGCAGCTTTATTAGATGCCATCAAGCGCCGCGATCACAAGGCAATTGAATCGCTCATCAAATCCAAAACGGATATCAATGTCGCGCAACCAGATGGAGCTTCGGCGTTGGCCTGGGCAGTTTTTCTTGATGATGTCAAAGCGGCAGAAATGTTGCTGACCGCAGGCGCAAAGGTGAATACGGCGGACGAGTATGGCGAGACTCCGCTCACGCTGGCGTGCAATAACGGCAATGCTGCGCTCGTGAAAAAAATGATTGAGGCAGGTGCGAACGTTAATGCTGCGCGTTGGGATGGCAGCACGGCGTTGATGCTCGCGGCGAATTCCGGCTCTGTTGAAGCCGTTAATTTGCTGATCGAAAAAGGCGCTCACGTCAACGCTGTCGAGGAAAAGAAAAAGCAGAGCGCGTTGATGTGGGCGACGGCAGAAGGGCATTCCGACGTAGTGAAAACGCTGATTACAAACGGCGCGGATGTCAAAGCGGTTTCCAAAAGCGGCTTCACGCCGTTGATTTTTGCGACCGTCAAAAACGATGCGAAGTCCGTCAAATATTTGCTCGCTGCAGGCGTTGATCCGAACTCGAAAATTCCTGATGGAACGCCAGCGTTAGTGATTGCCGCCGCGAATCGCAGCTCTGAATGCGCACTGGCTTTAGTCGAAAGCGGGGCTGATGTGAAATTCGCGGACGTGCGCGGCTTCACTGCGTTGCATCACGCCGCGCAAACAGGCGATGTCGAATTGGTTAAAAAACTTATCGCCAGCAAAGCCGATGTGAATGCCCGCAATAACAAAATTCCAGGCGGAGGCAATCCCTTTCGGCCTGTGTTTGGCGAATTGACTCCGTTGCACATCGCCGCACGAGCTAATCAATTAGAAATCATGAAATTGTTGGCGGCGGCTGGTTCTGATCCGAAATTAAAAGGCGAAGCAGGTATCACGTTATTAATGCAAGCGGCGGGTAGCAGCAATCTCGAACTGGTAAAGTATGCGTTCGAGCTTGATCCTGAGGTGAAAGCTGCCACCGAAAAAGGGATGACAGTTATTCATGCGTGTGTGACGGGCGTCGGCCCCAGCATGGATCAAGCTGAAATCTGTCGGGTGATTCAGTTTTTAGCGGACAAAGGTGCGCCGCTTGATGAGCGCAATGCTCAGGGCAGAACGCCGATTGATGTTGCCGATTTTTTGCCGATTGATAAAGCAGTAGAGTTACTCACAGATTTAATTACCAGGTCAGGCGCAAAGCCGAAGACTCCAACGAAACGATAAATGTAAGGCAACCGTTTCTGGTTGCGCTACGACGTATCAGGAAAATTCATGAAGACGATTTTGTTCGCAGTATTGCTGGCGTTGGCTACGAGTTCGCGGGCGCAAGTGAATTACGTTCTCGGCTCCGATTCGCAACCGCAGGACGGAGTGCCAAAAGGAAAGCTCACGAAATATAAGCTCGAACCGGGCAAAATTTATCCCGGTACGCCGCATGATTATTCCGTGTATGTACCCGCGCAATACGATGCGAACAAACCGACCGCGTTCATGATTTATCTGGATGGTAGCGGCTTCGCTGGCGATGGCGTGCGCGTGCCTGTGGTTTTTGACAACCTGATTGCCAAAGGTGATATTCCACCGTTGATTGGAATTTTTATTGATCCCGGCGTGTTGCCCGTAGCGAACGAAGCGACACAAATGAATCGCTTCAACCGCATCAACGAATATGATTCGCTGGATGATCGTTTCTCGCGTTTTTTGGTTGATGAAATTATTCCCGAAGTCGCCAAAAAATATAACCTCTCAAAAGACCCGAACGACCATGCGATTTCTGGTCTTAGCACGAGCGCAACCGGCGCGTTAATGGCGGCGTGGCATCGTCCCGATCAATTTCGGCGCGTGCTGACGTTCATTGGCAGCTTCGTGAATTTTCGCGGCGCAGACTCGTTGCCTGCGCGTATTCGTCGCACCGAAGCCAAACCAATTCGCATTTTTATGCAGGACGGCAACAACGATCTGAACAGCTACGCCGGTAAATGGGTTTTGCAAAATCAAACTATGGCGTCGGCATTTGAATTTGCAGGCTACGACGTAAAATTGGTAGTAGGCGAAGAAGGCCACAACATGAAACACGGCGCAGCGATTATGCCCGAAGCCTTGCGCTGGCTGTGGCGTGAATATCCGAAACCAATTGTTGCGCGTGAGCCTGCGCCGCCGAATTTCCCGCGTCCGGCGAATGCGCCAGCAAATTTTACACCGCCGCCCGGAGGCCCGCGTGGAGCTGTCATCGCTATCGTTTCGCAAGACAAGCCGTGGCAACAAGTTGGCGAAACTTATAAATCTGTGGCGAGTCCTGCGGCGGACAAATCGGGCGATGTTTATTTTGCCGATCCTGACAGCAACCGCATTTACAAATCCGATGTAAACGGCAAGGCCACAATTTTCAAAGAGAATACGAACGGTGCAAAAGCGTTACGCTTTGGCGCAGATGGCAGATTGTACGCTTCGCAACTTGCCCGCAAAAAAATTGTCAGTTACGGTACAGGCGGCGATGAAAAAATAGTTGCCAGCAATGTTGAAGCGAATGATTTAGCACTGACTGCCAAAGGCGAAATTTATTTCGTAGATACCGCGCATCGCGCCGTGAATTTCATAGATGGAAAAGGTAAAATACGCCAGGTCAGCAACTGCGAAAATATTTTGCAGCCTGCGGCAATCACGCTTTCGCCTGATCAGGCGTTGCTGAACATCGCGGACGGATACACAAAATTTACATGGAATTTTCAGGTCGCGCCGGATGGCTCGCTTATTAATGGCGAACCGTTTCACCGTCTGGAGATGCCCGAAATGTCCTATCAAAGCGGCGTGGCAGGATTAACCGTAGATTCCATCGGACATCTATACGCGACCAGCACGCTTGGCATTCAGGTTTGCGAACAAATCGGACGTTGCGCACAATTACTCAATAAACCTGAAGCTGGTGCACTCGCCATCGGCAATATTGCTTTCGGCGGCGCAGAAAAAAATTGGCTGTACGTCACACAAGGCGGGAAATTATTCCGCCGCCAGGTCAAACGCACAGGCGTGACCGCGTGGGAACCAGTGAAACCGCCAAAACCCGGATTGTAAATGTAGCGCAACCCTGACTGGCGACGTTATAAATTTTAATTTTTCACTCAAAACAAACGCATGAAAAACTCAATTTTATTCGCACTATTTTTCGCAATTTTTATGTTTGCCGTTTCTGCGCAAGCCGCGCCAATTCGCGTGATGCTGCTGGATGGCGAAAGCGGCGGGCCTTATCACAAATGGCAAATGACGACGCCCGTGCTGAAAAAACAGCTTGAAGAAACAGGTTTGTTTCAAGTTGATGTGGTCACCGCGCCGCCTGCCAAAGCTGATTTCAGCGGCTTCAAGCCTGAATTCAGTAAGTATCAGGTTATCGTGATGAATTACGATGCGCCGGATGAGCGCTGGTCAGATGAGCTTAAATCTTCATTTGAGCAATACGTCAAAAATGGCGGCGGTCTGGTTATCGTACACGCTGCAAATAACGCGTTTGGCAAGTGGAAAGAATTTAACGAAATGATTGGCATCGGCGGATGGCGCGGGCGCAATCAGGATTCTGGCGCATACTGGTTTTTCAAAGACGGAAAATTATCGTCAGACACTTCGCCCGGCAACGCAGGCAATCACGGCTTGCGCTTGCCATATCAAATTACGATGCGCGAAACCAATCATCCGATCACCAAAGGCTTGCCGAAAATGTGGATGCATCAGGGCGATGAACTTTATACAAACTTGCGCGGCCCTGGAAAAAATATGACGGTGCTGGCAACCGCGTATGCTGACCCTGCCAATCGAGGCACAGGCCGCGATGAACCAATGCTGATGACGCTCAGTTATGGCAAAGGCAAAGTTTTTCACACTGCGATGGGACACGATGTGATTGGCATGAGCTGCGTGGGGTTTATGACTACATTTCAACGCGGCACTGAATGGGCTGCAACAGGCAAAGTCACGCAAAAAGTTCCGGTGAATTTCCCCTCTGCTAATGCGGTGAGCTATCGCTCTGATTTAGCGACACAAGACCCAAATTACAAAAAAGGTCTAAACGCTTACGACAAATAATTCGCAATCAATAACCTCAACACAGGAGTTTTTCGATATGTCACTTACAGATAAAACCCGCCGCGCTTTTTTAAGTACTTCGGCACGTGTTGCCGCTGGTGCGGGCGTGCTGATGAACGCTGCCAGTTGGAATCGCGTACTCGGCGCAAATGATCGTATTCGGATGGGCGTTATCGGCTCCGGCGACCGGGCGCAACAGGTCATTAGCCATTTTATCAAAGAACCGGATATTGAGTTCGTTGGCATTTGTGACGTCTACGAAAAAAACGCACTGAAAGCCAAAGAAATGACTGGCGGCAAAGCCACGACAACAGGCGATCATCATGCTGTGTTGGCGATGAAAGACGTGGACGCCGTATTAATCGCTACGCCTGATCATTGGCACGCTTCCATTGCTGTGGACGCCTGCAACGCGGGCAAAGATGTATATGTCGAGAAACCGCTGACGTGGGCGTGGCAGGAAGGCCACAAAGTTGTCGAAGCCGTCAAAGCCAACAAACGTGTTTTGCAGGTAGGATTGCAACAACGCAGCGGTACACATTACGCCCAAGCCAAAGCTGAATTTGTGGACAGCGGCAAGCTTGGCAAAATCGCGTATGTGCGCACGTACTGGCATGGCAACGGTTATCATTTGCGCAAACCGAATTTCACCGAACAACCCGCCGGATTAGATTGGAAACGCTGGGTCGGGCCTCGTACACCACGCCCGTTCAATGCGCATCAATTTTACAACTGGCGCGCTTATCTTGATTTCGGCGGCGGTCAAATCACTGACTTGTTCACGCACTGGATTGACGTTGTGCATTGGTATATGGGTGAAGAATTACCTGTCGCTGCCAGCGCCGCAGGTGGCGTGTATCAATACAACGACGGACGCGATGCGCCGGACACGATTTCAATTTTGCTGGAATACCCGAAGAAGTGGACAGCGACATTTGAAGCGAGGTTAGTACCAGGGGCACGCGGCGCGGCCATTGAATTTATGGGTGTCGGCGGCAGTTTG
>JANMKB010000206.1:0-17596 GCA_031371805.1 Blastocatellia bacterium | reverse complement strand
TCCTTCATTTTTGGCTGCATCGCGGCAGCTTTTTTCATTGAGACCGAGCTATACCAGCGCATCGGAAAAAAGCACATGTTCAAAGAGAAGGTCAAAACAATAATCGCCCAGCCATAATTTTGCGTTACTTTATAAATTTTCTGCAAGATAGTAAGCATGACCCAGGCCAGCGGTTTAACGACCCGTGTGATCCAGCTCCAACCGTAATTGACGGCTCTTTCAAGATTTCCGCTATCATCACCAAGATTGAATTTCTGGCTGACGTCGCTTAGCATTTTAATGTTTTTAGGGCCAGCGTAAATGTGATTGACCTGGGCGTTTGTGATCTCAACTGCCACCGAAACCTGATTGATTTCCTGCTCTTTGCCATCAATGATTTCTTTGTGTTTCGCGTTCAGGAGGCTGACAGCTTTCGCTGGCGACGAGGGGATAACTGCCATCGCAAAATAGTTATCGTCAATCGAGGCCCAGCGAACCTGCGTTGTCGCGACAGGCTTCGGCTCCATCCCTTCAATGGATTTTCCTGCATGACGGTCAATCCCAGTAGCTGATGAAATTGTGGCTAATGATTCCTGCGAATAATAACCACCGGGATTCTTAACATTCTGATCGCCGAAACCTGGGCCGACAACCAGATAAGTTTCAATCGGCTGATCGTTGCGACGGACATCAACGGTGCAATCGAAATCGTAGCCAGTGCCGTTGAATGAAAATATCTTTTGCGCTTTGACACCGCTGCCATTGTCATAATTAAGCGTGATCGTTTTGCTGGCAGCTTCATCAATTACGACCTGTTGCTCAGAGGTGCCCGCAATTGAGAATCGCGCATCATTAAGCTGTTTTTCCAGATTGCGATCTGACGGAATCAGCAAGCGCAGGGGCGCACCGATTTCTTTACTCTTCTGGGCTGACACTAGTAGCACTCCTCCTCCTCCAGGAAGCGCATCAATTGGTTTGCCTAATTTTCCGTCATCATTTGGCAAGTGCGTCATCGTGAATTCAGTAATCACTGCGCCCTGATTTGAAAGAGTTCCCGTCCAGAAAGGAGTTGTAATCTTAATTTCACGCGCATCTGCCTGTGTCGCGTTGGCCGCTGGCACGGTTAGTGGAGCCTGGGTTGGTGCAACCGTTGGTGCAGCCGTTGGAGTTGCGGTCTGAGCAAGCTGTTCGTTAGCTGGTTTTTGGGGAGGCGGGTTAAGTTTTTGGAAAAGAAATTGCGACCCAAAGAGGATAAGAGCCGAAAGAGCTATGAAAACCGCAAGCCGTTGTTTTTCCATTTAATATAAAAACTCATTTCAGATCTCCGGCAAATCGGGGCCATTAATCTGATCTTAAATCATTGCACCGGATCATACCCACCCGGGCTGAATGGATGACAGCGCAAAATACGTTTAATTCCCAGCGCTGATCCTTTAATGAAACCATGTTTGCCGAGAGCTTCAGCGGCATATTCCGAACAAGTCGGAGTGAAGCGGCACGAGGGCGGAAACATTGGCGAGATGAGCAATTTATAACCACGCAAAACATAAATTGCGAGAGTTTTCATTTCACTTCGTTCCCGTTTTTTGCTTTCACCGCGCTCTGGCGAAAGCGTTGCAACATTTGCGCAAAAGCGCTGGCGATTTCCTGATACTCCGCCGTCGCTACATTTGATCGCACATTTAAAACCACATCGAAACCAAGGCCGGAAAGCACTGTTTGATCGCGCAATCTGAAAATTTCGCGCAACCTCCGACGGCACCGATTCCGCAATACCGCCTTACCTATTTTGCGCGTGGTTGTCAGACCCAGGCGCTGCTGTTCCGTATCGGTTCGCAAAATGAAGGCCGAGAAAAAAGGAGTATTCAATCTCTGGCCTTTTTCGTAAACAGCCCGGAATTGCCGACTGGAAAGCAAACGATAGTTTTGCCTGGGAGGTTTCATCTAACCTTTGTGCCTCAAATTCCAGTCAAGCACGACCACCACGATTAATAATGGAACGGAGTCAGGCGCGTGCGACCTTTGGCGCGGCGACGTTTAATTACCAGCCGCCCGGATTTGGTACTCATCCGCTCACGAAAGCCATGCGTCTTAGCGCGCCGACGATTATTTGGTTGAAAAGTTCTCTTTGCCATACATTACTCCTGATAAAACTAAAGTCAGAAACGACGAAGACTAACAATGGGTAACGCGCTTGTCAAGGAAAACTCCCGTCATGGCGTACTGGAAAGCACGTGAATTAACCATTCATTTGGCGCTGGTGCGCACAGGTGAAGGAAATGGGAGAACATCGGGTGCGATGCGGACAGCGGTTGTATATTTGAGCGGATATTTGCCGCCATTAGCAAATGTCAGTTCAATGAAATAAGCCGTGAACCCCTGGGCTGGCTTTGGCATGTGCGCCACATAAACGCCGTCTTTGACCGCTGTGAGTGGCGAGCTTTTATATGCCGGGCCAATGGCTTCAAGCCGAAAATCGCGGGCTTTGGGATTAGTCGCCTGCCACAATTTGACCTCGGTCGGCTTATCTTTGGTGCGCACTTCTATCGAACCGTCCGCTTTGAATTTCCAGGCATATTGCGGACGTGGTCGGTTAGTAACAATCGCATCAAAAAAAGCTCCGAGCGAGATGGCTGCGTCGGATTTGTCCAGGCCATGATTTGTGTTCGGCACATAACGCAAATACTTTTCGCCTTTCAGATCAGCGAAATAAAATTGTGAAGAATCGGGAGCGAAAAACTGGTCGCCAGTTGAATTGACGATCATCTTGGGCATCGTCAAACGATCACGATACTCGTAAGGGTCTTCAATTTTTACCAACGCTTTATTTTGTGGCGTACCAAGCCAGCCATTGAAAACCGGTTTGTAATCGCCCACCGCCGGCGCCCAGAAACCATACGCACGAAAATGATGATCCATGGATTTTTCGTTGTTCAGCACATCAATGACAAACGGCACCAGCGCAATTACACGATCATCAACAACCGCCGTCGTCCACGCTGTCCAGCCTCTTTTTGAGCCGCCGGAAACGACGAAATTATTGACAGAGGTTTTTGCCTTGCCGCCTTCGTCGCTCGCACAAAAAGCCGTGACCGCATCCAGGGCGCGAACGGCGCTCTTGGTCATTGGCAATCGCAACGGCCACGTCTCGTCTCCGGTTTTGAAAAACTTTTCCGCTGTGTAAGCAATTATTGAATCTTCTGTACGCGCTTTATTGTCATCCTTGAAAGTCAGCGGCTCATTCGGAATCATGCGCAGGACAGAAACTACTGCATGAGAATTGACGGCTACGTCATAAAACATCGCCGCAGGTTTGCCCGGCGCTTTGCCATTGTTCGATCCACCTTCGATGAAAAGTAAACCGGTCGGAGTTTTCACTTCGTCCGGTTGAATTATTGTCAGCCAGTGCTCCCAAATCGGACGATCAACTTCAGCTTCGGTGCGCCATTGCTGTGAAGTCAGGCTCAAAATATAAGTTGTATGTCCTTCGCCTTTGCTTGTGCTGACCAGCCTGAATTTGAAATTCGGATCAGGTTTGTAAACGTAACGATCAAGTGCAGTCTTTTTGACATTGGCGCGTGGCCCGGCATAACCGTTAACAGCTACAAGCAGTACCAGTAAAACCAAACCGAATTTTTGCCAGCGATTTTGTAAGTTGTAGGACATACGATGATCTCCGTAAATGTGTGAGTGGTGAGTTTTATGATTGTCGCTCAATAATAAAGCGCACGATTTCTTCCAGCTTCTGTGTTGCAAGCCCTGTTTGCTGAATTGCCGCAAGTGCTGCGCGGTAAAGTTGTTCCGCTCGCGCCCGCGCCGCCTCAATGCCATACAGCGCAACATAAGTTGCCTTTTGTGTCGCCGCATCTTTGCCAGCGGTTTTACCTAATTTTTCACTCGTGGCGGTGGCGTCCAACACGTCATCGGCGATCTGAAAAGCTAAACCCGCCTTTTCAGCATATTCCGTGCAATGCGCGAGTTGCTCTGCGCTGGCTCCACCAATAATTGCGCCGACTCGGACACAACAACGAATCAACGCTCCGGTTTTAGCCAGATGAATTTCGTCAAGCTGTGCGGCGTCGAATTCCCTGCCTTCGTTTTGAATATCGAGGACTTGTCCACCAATCAACGCCTTCACTGTTCCGGCGGCCTGTGCAACTTCAGAAATGACGCGCACTTTATTTTCTGCGCTGATCCCCTGCATCTGCGCCAGTGTAATGAAAGCCTGCGTCAGTAAGGCATCACCCGCCAAAATGGCGATAGCCTCACCGAATACTTTGTGATTGGTCAGACGACCACGCCGTAAATCATCGTTGTCCATCGCGGGCAAATCATCGTGAATCAACGAATATGTATGAATCATTTCAAGGGCGCAAGCCGTCGGCAATAACGCCCGCTCATCGGCCCCGAACATTTCGCCAGTTGCAATAACCAGTGCCGGACGCATCCGCTTGCCACCCGCGAAAATGCTGTAACGCATTGCTTCATGAATAGTCGCCGGAACCTCTGTTGTGGCAGGTAATAAATTCTCCAGCCACTGCTCAATACGGACAGCTTCTGTTTTGAAGTAATCAGCGATGTTCACAGAAGACTCAGGGGCAATATTAGCGATGCGAATTTCAGTTGCGTGCATAGCCATATTTGTAGAGCCTTGTCCGTTTTCCGTCAAGCGGAGCAAGACTATTTTTGCTCAGGAGCGTGAACACTGCCAATTTATGATTGGATTTTGGGCGGGATTATTAAACTGCTTAGCGGCGCTGATCTTTAGCGAAAACTTTCAGCGCGGTGCGAAAATCCTGTTCGTTACTGTAACGAGAAGTCGAAAGCGTGAGCGTTGGTTGTGTCTGGCTGCCACTCTTCAGAACGACAAACGCCGTGTAAAAAGCAACAATCCCGGCGATTATTCCCAACAGGCTGCCCAGCGAAGGTTTTTCCTGTTCCAGGCAACTCAGTTCCGGCTGGCTGGGATTGAAATAAACCAGCACCTGTCGCCCGGTTGGATATTGCTCAAGTTTCGTTTTCGCAAAACTCCTGTCCAGCTCATCAAATGCACTTAAACTGACCGTGTTACCTTTGAACTCTTTTTCGTTAACGGTGTAAGAGTATTCGATTTTTGGAATGAATTTGAAACTTGGTCTGGCGGCACTTTGCGCGATCAGTTTATTTTGCCAGCGCGATTCAACAATTTGACCTGTTACTCTGGGCCAGGTTTGGCTGCGGTAAAAGTTTAATAAATTAGGGATCGTCAGATATAACAATCCTCCGCCTGCCAACACCAACGCCAGAGCAAGCAACGGAACCCTGAGAAAGCCAATCAGACTAATTAGTTTACCCATTTTGACTCGTAGAAAGCACTCAATGGTTGAGCGTCTTTTTATCGGCTGGAGAAGTATGTAGCGGTGAGGTCTTCAGCTTCTTACACCAGTACCTTTATCAATATATCCACCTTTTGCGAACTAAACTTATTAGCCGCATACCCTTTGAAACTAAAGCCTTTTCTGGAGGCAGAGATAAATTACACCAAATCTGACATTTATGACAAGCGGTTCAATGCTTGCATTATCAGTTACTGAAGATAGTTGAAAGTAAATTTTATTCGTTAAAGCTTGATTTCAGGTACGAGATTAGATTTTTCGACTTCTCCAATGTGCGTATAAAAGCTGATCGTTTTGTCCTCTCTCACTATCCAAACTTCGTGTGCGCCTTTGGCCAGATATAGTTCGACTTTGTGTTCCATTTCTGCTTTCGTATTAGAAGGAGAAACGATCTCAACACAAATTTCCGGCGCATGTGGGAAAGGCGTAACTTTGCCATATTTCGCCATGAAATCATCCGAAGCCCAGGCCACATCAGCTACTTTCACACCATCAGACGTTTGAATTGAACACTCATTAATGATTTGTCCATTTCTTTTTGAGTGGCGAATTTCATAGCCAAGATCAGATTGCAGCATGCCATGCCAATTTGACGCTGGACTCATTAGAATTTGCCCGAACTTATTTAGCTCAATTTTGAACGGCAGGTTGGTTAAATACGGACTGTTAATTACTTCATCCCAAGTCATAAAATTATTTCTCCAAAAAAATATCGGCAGAGAAATACTAATCCCTCTGCCGAAAAGATCAACTTTTTTTCCTGGTTATCTCACGCCACGCCACATCGCCTGCGTCTGGACACCAACACTGCGCGTATTGTAGTTGCGCAGATATTCCAAATGCTTTTCATCCGTCGGATAACTTTCGCCGGGCTCGTAAGGATAGCTTTTCATTTTGTGAAACGGCAATTCGCCAACTGTGTCAGGACGTGCGGCGTTGATGTCCATGTCTTTGCCGAAACCATCGGCATAAACCAAATAATCGCGCTTCCATCCTTTAGCAAGAGGCGGCAATTTCCTGGCGTCGAAGTCTATCTGCATTTCATCACCATTGCGCGTGATGACGTACATATCTTCAGGCGCGAGCAGTAATGCTTTCACATCGCCGTAACGCGTGTAATTTCCAAGATGCGCTTTCCACGGCGAGGTCGGATCAATCGTGCGGTAGTCGTAAGCTTTCAATCCGAATTTATCCAACGACAATTCGCGTGGGAAGCCACCCCAGTGCAGGTCAGCGCTGAGCGGGTCAAGTTTTGTAATTTTAGTCGGAGCTTTGCCATCGGTTGCGTCCACCAGAATTTGATCCCAATAAATTCGCATACTCGTGACGATGCGAACGTGGGAATCTTGCGATAAAAATTTGCCCGTTAAATCTACGGTCATTGTTTTGGTCAAGCCCGCCGGAAAGCCCATTTGCTCAATCACGGTTTGCCATTCGCCTTTTTTATTTTTGACTTGTAGGAAGGGTGGCGTGATGGTGACTCCGGCCTGCGAAGCGGCTAAATTTGAAGACGAATCAGCGTAATCAATCCAGGCCGAAAGCAATAATAACGGACGTTTTGTGTTCAGCACATCTTTGCCCAAATCCAATTCCATCGCGTGTTCGTTTGAGTAACCTTTGAATTTCAGCTTCTCAAAATTCGTCGGATATTGCTGATCTATTTTTTCGATCAGCGGCAAAATGTTGTTGCCTTTGTCATCAATCGCAGCAACAGGAGGGCGTGGAGCTTTGACGGAATAAATGGAAAACGGAGTGTATGGCGGCCCCGGCAATAATTTTTCGTTGGGATAAATTTCGGTGTTGGCGGGATGGTCTACGGCAAGCAATTTTACCGCGTCGAAGAACAGTACTTCTTCGAGCTGGTTGTTCATCCGAATCGAGAGTTTGCCGTCGCGTTCCTTCAATTGGTCGCCTGTGACGCGCACGTATTCATCGGTGTCGGGGATGCTCCACGTGTTGCCCGCTTCGCGCATGCCAATCGCGCATCCGCCCATGAAATCGGTGACGAACGAATATTCGCTGCCGTTCCAGGCGTACAAAATCGGACACGAAGTTCCCTTGCGATCCAGTTCCTCAAATTTATTAAGCTGTCCAGCTTTCACATCCAATTCGGATTGCACGATGCCCGAAGGCCACAACAATTGCAGCGCGTCTACCTTAGTGCGAAAGCCTAACCCAAAATTTAATCCGGCTG
Organism: Blastocatellia bacterium; assembly: GCA_031371805.1. Lineage (GTDB taxonomy): Bacteria > Acidobacteriota > Blastocatellia > RBC074 > RBC074 > JAFDVL01. The sequence continues at coordinate 10,048 of JANMKB010000206.1, read as the reverse complement.
CGGCAGGTGCAGGCGAACACGCGTACAATTCTAATTTTTGTTGCAAACTGCCGCTGCGCAAAATTGCTTTTGTGCCGATGCCGTTTTTGTTGGAAGTTCCGGCTTTGAGGCTGACAGCAACATAATTTTTGCTTGCACTTTGGTTTTTGAGTGCAATTAGCGATCCTTTTTCATTGATCATTAAAAGGTCAATCGCACCATCGTTATTCAGGTCGCCACAAGCTAATCCTCTGTTGTTAGATTCAAGGGGAACGCTGTCTGCTCTTATCCGAACGCCTGTACCAGTGACCTGCTTAAGGTGTTCAATTAAAATTCCATGATCAGTCTGTAGCACCCTATCAAGCAATCCGTCATTGTCTACATCTATGTATTGTGTAGCTAGTGATTTTAATGCAGGAAAAAACTTATGTGTACCTGTTGTCCCACTGGGCCAAACTGAGAAACTTCCCCGCCCATCACTTAGGAAGGAAGTGGCGCGCAAAGCTGCCGGGGCATCTGGCGGCGGTGGCCCAAATCCACGTTCCCCCTCTTCCCAATAGACTACATGAAAATCTGTAAAACCATCCTTGTTAACATCTCCGGCTGCTACGCCCATGGCTCTACCATTAACGGCTAACGAGCTAGTGTTGAATACGTTCTTAAATGAACCATCGCGTTGATTCGCAAACAACTGCACAGGTGCGCCGTAATTCACAACAAAAAAATCTACGTCACGGTGATTGTCGAAGTCGGTGCAAACTACGGCTGTGGTTTTATTCGCGCCTCCACCCAAGCCTGATTTTTCGGTGTCATCGGTGAAGCTCCACTTGCCGTCTTTTTCGCCGTTGTTGCGGAATAATCTGTTGGAAGTGCCTGCGAAATCGTCAGGGAAAATGGCTTCGGTTTTGTTCGCGGGAAATTGATTGAGGTCGGCGAAATTGCCTACGAAAATATCAAGGTCGCCGTCGTGATCGGCGTCTACAAAAGCGGCTGTCATCGCCCAGGAATTATTATTGTTCGCGGGTAATCCCACGCTGGCGGTGACATCAACAAAAGTACCGTCGCCATTGCCTTTGTAAAGCGTTAGCAAGTTATATCCGAACACAAAAATATCCTGCTTGCCATCGTTGTCGAAATCGCCGAAGACTGCGCCGGAAGCGGGATTGCTGAGTATGATTTTTGACTTCGCTCTCACGTCTGAAAATTTTCCGCCGTCGTTATGAAAAAGCTGGGCAAAGGGTTTGTTGTCTTTGCCGATGCCTGTGACGAAGACATCAAATTTATCGTCCGCATCGTAATCGCACAGCCCAATACTGGAACTAAACGCGGAGACTAAATCCGGCTTTGCAGCTTCAAATTCAGCTTTCGTGAGCTTGCGATTTAAGGCGGAGGACAACGGCTTATTCGCAAATTGTACGTTGAGATTCATCTCTTTGGTCGCATCTACAAATTTCACTTCGGGCGCGTTTTTATTGACTAAATCGGGTTCTGCTTTCACTTCGGGCGCGTTTTTATTGACTAAATCGGGTTCTGCGCCCGTACCCGCCACGGCTTCGGCATAGCGTCCGACCTCGCCGTATTTGTTGCCGAGTTCGGCCTTGTAATTCGTGGCGCGGAGCTTCGAGAAATACGCCAACTGTTTTTTTCCTTCATCCGTTTTGCCAGAGCGGAGCAGTGCCGTTCCCAAATTATAAGCCGCCGTTGCGTTGTATGGTTCGTTATCAAGACCGCGTTGATAAAAGGGAATGGCTTGTTCGTATTTTTGTTGCGCTGAATAAATTTGTCCAATTTGAATATTCGTCGTCGCATCCTTCGGGTCAATTTCGATGACTTTGGTAAATTCTTTAATGGCTTCGTCGTAGCTGTTTTGATTCTTCAAAACCAGTCCCAAAATATAATGCGCCTGTGGGCTGGTTGGCATTAGTTTTATCGCGGCGCGTGCGGCTTCCTCGGCTTGCGGAAGCTTGGCATCAAAGAACGAAGCAAGCGCCAGATCAATTTGTCCAAGCGCAAAATTTGGGTCTTTGTCAGTCACCTGCTTAAAAGTTTTCGCGGCTTCTTCAGGCTTGAACTGTTCGAGGTACGCAATGCCGATATTGATTTGGCGGTAGAGTTCTTCGCGGGCTTCGGGTGAGTTTGGTTTATTTTGTGCGCCGCTGACCTGGCGCAAATTATTGATGCCCAAAGCGGCAATGAAACACGACAACACAAGCAGGGCGAAATACTTCATTTTCATAATTGATGACCTCACGGATAGCGCAGGAAACCTCTGATAAATTAACAAGGTTGGAATCGTTGGTTAGGCAGGATAACAAATCTGAGGTAGCAGGTTCAACTACGAGGAGTCGGGGGGAGGAGCGCAGGCGGTCAAACTACGCCCCTCGGAACCTGGATTATTGCATTGCGGCGCGAACAGCCAGCAGGGTTTTCGTGGCGACTTTCACGCAATTGCGACCTGAATCTTTGGCAGTGTACAGCGCGAGATCGGCGGCTTTGAGGACTTCTTCCAGGGTGTGCCCGCTGCTCGGAAATTCAGCGATGCCAATGCTCATCGAAATTCTCACGTCTTCGCCATTATTGGTAAATTGCTTGAAAGATAAGGCAGCTACAGTGCGCCGCAAGCGTTCGGCCAGGGTCAGCGCCTCGCGTGCATTGCCGTGCATGATAACGGTAAATTCCTCGCCGCCGTAACGCGCCACCAGTTCGCCTTCGCGCAACGCTCCTTTGATTGCCTGCGCAAATTGCCGCAACACGATGTCGCCTGCTTCGTGACCATACGTGTCGTTGAAGCGTTTGAAATAATCAATGTCGAGCATCATCACACACAACGGACGACGCTGGCGATCAGCGGCGGCAATTTGTTTACGCAAATAATCATCCAGGTAGCGGCGATTGTGAACCTGAGTTTGCTCATCCATCAGAGCGCGACCGCGCAATTGATCCATCAGGCGCAAATTATTTATTGCCGAGGCGGCCTGATCTACTAAGGCTTTGATAAATTTCTGGCGCTCAATAATCCAGTAATCAAGTTGCGGGCTGACCAGATGCAACGCGCCTATCGGTTTGCCACCGGAAATAAGTGGTACGCAATAGGCTGATCCACGTTGCTGACCGAAATGACAATCCGTGCAAATCAAATCTTCGCGCAGATCAGGCAGGACAATTTCGCGCCCGGATCGCACGACACGACACAGCGGAATTTGATAGCTGATGGCAGAACCGTCAGGCTTGGTTTCTGGTAACGGATAAAGGGTCGCCACCACAGTTATTGAACTTGTTTGTGTTTCCCAATCCAAAACTAAGGCTTGCGAAAGATTCAGCGCCCGGACTTTTTGCAATAATGCCCGATGGATTTCAGTTTCGGATTCGCTGGTTTGCAGCATCGTGTTGAAGTAATACAGTTCGTCCAGTTCCCGATTGCGTAACAGCGTCGCGTTTTGCCGTTCGGAAAGCTGCAACGCCATGCGATTGAAACTGTTTGCCAGTTGTCCGAATTCGTCGTGCGATTTGTCTTCGACATGGGGAGCTAGATCGCCCAGCGTCAGGCGTTCCATCGCCAGCAACATTTGCTGCACGGGTTCATTGATGCGCTCAGACAAGCGCCGACTGAAAACCAATGCCAGGGTTCCGGTCAACAGGCTGATGGCAATCGCTGTCAGCAGGAGGCGCTGATTTAATTGTTCGGCGTCAGTTTGTTTTTGCGCGACGAGTTGGGTCTGAGTGCGCAGCATTTCTTTGACCTGCCCGCGCATTTTGGCAGTCGTGTCTTCGGGGTTGTTGTGCCACGTTTTTAGCTGTGCCTGAAGCTGTTCCAAATGCTCTTCGTTGCCGGATAATTTCTGGAGCGTGGATAAATCATCAGCAATAATTTCTGCGGTGACGGCTCTGCCTTTGCCGCCCGCGAAATCGTCAAAAAGTTTTTTGTCTATGGCGTAAAGACGATCCGTCACCTGATAAGCGTGCGCATTCCACGTGGCAATACTCAGCATTTCATTCAACCCCCTGAGCAATGTGAAAGCGAGCGCCAGCATTGCCACTAACAGCAGTGATGTGCCAAATTTGATTTGACTATGCAGGGTAAATAGTCGGGCTGTCCAAGCCTGGATTTGATGCATGCAATTATCCAAATAAGCGAAGCAAATACGAGAAAAACTTTTTCCAAGTCCTGTACGCCGGGAATAAAAACGGACAGTCGTGAGTGTTAAAAAAAATTAAAGCTCTTGGCTGCGTTGGAGTTTACCTAACCTTTGCGGATTGTCAAATAGCTTTTGCAAGTCTTCACACAGTTAAGGGCACAGTGTATGATCGCGCCCACAAAATTGTTTGTTAAAGACAGTATTTGCCAGATCAAGAGGTGGAATTATTCTCGACAAAATAATTTTCTATTCATTGTTAGGATTGCTGGTCATTACGCTGTTGCCTTACGGCACGGTTGAGGTATGGTCTACGGCAATTTGGGAGCTATTGATTCTGGCACTGACTTTGTTGTGGGGGATTCATTCCGTCATCAACAAGCGGTTGGAAATTGCGGCGAATCCTCTGGTATGGCCAATGCTTGGTTTATTGGCAGTTGCGGCGATTCAGCTCATTCACTTTTCGTCCGGGACGCGCCGAACGATCACTTACGATTCATTTGCGACATTTGATGCAGGCGTAAAACTGCTCGTCATGATTCTTTTCTTTTTGCTGTTCAGCACCTTTGTCAATACGGATGAACGGCGGCGGAAAATTGTGACGGTGGTGATTGTAATGGCTGCGACGATTGCTTTAATTGGGATCGGGCAGAGTTATTTAACCAAGCTGATTTGGCCGAAAGGATCGTTTGGGCCATTTGTCAATCGCAATCACTTCGCCGGTTTTCTGGAAATGGCGGCGGGTTTGGCAGGAGCGCGAATTCTTAGTCGTACCATCAAACGCGAAAAACTCATGCTATACATTTGTTTTTTGATTCTGATCTGCACGGGCATAATTTTATCGGCTTCACGGGGAGGTTTTTTGGCGCTCGGAGGCGTAGTAGTTTTTTTAGGGCTATCGTCAATTCCCACACGCGCTGAAAAATCAGGGCGGGAAGGAACAGGGAAAAGCGTACAACTGCGATTTGTCGCGGCCTTGATTTTATTGGTGGTGATGGCGGGCGGCGCAATGTTGCTGACGCAATCTGACGAGTTGATGCAACGCTTCGGTAATTACCAGGCGGAAATTAAATCGGCAGAATTAGCCGATGAGCGTTTCAGTCGGAAAGAATTGTGGGAAGTGACAACGAGGATGATTAAAGATCACCCGCTGCTTGGTGTTGGGCTGGGAGCATATCAGTATGCCTATCCGCGTTATGATCAAAGCTCCGGCATTCTACGCGCTGAGCAGGCACATAATGATTACTTACAGATTGTAGTGGATGCTGGTGTCGTTGGAGGAATCTTAGCTTTGGCGTATTTGATAATTCTTTTTGCGCGAGGTTTTTCGTTCACGCAAACCCGCAATCAAATCCATCGGGGAGTTGTGCTGGGAGCTTTGGCGGGATGTTTTGGCATCGCCGTTCACAGCTTTGTAGATTTCAATTTGCAGATCACCGCGAACGCCCAGTTATTTGTGGCGCTGGCAGCTTTGGCGACTACCAAACAATCAGAGGAAGATAAAAGCCGAAGGGCGAACGAACTAAGTGTTTATGCTGAATATGGTCGGTGAGAGCATCCGCTCAAATCACGCATTCAAAAAATCTCTTACTTTTTTCAAATCTTCCCACGCCTCACGTTTTTTATCCGGCGAGCGTAATAAATAAGCCGGATGAAAAGTCGGAATCACTTTGATGCCCGCCAGACGGGGATAATCCTGTAACTCGCCACGTAATTTTGTAATGCCAACTTTGGTTTCCAGCAAGCCCTGGGTCGCTGGATTCCCCAGCGTGACGATGAGTTTTGGTTTGATCGCCGCAATCTGACGATAGAGAAAAGGGATGCAGGCTTTGGTCTCGTCGGCTTCAGGGTTCCGATTGTCAGGCGGACGCGATTTTAAAATATTGGCGATATAAACATCTTCGCGTTTGAGGTTGATGGCCTCAATCATTTTGGTTAGCAATTGTCCGGCGCGACCAATGAACGGGCGACCGCTCGCATCTTCATCCGCGCCCGGAGCTTCACCAACAATCATCAATTTTGCCTGTGGATTGCCTTCGCCAAAGACAATATTCGTGCGGGTTTGCCAGAGTTTACAGCGTTGGCAATCGCCTAAATCCGCCCGAATTTTCTCCAGCGAATCATCAGTAATTTGTTGCTCGGGCAGGAGCGGTTCAGCTTCGCCAAAAAGGGCTAAATCAGTTGGTGCGTTATTTCGTGGCATTGGTTTTTCAGCCTCCAAAGTAATAATTGTTTTTTGTTCTGCGACAGGCGTAGAAACTAAAATTGAAGCTGTAACGGCTTCGTATACTGGAATGATTGGCTGATTATTTTCAGGTGCGCTTTCACCAAAATGCATCAGACCGAGTTCACGAAAATAGCGCAAATGCTCGGCGGCCTGTTGAATTAACTCACTCAGTTCTTCGGACGAATCCATCATTTTAAATTTTACTCAGCTTTTTCGTTCTGGCGTAAATGAACCACCGCATCCAGCACCGCATCCGCCAATTCCCTTTTGCTTTGCAGCGGCAATTCCAGGCGTGAGCCGTCGTGCCCTAAAATCGTCGCGGCATTTGTTTCGACATCAAACCCGGCGTCCTGGCGCGTGATGTCATTCGCCACAATCAAATCAAGATTTTTGCTGCTCAATTTTTGTTCGGCGTGTTTGAGCAAAGACTCAGATTCCGCCGCAAACCCGATCACAAGGCGATGATTATTTCTGGGCAAAGCTCCCACGGCGGCAATGATGTCTTCTGTGGCTTCAAGCACAAGCGTGATTCCCTGCCGCCCATTTTTCTTGATTTTTTGTTCCGCCAGTTTTGCCGGACGGTAATCTGCCACCGCAGCGCAGCCAATAAAGACAGTGCTTTCATCCGCTTTGCACAGCGCTGCTTCATACATTTCCCTAGTCGAGCGCACAGCTATAAATTCTATTTTTTCTGGCGCGGGCAATTTTGTCGGGCCGCTGATTAATACGACCTTTGCGCCTCGTGTCTGTGCCGCTGCTGCCAGCGCGTAACCCATTTTTCCCGAAGAACGATTCGTGATGAAACGCACGAGATCAAGGTCTTCAACTGTTGGGCCGGCAGTGATGACAATATTTTCGCCAGCTAAGTCAGTTTTAGGTTTCGGGCTTCGGGTTTCGAGCAAAGCCAGTACGTTTTTGACGATGTCTTCAGATTCGGCTAAGCGTCCGACACCGATTTCGCCGCAAGCCTGATAGCCACTGCCCGGCTCAACCAAATGGATGCCGCGCTCACGCAGGGTTTTTAAATTCGCTTGCGTCGCCGGATGGTTCCACATTTCGACATTCATTGCGGGCGCGATCAAAACCGGATTTGTATTGGAAAGGTAAAGCGTGGAAAGGAAATCATCCGCAATGCCATGCGCGAATTTGGCTAAACAATTCGCCGTTGCCGGTGCGATCAGCAACAAATCGGCTTCGCGGGCAAGAGCAATATGTTCGATGACCGCATAGTCGGAGCGATCAAACATCTCAACGATCACAGCCTGGCCTGACAATGCTTCAAACGTCAGTGGGCGAACAAACTCGGTAGCGGAGCGCGTCATGACGACTCGCACTTTCGCTCCGGCACGCTGTAATCCACGTAAGATTTCAGCCGCCTTGTATGCGCCGATGCAACCTGTGATGCCGAGGAGGACGTTCATATTCAAGAATAATCAACTACGAATTTAGTCGGTGATGACTTGAAAGTTAATCAACCCCTGATCAATTTCAGCCAGCGCAATCCGCGTAGATTTGGCATTAGGTAAATAAACGCGCGGCTTGGCGCCGTTCTGAATTTGTTTGCTCCGTCGGGCAGCAATCAGAATTTTACGATATTTGCTGTCCACTTTTGTCAGTACATTAATTTCTTTTTTTTCAGCCATAAAAATATTCACTCCTTATAAACTGCGCCGTAGCCAATCTGCCTACGGTAAAAAATGTAGCTGCTTCAGGCTAATCCACGCGAAAAGATTTAAGCATGACCTCAGCGGTTTCAGCCCGCTTGGCACGACGACAACGGGCGGCCACAATAATTGCCTTAAATTCGCGCACGGCATATTCCAGCTCATCGTTAATGATGAGGTAATCATATTCTACATACTGCATCAACTCTCGTTGCGCATTCCCCATCCGTAAACGCAAATCCTCCGCCTGTGTACTACCACGTTTGTCCAGGCGCTCGGCCAACGCGTCATAAGACGGAGGCAGCACAAAAATACTGATTGCATCGGGGAAAATCCGGCGCGTCTTGGCGGCTCCCTGGACATCAATTGTCAGGATCACGTCCATTCCTTCGTTGAGCATTTGCTGGACGGTTTCCCGCGAAGTGCCATAAAGATTGCCGTGGACTTCTGCCCATTCCAAAAATTCTTCACCTGTAATCATGGACTTGAATTTCTGGCGCGTCACAAACTGATAATCTTTACCATTCACTTCATCTGTCCGGGCTGGACGTGAAGTGTAAGAAATCGAAGCACGAATATTGTGCAGCCGTTGTTGCACTTCTTTGACCAGCGTAGTTTTTCCGGTTCCAGAAGGAGCTGAAATAATAATTAGATTGCCTGCCATAATTTAGTTTCGCGTTGCGGGTTTTGGGTTTCGAGAAACCGAGTAATCAGGTTTTCCTCGAAACTCAAAACCCGCAACTCAAAACTGTTTTCCCGAAACCTATTCTACGTTATTCGCTTGTTCGCGCAATTTTTCGACCTCAGTTTTAATATCAATTGCGGCGTCACAAATTGTCAACTCCGAAGCCTTCGATAAAATAGTATTTGCCTCACGGTTGGTTTCCTGCAACAGAAAATCCAGCTTCTTGCCAATTTCGCCATCACTACCAAGTAATTCGCGGAGTTGAATGATATGGCTGTGTAAACGCGCAATTTCTTCACTGATGTCGGCGCGTTCAGCTAAATATGCGACTTCCTGTGCCAGCCGCGTTTCATCAACGGAAATATTTTCCAGCAACTCTGCTAAACGCTTTTGCAATTTGTCCCGATACGCGGTGGTTATTTCCGCCGCGTTACTTTCGATGACCTTGAGATTATCTTCGATTCTGGCAATGCGAACGAGTAATTCTTTTTGTAATTCGTGACCTTCCACAGCACGCATTGCCACGAGTGCAGTCAGGGATTGCGTCAGCGCGGTTTCAATGCCCTGTACTACTTCATCGCTCAACTGATTTTTGCCTGCTGCCTGCAACACGTTGGGCAGGCGGGCAATAGATTCAAGGCTCACGTCACCAGCGAGGCCAAATTCTTCGCGCATCGTTTTGAGCGCGTCAAGGTAGCCGCGAATCAACGGGCGATTCAGTTCATAAGCGGAATCCGCCATTTGTGTGAAGCTGATGTTGATGTCTATGCGCCCGCGCGAAACTGCCGCCTGCACCTGTTTTTTGAGCGGGATTTCAAGCGCCGTCAATTCCTGTGGCGCACGCCAGTGAATGTCCAGATTACGATTATTTACCGAACGCATATCAACCGTAACTTTAAATGTTTCTGCGGTTACAGCACCCTGTCCATAACCGGTCATGCTTTTAATCATAAATTTCAGTTTGCAGTTCGCAATTCCCAGTTCACAGTAATTTTAGCTGCGAACTGCGAACTGCGAACTGTCAACATCTTCTTCTGCAAACTGCAAATCATACAGCTTGCGATAAATTCCATTGCTGGCAATCAGCTCCTGGTGCGAGCCAATTTCAGCGATTCGTCCGGCGTCCATTACTACAATGCGATCTGCGCGGCGCACGGTCGAGAGTCGATGCGCAATCACAATTGTCGTGCGACCTTCCATCAAATTATTCAGCGCCTGTTGCACCAGCATTTCACTTTCTGTATCCAGCGCGGAGGTCGCTTCATCCAAAATTAAAATCGGTGCATCTTTCAAAATCGCCCGCGCGATGGCGATTCGTTGCCGTTGCCCGCCTGACAAAATCAGGCCGCGCTCGCCCACT
>JANMKB010000194.1:0-1562 GCA_031371805.1 Blastocatellia bacterium | reverse complement strand
GACGCGGCAGTCGCGATCACCGCACATCTGCTCGGGCTGCTGATGACTTTCATCGGCGAACCGCTCACGCTGCGACTGGTGCTCGAGGCGTGGCCCGACGCATTATTAGACGAATAATTTTAGAATTGAGGTTATTTTCATGAGTGTTCAGGAACAGAAGCAAGGACAAGAACGAGTGAATATTCAGCAACTGCCTACCGGCGGGGCACGTCAGGAGATTTCTGTAAACGGGGTAACGTTACGTTGACAATTGCGCGAGCAATTCCAAGGGTAAGCGATCCTCAAACAAAATGGCAAACTGTTGGAGTGCCGCTTTCCAGTCTTTAATGGGCATCGTCCATTTCTGACTGACGCGCTCCAGCCCCAAATATAACAGGCGATAGACCGCTTCATCATGCGGAAACGCATTCCTATTCTTGAGGATTTTGCGCAAGCTAAAATTCAAACTCTCAATGACATTGGTCGTGTAAACCGCTTGGCGAATCTCGGCGGGCAACTCAAACATGGGTTTGACGCGATTCCAATTCGCCCGCCAGGCTTTGGCAATGACCGGATATTTCCGGTCCCACTGACTTTGAAAACGCTCCAGCGCTTGCAGCGCTTCGGCTTCGGTCACGGCTTGGTAAAGGGGCTTCAAGTCCGCCGCCACGGCTTTGCGCTCTTTGTCGTGGACGAAGCTCAAACTATGGCGCACCAAATGCACGACACAGGTCTGAATGGTCGCCTGAGGAAATACACTGGCGATGGCTTCGGGCAAGCCTTTTAAGCCATCCACGCATAAAATCAGGATGTCGGCCACGCCGCGCCCTTTCAACTCCGTCAGGATTTGCAACCAGAATTTCGCCCCTTCCTGCTGCCCCAGCCACAAGCCCAGCAATTCCTTGCGTCCCTGCAAATTGACGCCTACTGCCACGTACAACGCCTTAGTCACGACTTTGCCCTCATCGCGTACTTTCAAAAACAAGGCATCCAAATAAACAATCGGCCAGACGGTAGCCAACGGACGTTGCCGCCATTCTTTGACACCCGCGCTGACACTTTCACAGACGGAGGAGATGAATTCCGGCGAGACCTCAATGGCATATTTGGTCTGCAAAAAACTCTGAATATCGCGCGTGCTCATCCCGTGGGCATACAAGCTCAGAATGGTCTCATCAAAACCCTCCCAGCGCCGCTGATGTTTGCCAATCAGTTGGGGCGTGAAAGCGCCCTGGCGGTCGTGCGGCACTTGGATGGTGACTTCGCTGTCATCAGTTTTGATCGTCTTGGGCGTCGCGCCATTGCGCGAGTTGCCCGTGTTGCGCCCCGCTGCGGCGTGTTTCTCATACCCCAGATAGTGGGTCAGTTCGCCTTGTAGCGCGTGTTCAATAAAGGCTTTGCGTAAATCTTTCAGCAGGTCTTCGATGTCGCCTGCAGTCTGGCGCTCGGCTAAGAGTTGTTGCAGGACTTGGCGATCAAACGAGGGAGCGGTTTTCGGTTTGGTGTCGGACATAAGTGTGATTTCCTTTCGTGCAAAAGAATAATTGACTTTGTCCGTTTACAGAAAACTTCTGACACGCTCT
>JANMKB010000170.1:0-6091 GCA_031371805.1 Blastocatellia bacterium | reverse complement strand
CGCACCACCATCATAATGTAAACCCAGCGAATCTTCTTCAATTTTGGTTTCCAGATGAACGGGGCGTCCCCATAATTTATAAACGTATTCCAGGACTTTGCGCGCATAACGCATGTCCAGTTCAGCGCTTTCGTAGCGATGCCGCAAATAAAGCTCGCGGTTATTGTTGTAATCGCCATCCGTGATCTCGATATACGGGAAACCAAAGTTGGTCAGGCCGGCAACCAGTTGATCGCGGACGCGCTCCCACCGCTTTTCCGTAATCGTCCAGTCTTCGTCATCAACTAATTCAAAGACAAATAAATCAAGCTCTTCGCACAATTCCTCAGTCAGATAATTGCGGAGAAATGAAACGTCATTTTCGAGTTCGCGGACTTCAAATATTTTCGCCATTCCTTCGCCTGGTTGCCGTCCCAGCTTTTCAATTTCTTCCTTCGTCGGATTGTTCCAGCGACGCTCAATATCTTCGTAAATTTTATAGCCGAGATAGTAAGGATTGAGTTGACCACGTGAGGGCGAGACGACGCCTGAATGCAGTTCCGCAAATTCAATATGTTCATTATCAGGTAAATCAAGTTCGCGCATCAGACGTGAATGCCAGATTGAATTATGATTGATAAAGCCATTCGCAACGTAAGCGTGTTTTTCATCAACTGAAATATCATAAACGTCATTGTAGCCGTGTTCGATGGAGACAATCTCGTCAATATAATTTTCCTGCTTGAACCATTGGCGGTGGTTGACATATTCAGTCAAAGCCACTTGTTTTCGTGCCAGCCCAAACCCGATTTCGTTCAGATAACGAGCGCACGAAACACCGGTGATTTCCAATTGCCAGCAATCATCCAGATGTAATCGTTGCGTAGAGAGAATCCCGTAATTCAACAGGATGATTTGAACAGTGCGAATTAATTCAGGGCTGGTGGAAGAAAGCCGAATACCTTCTTTTCCCGCATAAGCGTCGGCATCAAAATATCCTTGTAAAAACGCCGACACGACAGTTTTTGGTGATCGTAAAATCTGCGTGGGAATTTTTTTTGACCGCGCTTTATCCTCAAGGTTAATTCTTAAATCCGTGAGAAATTGCCAGACTTCACGGGCATGAACATTAATGCGCCAACGCCGATGCCCATCACTCTCGTCAAGTTTCACGCTCGCCGCTAAACCTAAAGTAGTGCGGATGCCCTTGATCAATCGGTCACGCAGTTCAATATCGCCAGTCGTAAATCCAATCCCTGATTTAGTAAAATTTCCATCACCAACAAAATATCCTAACAACCAGGCTAGGTCTTCGTTCAATTCAGCAGGTGGCTGAATTTTCGTGCGACGATCAGAGATTTTCGCAACATGGCCTAGCACGTAATTCATGTTAGCAAGCGCCGCGTTTAGCTCTTTCGCACTCCGTGATGCATTGAGTCCGTGTAAATGCCTGAAGGCTGGCGCATACGAAACGTCTGCGGCGGCTGCTACATCCTGCAAAGAAGCGCTGACTGGTTGCGGAGCGTAACGAAGCGGGACTTTTGCTTTTGGCCAGATGTCTGTCGCAACTGCTAAATTTATTTTTTGCCCCAACGTAGCATCACGTAAGTAGCCCCATGCTCCGTCATTCATTTGCACGCGATGTTTTTCCGCTCCTTCAATGGTAAATCCGCGTCTCGTGCGAATCTTGATCGTGGGAACAAATTCTTCTTTATGAAATTCTGTGATGAAATTTAATTGCTGCTTCCCCCCGCTTGCGACCTGGATTTTTTTATTTGCCGCAAACAATTCATCAAATCGCATCATCCCATTTTCCGTCACCAGCAGCGTATCGCCTGTTGCGCAAGCCCATCCCTCATTCATGATTTTCGTCTGCATCTGCGGCACGAAATACAACATCTCGTCATGAATCATGCTCATGATGTCGCGTTGCCACGGTTGCAGGCTGGGCGAGTTTTGCATGATGTACCAGACCAAATCTTTTTCCGGCTCCATTTGCTTGTCAGATTTTTTATCGGCGGCGGCATCATCCAGCGTTTTATTCTCGGCAATGGTCAGCAAATCATCGTATTCCCCAACCTTGCGCGGTTCGTTCTGGCGTTCAGCAAACTGCTTTGGATCGCGTTGTTTTTTGATAAAGAAATTCGGGTCAATATGCTCTTCGATGGAAAGCACGGCATCCAGAAATTCTTCGACTACTTTGTGACCGTATTTGAATTCGTATTCGCTGATGCGCGTCGCGTGTGTTTGCGCATCGTCCAGCATCCGGCGATTGGTCGGGCCAAACCAGGCGTTATGTTTGAAAAAATCTACGTGGCCTAACACGTGCGCGATGACCAGCTTATTTTGCAGTAGTGAATTTGTGTCAAGCAGGAAAGCATAGGAGGGATTTGAATTGATGACGACTTCATAAATTTTCGATAAGCCGAGGTCGTACATCGTTTTCATTTTGTGATACGCCTTGCCAAACGTCCAGTGTGAATAACGACCGGGCAGCGCATACGATCCGACTTCATACATCACTGTTGACGGCACGATTTCAAATCGTGTCGGGTAAGGATCAAGCCCGAATTTATTGGTTGCAAGGTCCCAGATGTGCGCTAAAGCTTCTTCTAATTCTTTGACTTCTTTATCCATCGTTGCCTCCTTAACAAATGACTAATGAGGGGCGCTGTGGCTCAATATATCATAATCCTGCTGCTCGCTGACCCATGACTTTTCAGGCGCTCTTAATCCCACCGATACCGCTGTTCGTGCCACGGATCGCCCAGCATGTGATAGCCGCCATTTTCCCAGAAGCCTGCTTTGTCCTCACTTAAAAATTCAATGCCGCGCAGCCACTTGGCGCTTTTCCATGCGTAAAGCTGCGGAATCATCAGCCGCACCGGGCCGCCGTGTTCCAGTAAAATCGGCTGGCCATCATGTGTATGCGTCAGCAGCGCATCTGCCGCCAGAAAATTTTCCAGCGGCATATTTGTCGTCCAGCCATTGTCATAAGCATGCGCCAGCACGAATTTCGCTTCCGGTTTAATTTTCACCATTTCGGCAAGCTGTTTGACCGCCACGCCTTCCCACAAATTTCCGAGCCGCGACCATTTTGTGACGCAATGAAAATCGGAAAATACTTTCACCTGGGGCAGTTGCCAGAATTCTTCAAGTGAGAATGAAACGGGATTTTCAACCAGGCCAAAAATTTCCAGTCGCCAGGTTGCCAAATCAATCTTTGGTGGCCCGTAAGCATCAAGCACAGGCCATTTTCGGGTGCGCGACTGGCCAGGCGGGATACGATTGGCGCGGAAGGTGTCAGGACTAATGATGACATCGGCGGGTTGCTCCACAGGTTTTTGCGGCTCGCCTGCCTGATGTTTTTCATCGCCAAAAATATTAGTAAGCATGCTCATAAATAATCCTCAGATGATTTATCTTCTATTGCCTGACTGCTCATTGCAAGTAACGCTTATCATTTAATCCGCCCGCAAAACTTATTATTCCGCAAAAATTCCCTGGGCCGCAACTTGACCTGAGCCAGCAATGACCGCATCATGCATCGTCGTCACGAGATTTGAATTATTTTTTATCACTGACCAAGCTCGTATTAATGAATCCAATTACGAACGCGATTTACCAGCTCCAGGAAATTACCTTGCTCACGTGGCGCATGCTGCGGTCGTTTTTCCGTCCGCCAATTTATTGGAGTGAAATGCTCCGACAGATGGACACTCTCGGCGTTGGGAGTTTAGCCATTATTTTATTAACCGGAACGTTCACAGGTGGAGTTCTCGCGCTTAATTCTGCCAACACATTGCAACGTTTCGGATTTGCCAATCAAACCGGACAACTCGTCGCTACCAGTTTAATTCGTGAACTAGGCCCGGTCTTGACCTGTCTGATGCTCGCCGGACGCGTCGGTTCAGGCATTGCCGCCGAACTGGGTTCAATGCTGGTTAGTGAGCAAATTGATGCGATGCGGGCGCTGGGTACTGATCCCATCAAAAAACTGGTCGCCCCGCGCATCATCAGCTTGGTCATCATGGCTCCGCTGCTCACGGTGATTTGTGACCTGATGGGAATTTTAGGTGGCCTGTTTGTGGCGGTCTCACAAATGTTTCAATCAACGAACGTTTTCTGGGCTTCGGCGCAGGAGGCGATCAACGGCAAAGAAATTTTCGGCGGCTTAATTAAACCACTGGTCTTTGGGTTCATCATCGCCATTGTCGGTTGCTATATGGGTTTGAGTACAGAAGGTGGGACAGTCGGCGTAGGGCGCTCAACTACGCGTTCAGTAGTCGTTTCCTCGATCCTCGTCATTATAGTTGATTTCATTCTGACGAAATTATTAATTGCGACGCTGCTCGGTTACGAATAAAGCCATGAGAGTAATTCCGCCTGCGATAGAATTTCGAGATGTTTCGCTCGCCTTCGGTGAGCGCGTGATCCTTGATCGCGTCAGCTTTCGGGTCGCGCCGGGTGAATCGAAAATCGTGATGGGCGGTTCCGGGACAGGCAAATCTACGCTCCTGCGCTTGTCGCTGGGCTTAATCAAACCTGATGCCGGCCAGATTTTTATCGAAGGCGAAGAAATTACTGATTACTCAGAAGAACAATTGATGCGCGTGCGGCAAAAAATCGGGATGGTTTTTCAGGAAGGCGCATTGTTCGACAGCCTGCCGGTTTATGAAAATATTGCGTATCGCCTGCGTGAACAAAAGGCTGACCCGGATGAAATTGATGCCACCGTCAGACAAATGCTCAAATTTGTTGATTTGGAAAATGCGATTGATATGATGCCCAACGAACTGTCAGGCGGCATGCGGCGACGCGTGGGAATTGCCCGGGCGCTGGTGGGGACGCCGAAAATAATTTTATTTGATGAACCGACGGCGGGACTTGATCCCATCACTGCCCGCACAATTTGCGAGCTGGCACTGAAGTTACGCGATTTGGAAAATGTCGCTTCAATTTTTGTCACGCATCGCCTCCAGGATATTGATGTGCTGTCGAGCGAATACGTCACTCAGGCGCAGGACGGCACACTGGAATATCACAAAGAAGAGGATAAACTTTGCCTGATTAATACACGGTTTATTATGCTCAAGGATGGACATATAATTTTCAGTGGTTCTGACGAGCAGATGTATGAAAACAACAATCCGTACATTCTGAAATTTTTGAATCGGCGCGGCTAATCACTGGTCATTGCTGACGGAGTTCGTTATGCCTCAACAAAAAAAAAATACGTTTGCAAGTTTGCGGGTCGGGTTACTGGTGCTGGCGGCGCTGGTAATTTTGATTCTGACGATTTTTGCGGTCAGTGGAGACATCTCTTTTTTCCGCAAAACGACGCAGGTCAGAGCTTATATGACCACGGTCGAAGGCTTGCACAAAGGCGCTGAAGTTCGGCTCTCCGGGGTCAAAATCGGGAGTGTCAAAGACATTAAATTCAATCCCAAAATCCCAACCGAACAAAACGCCAAAGACAATATTGAAATCGTCATGGACATCACGGGTAAATTGAACGGCGTCGAAGCCATCGAACGCATTCGGACTGATTCGATGGCGATTTTAAAAGGTGCCGGCGTGCTGGGCGATAACATCATTGACATTACGCCCGGCACCACCACAAAAGGCCAGGCGATCCACGATAATGATTTTATTCAGAGCTATGCCAACAAAAGCGTCGGCGACATCATCAACGCGTCGCAAACCGCGATGAGCAACCTCAACACCATCACCGAGGACATCAAAGGCGTGACCGCCAATATCAAAAATGGCGAAGGCAGCGTTGGTCGTTTTTTGAAAGAAGATACGATTTATTCCAACCTCAACAAAACTGTTTTACAGGGCGAAGCTTTGCTCAATTCTATTCGCAAAGGCGAAGGCACCGCCGGAAAAATCATCAACGATCCCAAACTTTACAATCAGGCCAATGAACTCGTTGCGCAATTTAAAGATTCTGCCGACCAGATAAAAACGCTGCTGGGCGAAGTCAATCAGGGCAAAGGTACAGTTGGCAAATTGCTCAAGGACGAAGAAATTTATAACCGCGCCAACGCTTTGATGAATAAATTCGATGCCACCACGCAAAAGCTGGACAACGTCATCGCCAAAGTCG
>JANMKB010000163.1:0-42863 GCA_031371805.1 Blastocatellia bacterium | reverse complement strand
CTTACAAAAGCGCTGGCAAAGGAATTTGCGCCGTTTGGGGTGCGTGTCAACAGCGTTTCGCCAGGCGTGATTGACACGCCCTTTCACGAAACATTCTCAACCCCTGAAATGATGCAGAATTTCGTTAGCGGAATTCCGCTGGGACGAGTTGGAACCTCACAGGAAACGGCGCAGGTAATCGTTTTTCTTGCCTCCAATGCGGCGAGCTATATTTGCGGCGAGACAATTGAAGTTAATGGTGGGCAACTTATGCTATGACGATTTTGCGGCGCAGGAGAGAAGGATAGGTATGCTCTTACCCTTCTCTCCTGCACAACAGTTTTATTTGTGGCCTGCAACATTTATTGATTTATCAGTCCGCAAAGTAAAAATTGCTCCTTTTTCAATGCGCACGTTTTGCCCTGTCAGAGAAAGTGTCGAACTTGCGCCTGCCTCAGCGCTCGTATTGGACGAAATCGCAATTAACCCAGAACCTTTACCCACACCAGAAGTCGCATTGCTGACTGTGCTGGAAGACGAAGCAATCACGCGACCTAATGTTTGTTCTGTTACATTCGTCGTATTACTGAGCGTATTATTGGTCGCGCTGGTAACGGCTCCGGTTGTGCTGCCAACTGTATTTGTGATTCCGCCCAGCAAACCGCCACCACCGGAAGCTCTGGTTTGAGAACGAGCAGAACCATTTCCCTGTGCCATTATTCCCAGCTCATCCGAACTAGAATCCGCCTGATTATGCGCAGAAATTTGCGTGATTTGTTCCAGTGTGGCTGAAAAAGGAATCGTCAAATCCTTATTGCGGATTTCATCAAAGGTCAATTTCATTTGGGAAGTGCCACGTTTTCCTTCGGCTCTCGTTACTTCGGAAATGCGTCCTGTCAGTAACGCCCCTTTATTAAGGACACGTTTGCCACCGACCATAACTGGTTTGACAGTGCGCAATTTAAATTCGTCGCCAGGTTTGACTTTTTTCGCATCCAGTTGGGTTAGTAACTCAGCATTTAGTTGAGTTCCAGAAGTAAGAACAGTGGTTTCTTGTGCGTTGTGAACCTGTGTTTGGGTGTTGCTTTGGGCTGACCCCTGGACAGTGGTTTGAGACTGCGCGTGAACGAGCGCGGATGTCAACAAAATACCTGAGAGTAAGATTGATACTTTCTTCATAACAATAAATTCCTTCCTAAAGTAGTTAAAGGGGGTAAATATATTATGAGGCTGCCAGGGTGAGCGTGAGGCCTCATTAAGAGGGGCAATTATCAGTTATAATACGCTTGCTTAGGGCAGATCAGATTCATCTCTGACAAATCAAATCAGAAATTGATTATATCACTAAATTTACGGATGTATTGCACAATTCTTAACCACTCATGGGCATAAAAACCCCGCAGGAAAATTAGCACAATTCAAGCTTGGTGATTTTCCTGGGAGAAGCTGTTTTGTGATCATTTTTATGAGGCGGCACTGACTTCAGCACTGACAGTCTCGGTTATTTTACTTGGCTGATATGGTTGCCAGCCGTCCGGCAAATCGCCATTGTCAGCCCGTAAAAATCTTTGTTGATTCGGGCGAATTGTTACCAGTAATTCTTTGCGCGATTTTGTTTTGAGCGGCTGGCCATAATAAATTTTACCGAGCTTTGCCATTACTTTTTCCGGCAACAGACTGGCAAACATCAGCAACGGCCAAGTGAAGTTTTTGCCATTGATTTTGCGCAGCTTCCACGCCCACAACCCAATCGCTCCACCTCTCCACGCCATCGGTGCCCACCAGCTATATTGTCCGGGACGCAAATTCATCTTCCAGCATTTCATCATCAACTGCCATTGCAACGGCGACAGTTGTTGCGTTTCGGTCACGCCTTTTTTGTCCTGCATCCGCGTGTCATGCAGCGGCGTAAAAATTGATGGGATGAAGAAGGCGAACAAGCCGCGCCGCTCAACCTCATAAATTAAATCAAGCGTAGCTTTGCTGTCTTCATCCGTTTCCCCAGGATTACCAATCATCAGGGTCACTGCCGGGAACCAATTATTTTCGTTCAGCACGCGCAGGCCTTCGATAAAAACGCTGGGCCAGTCTTCCGTCTGAAAGGGAATGCCTTTGCCGGGCATAATTTTCCTCGCCATGGAAACTGAACCTGTCTCAAGCCCAATCAATGGGCATAAAGCTTTTTTCTTTGGATGCGTGCTGAGATACGGCAAATGAATCGGGCTTTTATCCAGGATTTTTTCCGATAATTTTTTGATCAGCAGTGGATCAACGACCGCTGGCGCAATGGTCGAGTGGCTCAGAACATGTTGTTCGACGCCGGGCGTATCAACGATGTCGCCGTATAAATCCAGCAGCGCTTCGCGGTTCGGGAAATAAAATGGAATGTCAGTGTGAACCTGTCCCCAAATAAACATGTCTTCTGTTGCGAGCGAAATCTGCTTGTTGCCATCGCGCACGTTCGCCTGAACTGCGCCCATAATTTTGTCTTTGGGCATGTCAATTTGCGGATTCAGATCCGGTACGCAAAATTGACAGCGGCGACCGCATCCCGTTGTCATTTCAACTACGCCAAAGGTCGTGCGTTTGTCAGGAAACAAAAACGCGTCGCGATCTTTCGGATGTACGACATTAATTTGTTTTGGCAATTCCTCGCCGCGAATTGCTTTGGCAAATAAATCCAGCGTGTCCGCAGATTCGCTGCGTCCTTCGACCACGCAATCAATGCTGAGTTCTTCGTAACTGTTGGTTTGAATAATTTGCCAGCCGCCGCTGCCACCGACAATCACTTTGAAATTGCTGCGATGCGGATTGCTTTTGATGTCCGCAAATAATTCTTTCGAGTAATGCGAATTGATTGGCTCACGCGAAGAGCCAAAAATCGAAGTATACACACCCGCCGCAAACGTCACGCCTAGCGGATTGTGTGTAGACACGGCAACGACGCGCGTGTTCGGGCCAACGAATTTGTGCAGGTCCTGCGGATAGCAGCAGGCGATGTCGTCCGCACTATATTGGCGCAGCAACGAAGCCTCGACCACGCGAATGCCCGCCAGCATGTATTTTGCGGAACCATCGTCGTTGTATTCAACATCGCGCCACGTAGGATATTTTTTGTTGAGAATTCCTTCTAACCAAATTGGCAGCGAAGCCATGCTCATCTGAATAAAATAGCCTGCGTGATCAATGATTTCAGTCAGCGGAGCCGTCAAAACGATCAGCTTGCCACCGTCAATAAGAGGCGCAGCAACTTGGATGGTCATAAAATGCCTTTCAAATCGAAATTACAATTAAAAAATTAAGGAGAGATACTTATTTTCCGAATACTGCTTTAAATTTGGACAATAACCGATTTGAGAAGAGAAAGCCAATTGTGCGCAGCAGCAATTTTTCAGTGCTGGCGGAGTAAGGATACCAAAGAATTTCGCGTTTCAGTCCGAAGCGATCAGTAATAATAACCTGTTCATGACAGAACCGCTTAATGCCGGGTGCGCCGTGACGTTTGCCGATGCCGCTTTCCTTCAGGCCGCCGGACGGAGCGTCGGTCACTCCGAAACCAATTACTACATCATTCACACAGGTAAGTCCCGCTTCAACTTTGGCAGCGATGCGTTCACCTTTCGCCTTGTCCTTCGTCCAGACACTGGCATTCAATCCGTAATTCGAATCGTTTGCCAGACGCAAAGCTTCGTGTTCATCTTTGACGCGCATTATGGGCAGCACAGGGCCGAAGGTTTCTTCGGTCATAATTTTCATCGAATGATCAACGCCCGTGAGAACTGTCGGCTCAAAAAATCTGCCTGGTAAATTTGGATTGCGCTGACCACCAGTCACGATTTTTGCCCCGCGTACTTTGGCATCGTTGACATGCTCTTCGACCAGTTCGATTTGTTTCGGAAAAGTCATCGCGCCCACATCAATGCGCCTGTCGTCATTGGCCTCTGTGGCATCAACGCCCTGGCGCAGGGCACGGGTTTTTTCGACGACACGTTTGGTAAATTCATCGGCAATTGCTTCGTCAACATAAACGCGCTCGACCGAAATACAGACCTGGCCGGAGTTTGTGAACGCGCCCCACACGGCGGCATTTGCCGCCCGTTCGATGTCAGCATCGCGCAACACGATCATCGGGTCTTTGCCGCCGAGTTCGAGGCTGACCGGGATTAATCGTTGGGCCGCGCGTGCCGCAATTAATTTTCCGGTTTTTACGCTGCCTGTAAACGCAATCATATCGGCTTCATCAACCAGCGCCGTGCCTGCGTCGCCAAAGCCGTTAACGACCTGCAAAATTTCCGCTGGCAATCCCGCATTCGTGAATGCCTGCTGCAAAATTTCGCAGCCAAGTTTGGCAATTAGCGGAGTCCATTCCGAAGGCTTGATAATAACCACGTTACCCGCCATCAACGCCGGAATTGCTTCGCCGAGGGTCAGCACAAGCGGAAAATTCCAGGGTGTAATCATACCGATTACCCCACGTGGTTCGTAATGCACTGTGACTTTTTTGTTGCGTAACAAATGCGGTGTGATGCGTTCTGACTTAAGAAATTTTCTGGCGTTCTTTGCATAAAATGTGATGACATCACAGACATACGTTAATTCGACAATCGCTTCGATGCGCGGCTTGCCGTTTTCTGCACAAAGCAACTGAACGATTTCCTCCTGTCGCGCAAGCAGGAGATCACGCGCCGACAACAGGACGTTAGCGCGTTCCTTAATGCTTAATGCTCTCCATTGCTGAAACGCAGCACGTGCTGAAGCCACAGCGACACGCACATCCGCAGCAGAATCAATCGCAACTTCACCGATTTTGTTGAGCGTTGCCGGACTATGAATTTCGATGACTGATTTAGGTTCGATGCGAAGTGGTTGTGCCATACAAAATCTCTTAAGAAGCTTGTGCGACGATCACAAAGCTGACTCTGAGTTGATCGCCAATTTTTATTGTACCTAAGCCGCCTGAATACGGTGTTATACCAAAGTCAGATTGCTTGATCGTTTCTTCGCCTGTTGCCCGAAGTTGGTTGCCATTGAGCGTGACTTTGACCGGAAAGGCTACACGTCGCGTGACGCCTCGAAGCGTTAAATCTCCGTTGAGGGTGAAGCTGCGATTGTTACCGGATTTTTGCAGATTCGTCACCGAGACCGAGCGAAATTTGATATTGGGGAAGCGATCACTTTGCAGGACTTCGCCGTGCAAAACTTTATGAAAACCGCTCTTCTCAAAATCTTTCATGTAGGTGTCAATATTGACGAAGGATTTGGTGTCAGCGTCCAGCTCTACCACAGTTTTCGTTTCGTCTTTTGGAAGCTGAATTCTTCCCGTGAAGTTTTTCGCGGCGACATGATGCAGCGGGTGAATTTTTTGCAATACGCCTTCCTGCGTCAATGTAATCGTAATCTGGCTTTGCGCGGCAATCATTAAAAATGATTTGCCAGCGGTAGACTTTTTTGAAGTTTTGCTACGTTGAGCAGAAACGCTGGTGGAACTTGCCAGCAAAAATGTTGCTAACAAAGTTACAAGAATTATTGGGGAGAGTTTGATCATAAATTGATAAGCAAAATATCCTTACTCAAAATTCTCAACTCTGCACTCTCAACTTTCCGTTCTTTGGTAAAGGAGTTGAAAATTGAGAGTGCAGAGTTGAGAGTCGGCTGGCAGCCAAAATGACAAAAATTATTTATTGCTTTCAGCGGTTGCAGTCATCTTTTTCTTGTCTTCTACCGCTTCAACTCCCAGCACAAATTTTGCAAAGTATGCGTACTCGCGTTTCATTTTGTCGAGTTGATGACGCGGCTCCACCAGGCCATGTCCTTCACGCGGAAAGAAAACTAATTGCACGGGAACATTATTTTTCTTTAGTCCCATATACAATTCCTGCGCTTGTCCGGTTGGCACGCGTGTGTCGTTGCCGCCGTGCAAAATCAGCGTCGGAGTTTTCGCTTTTTTAATGTGCGCCATCGCTGATCTGCTCCAATATAAATCTGTCATGTCCCACGGCTCACCGCCGAAATATCCATCCAGGACGCTTTGTAAATCGTTCGTCGAATACATCGAATACATATTCGTCAACCCCGCGCCAACCATCACGGCCTTGAAGCGATTTGTTTGCGTTAACGTCCACGCGGTCATGTATCCGCCATAGCTCCATCCGGCCTGCCCTAATTTTTCAGGATCAGCGATGCCGCGCTTGATGAGTTCGTCCAGTCCCGTTTGAATATCCTGATAATCGCCGCCACCCCAATCTTTCACATTTGCCAGCAGAAATTTTTCGCCGTAGCCCGAACTGCCACGGATGTTCGGCAAAAATGTTGCCCAGCCTTTGCCTGCCCAGACGTGCGCGAAATTTCCCCACGAACCAGGAAAACTTTGCGTCCATACGCCTGATGGGCCGCCGTGAATATTGGCAATCATCGGGTAGCGTTTTCCTGCTTCGTATCCAACGGGATAAATCAGTACGCCTTCGATTTCCATGCCGTCTTTACTTTTCCATTTGATGACTTCGCTGTGACCAAGCGCGATGTCTTTCAATTGCGGATTATGATCGGTGAGCTTCGTTGGGTTGAAGCTGTTCGCCGATGAAATATATACGTCCGCGGGATGCTGAACATCGCCACGCGTAAAGGCGATTTTGTCGCCGTTGCTGATGAATGAAGCTCCGCTGATAACTGCGTCGCCGGACGAAATCATTTTCGCTTCGCCGCCAGATGCCGGGACGCTGAAGATTTGTGAAGTCGTGCGTTGCGATGAACTGAAATACAAAGTCGAGCCATCGCGTGACCAGGTGACAGGTGAAAATGTTCTGTCAAAATTTGGGATGACCTGACGCGGAGCGCCGCCTTCTGCTGCAATAATGTGCAACCCTGGAAAGCCCAGATTCCCGTTTTTGGTATCGCGGCTGCTGAACGAAATCCATTTGCCATCCGGCGACCAACGCGCTCCGAAATCGGGGCCAGGATTTTCATAGAGCTTACGCGGCGCACCACTACCATCAGCATTGGCAATGTAAATATCGCTCAAGTTGCCGTCGTCCGCTTTCGTTGTTGGGTTTGCCGTGTAAGAAATTCGCTTGCCATCAGGTGAAAATTGCGGATCGCTGAGGACGAGATCAGCTTTGATAATTTCTTTTGCCGTCACCCGCTCGCTACTGCTCGCGGTACTGTTCACCTCAATCGTCCATAGATGTGAATAACGAAAATTTGTATCTACAACCTGTGCATCCTCTTTGTCTTTTTGCTTTTTCTCTTCCGCGTCAGTGAGCGGAACCTGTGCCACGTAGGCGATGCGTTTGCCATCGGGCGACCACGTAAAAGAATTGACGCCAGTTTTGGAGTCCGTCAATTTTTCAGCCTCACCACCAAACGGCGAGAGCAAATAAATCTGCGGCTTGGCGGCTTCGCCTGTGCCGCGGGTCGAAATGAATGCCAGCGTTTGTCCATCCGGTGACCACGCAGGCGCAGCATCATTTTTGCCGGTAGTGAAACGACGCGATTTGCCGCCTTCGGCTGCGACCATCCAAATTTCGGTGTGCCGTTCGTTCTCTTTCATATCAGAGTAAGAGAGCGTGTAGGTGATCATTTTACCGTCAGGCGAAATCGCCGTCGCGCCGACAGTTTTCAGCGCCATCACATCATCAAATGTCATCGGGCGCGGCGTTTGCGCACTGCCGAATAACGAGAACGTCAAAGCGAATACACAGGTCAAAATTAAAGTTTTCATGAAGAGCGTCCTTTTGCAGAACTTGTCCTTACTGCTGATAATTTGCCGATTCGGTGGGGTGCGCGATGACCGCCGTGCCATACGCCAAAACTTCGGTTACGCCGGGACCGATTTCGTTGGCGTCGTAACGAGCGCCGATGATTGCGTTCGCGCCAATTTCCGAAGCATGCTGAATCAGAATTTCAAATGCTTCCTCACGCGTTTGTTCGCACAACTTCGTATAAATCGAAATGTTGCCACCGACCATACTTTGCAAGCCTGCGCCAATCGTACCGAAAATTGAACGCGAGCGCACTGTGATCCCACGCACTACGCCAAGATTTTGGACGATGCGAAAGCCGGGTAACTCAAACGCCGTCGTCACCATGTGATGAGCGACAGAATAAACTGGTTTAGCAACTTGATAAGGAGCTTGTCGAGTTGGGTTATTATCCATAATTTTTTACAAGTGATTTTATTGTTCCGTGACAAACCATCGTTTGCCGTTGATGAAAGTTTGCTCGCCATTGGCTTGCAGTGCATTGGTTTCGATCTGCCCATTCTCATATTTCATTTCGAGCAAAGCTTGTGAACCGTTGACATAAATTCGCCATGTTCCGGCAGCTTTTTTTGTTCCACCGGAACCGCCATTTGCACCCGGCACATAGACCGAAACTGAGCTTTCCGAACGCGCCTGAAACGTATTGTTCGCGTTGATATAAATTTCAGTTTTGCTGCTGTAGCCACCGGAGCCGCCGCCACTGTTATAGCTGCTCATTTGCACTAATTTTTTGCCGCGTAATTTTTGTATCCATTGTTGCGCGAGCGGTGAACGGTCGTTATTCGTTGAAGGCATAGCTGGGCTTGCTCGATTGACGGCTGCGGCGACGGGCGCAACACTCGCGGCAATTTCGCGCAGAGTTGCCTCACGCGCATCAAGCTTAATCAGAGTTCCGGCGGCGAACAACACTATGGCCTTGCCACTTAGAGTAGTGGCATACATCCGCATTTGCACAGGCTGATTCGTGGTCAGATTTTTTCCGGCCCAGATGCCGCGCAAGCCATTTCCACTTTTTGTTTTGTAGCTTTGTGTCGTACCAATTTTCGTGAAGCCGGGAATTTGTGCGGCAAGCTGATCCATTTCAGCAGCAAAACGGGGGTCTGTGACTTCAATGGGAGCCGCGATTGTCAGGAGGCGAAAATTTTCGGTTTGATCGTCAGCGGCTGTTCCAGGCGGTATGATCTGTGCAGCCTCGGCGTTGCTTTCGATTTTCCAATCTGCCGGATGCTCAAAGCTGAAGCCCTGTGGATGATTAAATGTTTTTCGCGTCGTAGCGGTACGCGGTTGCGCAAAGGTCGTAGCAGTTAGAATCAAAAGGCAAACAATAATTTTCAGCAGGGGCATTGGGGTTCCTCCAAAAAGGTACGATAGGCGTCCCGCCTGTCGCTGATCTGAAAATAATTCGACAGGCGGGACGCCTATCGTACCTTTTACAGATTCTCCATCACAACCTTCATCTTTGCAATTTGCTCTTCCAGTTCGGCTGAACGGGCTTGTGATTGGGCGACGACTTCAGCGGCGGCACGGGCTACGAAATCCTGATTTGACAGACGTTTTTGCAAGCCTTCGTATTCACCGGAAAGTTTCGTCACTGTAGTTTTCAGACGTTCTCGTTCTTTGTCGAAATCAACCAGTCCCTCAAGCGGTACAGCGATTTCGATTCCACTCAAAACATCACGAACAGAACCTTTTTGCGCAGCAATAGCTTCGACCAATTCAAGACTTTCCAGTCGCGCCAACCTGATAATTTGATCCGTCATCGCAGTCATCACCGCTTTGCTGGCTTCGTCTGAAGTTGCCAGTTGCGCTTTGATTTTTACTGATGGCGCAATATTAAAAGTTGAACGAATATTGCGAAGTTTTGACACGATACCAGTGAACAATTCCATCTCACGTTCGGCTTGTTCATCGCGTGCGACTGCCTGCGGAAAATCCTTCAGGCAAATAGTTTCGCCCTTGTGTGGCAGGCGTTGCCAAAGCTCTTCGGTGATGAACGGCATCAGTGGATGCAGCAAGCACAGGCTGCGTTCGAGGATGTAAATAATGCGGCGTTTCACGGCAGTATTTTCATCAGAAATTTCCGTCGAAGTCACAAACGGCTTCGATAATTCAATGTACCAGTCGCAGAAATCATTCCAGAAAAATTGATATAACGTCGCGGCGGCTTCGTGAAAACGATATTCTGTCAACGCCGAATTCACTTCACTGGTAGCGGATTGCAAGCGGCTCAGAATCCAGCGATCCGCGAGGGTTGGATTTGATAATTTTGTTTCCCATTCCAGCGGTTCCTGATCTTCTAAAATCTCGCCGCAATTCATCAAAACAAACCGCGTTGCATTCCAGATTTTATTCGCAAAATTTCGCGAAGACTCAAGCTTGGAATCCTGCAACGCCAGCGTCAATCCTGCCGTCGAAGCCGCCGTCAAAGCAAACCGCGCCGCGTCTGTTCCGTACTTGTCAAAAACTTCCAAAGGATCAATCACATTGCCCTTCGTCTTCGACATTTTCTGACCGTGCGGATCAAGGACGAGCGCGTTGATGTACACGGTACTGAACGGGACTTCGCCCATAAATTTCAGTCCCATCATCATCATTCTTGCGACCCAGAAAAAGATAATGTCCTGCGCCGTGACTAAAACCTGTGTCGGATAGAAATTTTTCAAATCTTCCGTTTGCTCAGGCCAGCCCAGCGTTGAGAAAGGCCACAAGGCAGATGAAAACCAGGTGTCGAGCACGTCTTCGTCAGGCGTCAAAACAGTGTTTACATCTTTGCCCTGTTGCACCAAACGTTCGCGGGCTTCGGCTTCGTTGCGAGCGACAATAATTTCGCCGTCGGGCGTATACCACGCGGGGATGCGATGCCCCCACCACAGTTGCCGCGAGATGCACCAATCCTGAATATTTTCGAGCCAGCCGCAATAAATTTTGGAAACGCCTTCAGGAATAATTTTTGTGCGACCGTCCAAAACAGCCTGTAGCGCAGGCTCAGCCAGCGGCTGCATTTTCATAAACCATTGCGTAGAAATTAATGGCTCGACGACCTGCCCGCTGCGTTGGCAATGCCCGACGTTATGCGTGTAATCTTCGACTTTGAGCAATAATCCGGCAGCTTCCAGATCAGCGACGACAGCTTTGCGTGCGGCGTAGCGATCAAGTTCGCGATATTTTTCCGGCGCGGCATCTGTAATTTTCGCTTCTTTGCTGATGACCTGAATGAATTCCAGGCCGTGCCGTTTGCCCATCGCAAAATCGTTTGGATCGTGCGCGGGCGTGACTTTGACTAATCCTGTACCGAAATCTTTTTCTACAAGGTTATCTTGGATAAATTGAATTTCACGTCCGACCAGCGGCAACACAGCTTTTTTATCCTTCAATTCGGCATAGCGTTCGTCTTCAGGATTGAACGCCACTGCCGTATCGCCGAGCATTGTTTCAGGGCGTGTTGTAGCAACGACAATAAATGTTCCCTGCGCAGTTTTGAGCAGACCTGATTTTGCTTCGCTTTCGTTGAGTGCGGCGTAGGCTTCGGCGAGATCAACCCGCTCGCTACGGCTCGTGGTACTGTCCCCCTCCGCTCCGTCTTTGACCGGATAAGCGATGTGCCAGATGTTGCCCTTGACGGGCTTCATCTCAGTTTCGAGATCGGAAATTGCAGTTTGCAATCCGGGCGACCAGTTGACCATGTATTCGCCGCGATAAATCAAACCTTCATCGTAGAGGCGCACAAAAACTTCCAGCACAGCTTTCGACAAACCTTCGTCCATCGTGAAGCGTTCGCGTGACCAGTCTACGGAATCGCCGACGATACGCATTTGTTTTTGAATCGTGCCGCCGGAATGGGCTTTCCATTCCCAAACTTTTTCGAGGAATTTTTCGCGGCCTAAATCACGGCGATCAACGCCCTCAGCGGCGAGTTGTCGCGTGACGACCATTTGCGTAGCGATGCCGGCGTGATCGGTTCCCGGCAACCACAAAACTCTATCGCCGTTCATTCTGCGCCAACGCGCTAACACGTCCTGCAACGTGTGATTGAGCGCATGTCCCATGTGCAAATAACCCGTGACGTTCGGTGGCGGGATCACCATCGTGAAAACAGGCGCAGCAGGATTCGTTTGTTTTTCAGGCGTGAAATATTGGCTGGCTTCCCATTCAGGATACCAGCGACCTTCGACTTCTTTGGGTTCGTATTGTTTCGGAATTTCCATAAATTTTAGCGATCAGCGTTCAGTTCCAGGCAATCAGCTTTTAATCTGATGTTTTGATGAATTACCAATCATCAGTAATCTTAAGCACTTCGTCAATATCAAAAAAAATTAGCGCCGATACCTGCAATAGATACCGACGCTGATTTTTTATCATCCTGCCATCAAGCAGCAGGCTCAAGCCAACTACATTTCGTTAATGCGAGAGCTGCTGTTGCTGAGCCATCTGTTTGCGAATCATCAACTCCGCCATTTCAGGCACGACTTCCCAGGCGATTTCCTGAATTGCACGAGTTGAAAGTCGCTGGACAACGCGATTGACAATTTCTTCGATCATTGCTTCGGACATTTCCATTGTCCCAGTGCCAGCCTGACCCGACAGCGTACCAGTTTGCAGGTCCTGGACAGGAGGAGTGACTTCGGAAACGGAAGGTTGCATGATCATCTGACCTATACCTAAATCCAGCCCACTGGTGAAGGAGTGCTGATTTGACTCAGGCAGCGCAGGCAGTATTGCGATTGTCGGCACTGGTTCAATTACGCCCATCTCAATTGGCGCTGTTTCATTAATCCCAGGTGATAGCGCCGCCGCGTTAAATTGAGCGGAGGTTGCCGCCTCTATTGGAAATCCTGCCGGAGCGGAAGATGGTTGCGCTTGTATTGCCTGGACTGGCGGCAAAGCTTCTGGCAAAACCTCTGAAAGTCCGAGAACATCGTCGTCAGCATCAACATCCGGGGTTGAGCGAGGTGCAAACCCTGCGAAAGAGGGAACTGCCACTGGCGGGGTTGGCATTACCGAAATCGTCTGTGGTAATGACTCTGGTAAATCGGTATTGGCAATGGGCTGCCAGGCTGTAGTTGGGATTTCCGGCAAATCAAGCGGCGGAAAAAAGTCAGACCCTGAAAAACTATTTAAAATTGGCGGCGGCGAGGGAAAGGCCGATTCTATGACTTGTGAGGGCGGCGGGACAGCAACGGGCATTGGCGCAGGTGCCACGAAGCTGGGCATGGGCATCAATTCCCCATCTGCTTTCTCACTACTGAAACCGTGGATTGAAGCAGGTGAAAAGGCTATCTCCTCTTCCTGCATTGGTTGCGCCATTACCGCAGACGCGGTTGAATCAACCACCTGACCCGGTTCCACAATCGGCAACGCTGGAACTGCTTCAGCGGCCATGACGGCGGCTGGCTGCTTAGGTTTGTTCAGTAATTCCTGCACCGTTGAGACCAGCGTGCGAATGGATTGAAACGGCTTAGTCAATTGATGATCGGCATTCACCTTTTTAGCTCGCTCAGGATCAAATGGCTCAAACGCATGAACAAGCAGAATAACAGGTGTTTGATTTAAGTGAGGATGAGCTTTGACGTATTCGCAGACTTCATAGCCATCTTTACCCGGCATAAAAACATCGGCCATAATTAAGTCAGGCTGAAGACTTTCGATCTGCTGGACAGCTTCTTCGCCGTTGCCAAAGGCAATGACCTCGATGCCTTCTTCACTCAAACTTAATTTGACAATTTTTTGGACGGTGATGCTGTCATCAGCGAGCAGGACTCTGTGTCCCATAAATATGAACCTCCCGGACAATGTACTTTGAAGACTGAAATCATTTTACCGTAATCATCCGTCTCAACACCTGTGCCAACGATAAAATTCCTGACAATCAGTAATATTTCTTTGGGTTGTTTGCGGCTTGGGGTTTCGGTCTTATAGCTTATCGTGGCAGACAAGCCAGGGAGGGCATTGGAGAAATTAGCATTATCTGCAATTGGTGACAATAAAAAAATTAAACAGTTACGGATAACCCGTAGTCAGCGATGAATTTGAAGTTCTTCAATGTTCATTGCTGACTACCGATTATCAATAAAATTTATTTAAAAATTCCCAGCAAGCCCTTTTTTTTCTTTTCAGGTTTTGGCTCCACTTTGGCTTCTGGCTTGGTGGCGGTTTTCACCGGGGCGGGCGTACCATTATCCACACTGGCGGGAGTTTGTGGCTTGGGAGCCTCTTCCGTCGTTGCTTCGCTGGTACGTGAGCGAGACTGGCTTCTGACGGTTTTGATGTCATTTGGATCAGTTTGCGGTGTGGTCGCTTTCTGTTCTTCTGCCCTGTCAATTTTTCCCTTGCGGTCAATCATCACGCCTGATTTTCCAAATACCAGATTGTTCATGCCAAAAATTAATTTAAACTGTTGGATTCTTCCAGGCCGCAGCGGAGCAGGATCGTTGTTGGTGGGAGTGGGAATCGGTTTCCCTAATTTCCCCAGAAATTCTTTCGCATCAGAGGCGAATTCGCTGTTAGGCGTATCGCGGGCAATCTCGGTAAAATAAACGGAAGCTTCTTCGGGCTGTTCCTGCTCAATCAGGGAAATACCTAGGTAATACAAGGCGAGGTCACGGAAGTTGGATTTGCCGTATTTTTCTACGACTTCGCGCGATCTCAATTCGACCGATTTCCAGGCTGAACGCTTGATATATGTTTCGGCTACATCAATCTCGTGTAAAATAAGGATCTCTTTAACCTGACCCAGATTTGAGTTTACCTGATCCAGGGTTGGAGAATTGCTGCATTTCTGCTTAGCAGAATTGAGCTGATTATAAGCTTGGCGAGCCTTGGTCATATCGCGGTTGTACGCGCCCATTTGTCGCATATAGGCTTCGGCCATTTTTAGATAACAATCACAAACTTTCGGATGTGTGGGAAAATATTGGACGAAATCGCGGTATTGCGAGACAGCCTGTTCTAAATTGCTGCTGCCACCTTCAAGGTAAAAAGAATCGGCGATGGCAAGTTTGGAAAGCGAAAGATATTCGCTGTCGGGATAGGTTGAAACAATCACGTTGAAAAGCAGGCGCGATTCATCATAACGGCCTTTGCGCAGCTTTTCAGAGGCTTGTCCGTATAATTCTTTGTCGCGTCCCGGCGTGGCGATGTTTTCATTTCTTACTTCTTTTTTCCCTTTGCCGCAGCCTGCCAAAATAATAAGCGCCAAAAATAATATCATTGACAGTGACAAAGTGAGGTTCTTCTGTTTCATAAAAAACTACTCCTCAAAAAATGAGCCGTAAGCTGTACGGCAATTATTATTAGGGCAAACAAGAGATTTCCAAACAGTTTACGCCATAATTAAATTTGACGCCAACTGCGTCAAATTTCGCACGGCTTCAGCCGGATCAGGCTGACCGAATACTGACGAGCCGGCAACTAAAATTTCCGCGCCTGCCGCCACTACGTCAGCCACATTCTCCGAGCCGATTCCACCGTCAATTTCAATGCGAGCGTGTGAGCCGTGTTCGTATAGTAACGCTTTGAGCCGCCGTAATTTTCCCAGCGAATCTGCAATAAATTTTTGCCCGCCAAAACCTGGATTGACGGACATCAGCAACACGTAATCCACGTCCTTGACGATTTCTTCGATAGCTGACAATGGTGTCGCCGGATTTAATACGATTCCGGCCTGACAACCGGATTGATGAATCAGGCTAATTGTGCGATGTAAATGATATGTCGCTTCAGGATGAACCGAAATCATATTTGCACCTGCCTGGGCAAAAGCAGAAATATATTTATCGGGGTCTTCGATCATTAAATGACAATCAATTGGCAGGGAGGTCACGCGCCGCACCGCCTGGACAATGAACGGACCAATTGAGATGTTCGGCACGAAATGTCCGTCCATCACATCCACGTGAATGTACGCCGCGCCACCGCGCTCAACCGCCGTGATCTGCTCGCCGAGGCGGGTGAAATCTGCCGCAAGAATTGAAGGGGCGATCTCAACCATAATTCATCAATTTTCTTCAGCCTTTTTCGGACTGGGTTTAGGGGAGGGTTTGAGTGAAGTTTTTAATGCTGGCGCAGGCTTGGATTTGTCATCGCTACCTATACCTTTTTTGCCCGTGTCTTTTTCAGACGGGTCTTTTTTGTCTTTGTCTCCTTCTTTAGGCTTTGGTTTTTTCTTCGGGGATTCGCTCGGTTTTGGTTTGGCGGCAACCACAGGTTTCTTCATGTCTTTTGCCACTTCCCGGGCTTCAATGCCGGTACTTATGTTGACGCCAATAACCTGACCTGCTTTGACCGTAAAGCCAGCGCTGGGGATTTGCTCACTGACGAGGTTGGCCTGAATTTTTTCATCCGTTGCGTGCGTACGAATTTTTAATCGCAGCCCCTGTTCCGCCAGCAATCTATCAGCCTCACCTTCCGATTTGCCAACCAGATTAGGAACCGTTACTTCTTTACCTCTGAGTGAGTAATAAATTACCGTCCCGGCGCTAACTAAAAAAGCGGCAGCCAGGAGAACGATCGTGATTAGCTTCTGGATAAATGAGTTATTTGTAGAAGACGAATTAAAAGCCAAACCTTAAAACCTGACCTATTAGAATTTTATGACGCTTTAAATTAACTGGAGAAGTCTATGTGTGTCTTTGCCGAGAGTCAAACGCCTGCGCCCTGTTTCACTCGGTATCGTGAATCGTCGTCAACTTGATAATTTCAAAATTTCGCACGCCATTCGGAGTTTGCACCTTTACTTCGTCGCCTTCTTCCTTATTCAGCAAACTCTTGCCAATCGGGGATGAGGTAGAAATCAGGCCTTTTTCATAATCAGATTCTTCCGGCGTGACAAGGCGATAGGTAATTTCATTGCCGCGATCAATATCTTTGAGGACGACTGTCGAGCCATAAGAAGCGCGGTCATGCGGCAATTTACTGATATCAATGCTGGAAAGTTTGGCGACCTGCTGCTGCAATTGCATGACGCGCGCGCGCACAAAATCCTGCCGCTCGCGCGCCATTTTGTATTCTGAGTTTTCCGACAAATCGCCATGTGCCACAGCCGTTCGCAAAGCGCGTGGCAATTCGACGGCTAATTCATGCTGGAAGGCTTTCAACTCAGCCAAAACTCTTTCTTTTCCACTTAATTCTGTTACTTCACTCACAATAGATTTTCCTCTACTCCTGAATTTCAAATAAATAAGATTTGAAATACCCGGTAAGATTACCCCAACCGGGCAACTAAAAAAACGCGACTGCCGCAAGCTCTGTCCTACTGTTGTCAGCAGGTAAGCCGCGGCAGTCTGAAAACGCTATCACAGAAAGGCGTGATAATGAAAGGATTTTTACACGCCCAGCACGTTGACCAGTTCCTGAACAGCAGCAGCAGATTTTTGCAATGCCGCACGTTCTTCGGTAGTCAGGTTGATCTGAATAATTTCCTCAATGCCATTGGCGCCGAGTTTGACCGGCACACCAACATACAAACCGTTAATGCCGTATTCGCCTTCGAGGTAGGCCGCACAGGGCAGAATTTTTTTCTTGTCTTTGAGAATCGCTTCGACCATTTCGACCGTTGCGGCTGATGGCGCGTAATAGGCTGAGCCGGTTTTGAGCAGACTCACGATTTCGGCTCCGCCATTGGCTGTCCGCGTCACGATTTGATCCACCACTTCTTTGGGTAACAACTCTGTGACTGGAATTCCTGCGCAAGTGGAATAACGAGGCAGTGGAACCATCGTGTCGCCGTGTCCGCCCAGGACAAATGCCGTGACGTTTTCGACCGAAACATTCAAGGCTTCCGCCAGAAAAGTTCTCATCCGCGCTGAATCCAGCACGCCAGCCATGCCGATCACGCGATTTTTGGGGAAGCCTGATTTCTTGAACGCTACCTGCGACATCGCGTCAAGCGGATTGGAAACCACAATAATGATGGCATTTGGCGAGTGCTTGACGACTTCTTCGGTCACGCTGCCAACGATTCCACCATTTGTATTAAGCAGATCATCGCGGCTCATGCCAGGTTTGCGTGCAATGCCTGACGTGATAACGATCACATCGGAATTTGCCGTTTCACGATAACCATTAGTGCCGGTGAGTTTGCAATCGTAACCTTCGACGGGACCGGATTCCGCGAGGTCCAAGGCTTTGCCCTGCGGCATTCCTTCGATAATGTCAACTAACACGACATCGCATAATTCTTTATCAACTAAGCGATGTGCGGTGGTTGCACCAACATTGCCTGCGCCAACAACTGTAACTTTTTTTCGAGCCATTTGCCCTGCTACCTTTCCTGTGTGATGAATTTGATGATTTACCAGACGGGTCAGTTTATGCAGTATCTGACGCACTGTCAACCGACGAAGATTTGTTTTAGAATGCAGCTTACTGGTAAAAATAAGTTGAGGAATTAATCATCATGAGCATCAATCCCAAATTGCAGGAATTGACTGAAGGTGGAATTTTAATTTGTGTAGTTTGCCGCGCCAAACTTAAAGCCAATACTGAGCGCAATGGCCTGGAATGTGAAGGCTGCCAGCGCCTGTATCCAATTCGTGATGGCATCCCTGTCTTAATTGCTGACGAAGCGATTGTTGCTCCAACTGCCTCATCTGAACTGCCTGCCGCTTAAGCCTGTGACATTGCCCCTCTTTCAGCAACTTCCCAAATCGTCGCGCATTCTGTTTATTCGCTTGCGAAATTTAGGCGAAGCCGTGCTTGATACGGCAAATTTGCGGGCGCTCAAAAAATATCGTCCGGATTTGCAAATCACTACTTTGGTTGAGGCGATTTACACCGATCTTTACGAAGCTGATCCCGATCTCGAAGCTCTTCCCTTAACGCGTGGGCAGCAGGAAAAAAGAAGTACTTTGGCAGCGCGGTTCAGCATTATCAGGCAAATTCGGCAGCGCAAATTTGCGGCTGTGGTCAATTTGCACGGCGGCCCGACCAGCGCCCAACTGACTTTCACGAGTGGCGCGAAATATCGCCTCGGTGCGGAACATTTTCGCAACGGCTATGCTTACAATTATCGTGTGCCAGCGGCGGATGAAATTCTGGGACGTGACAATTTGCACACGGTTGAATCGCAATTTGCCTGGTTTAAATGGCTTGGCCTGCCTGACGAAAAACCTGCCGCGACACAAATTTTTGTCGCCCCGGAAAAAAGTAAAACTGCGCAGGCCAAATTAACGGCGGCAGGCATTGATTTTAATAAGCCTTATGTTGTGCTGGCTCCAACTAACGAATTTTATACCAAGCGCTGGATGGCAGAACGCTATGCCAAAATCGCCGAAAATTTGCTGGCACGCGGCTACCAGATTGTGTTGACGGGAGCGCCGACGGCTGAGCAGATTTCACAGGTCGAAAATGTTCAGGCGGCAACTTCACAAAAACTTGCCGCGTTGACCTCGCTGAGCATCGGAGAATTAACCGCAGTCATCGCCACCAGCAAATTATTTGTCGGGAACGACAGCGGCCCGGCGCATATTGCAGCGGCGGTCAAAGCTCCATTGGTGGTTTTGTTCGGCCCTGCGAGTTCAATTCGCTGGCGTCCGTGGGCTGAGGCAAAAGCTGAACTCGTGCAGAACCCTTTCGCCTGTAATCCCTGCGCGATGTACACTTGCACCGCGTTTGCTGAGCCGGAGTGCATTCGCTCCATTACCGTTATGCAAACGATGAACGCGATTGATAAAGTTTTGCAATAAATAAATCTGTGTGAATTTGTGACTAAAAATTATGCAGCCAGCACGTGCCGAAAAAATCATTAATAACTTCTCTGGCAAGCGCCTGATCGTCCTGGGCGATTTAATGCTGGACGAATTTATCTGGGGTGAGGTGCGCCGGATTTCTCCTGAAGCTCCAGTTCCGGTGGTCGAAGTCAACCGCGAGAGCTGGCATGCAGGCGGCGCAGGTAATGTCGCTGCAAATTTGCTTGCGCTGGGTGCACAGGCAATTCCAATTGGAGTGATCGGTGCTGATCGCGCCGGAGAAAAGCTCCGCCAAATATTTGCCGCAACCGGAGCCGAAACAAATTTTTTGATTTGTGACGAATCCCGCCCAACGACGGTCAAAACTCGCATTGTGGCCCATCAGCAGCAAATGATCCGGGCAGATCGTGAAAGCAAAGCGCCAATCACCGAGGCCATTGAAAATCAAATGATGGCAGCTTTTGCTGAAGCCCTGAAAAATGCTGATGCGGTGGTTGTCTCTGATTATGACAAGGGGCTGCTCACGCCACGTTTATTGCAAAATGTGTTGCATTTGGCGCAGGGTAAAATCGTTTGTCTTGATCCTAAAATTAAAAACTTCTCCAACTATCATCCCATTAGCGCTATCACTCCAAATCAACTTGAAGCTGAACGCGCTACTGGCATCGAAATTACGGATGAAAAATCATTGCTGGCCGCCGTCCAAAAAATTCGTGCAATGCTGGGCTGCCCGAATATCCTGATTACGCGTGGTGAACACGGCATGACTTTACTCAGCTATGATTTTGAAACGGAGACAATTACGCATATTCCGACGATGGCGCGGGAAGTTTATGACGTGACTGGTGCGGGAGATACCGTGATTGCGACGCTGACCTTAGCAATGTCCGCCGGCGCAATGATTTCAGAAGCCGCCATCATTGCCAATCACGCAGCAGGCATCGTCGTTGGGAAAGTTGGCACCGCGACAGTTGCGCGGCAGGATTTACTCAAAGCGATTTCGTCGGATTAAAAGACAGGAAAATTTAATAACATTTTTACACACCACCAGGTACATTTTTCATTTCCACTTCTTTGTGGTAGGCTCACAAACGTTTTATGCCGGAAAGCTTCAACTAATGCTGTTTGAATAAGTCAGAATTGCAGGAAGGTTCAGCGAACCTCTGTTAGTGGATGCCCACTAAACGCGATACCACGCAATAACCCTCAAGACGTTTTAGACATTAATATAAACGTAATATGTGCTTGATCCGCATCGAGGGAGACGTTAGTTACGAAGTTACATCAACAACAATAATCAAGGAGTAAACATAGGATCTTTAAGGAGTGTTTTTTTATTATGTGTAGTAAATTATTTTCCCCCCGCGCACTCACCAGCGTGTTCTTTCTCACTTTTAGTTTTTTCAGCGCATACGCCCAAAGTCATTCACTTGGAGAAGCCTGGAAAACATCCACTAAATTACCTTCAGAAGTCCCAGGCAAAACTTCAAACGCGGTTGTCAGTTCCAAGCCCGAAGTCATCTTAAATAACCAAAATCAAGTCCAAACGAAAGAATTATCTGCGGCTCTAAATACAACCACCGCTGTCAAACTGCCTGTGCCGATTGAACCAAACGTCAAACCGGCCAATCCGGGACTCAATCTGGAAAAAGAAGTCTCGGTGATTAATGCTGCCAAATTAGCAACCAATGCAGGTGCTGATTTTGACCTGGTCGGGCTTGATCCGCCACGCGCTTTTCAAGCCACTGCTTATAGCCTGCGTGGTCGTACCAGAATGGGAACTTATGTGCGGCGCGGCGTGATTGCCGCTGATCCACGCGTTTTGCCGCTTGGCAGCGTTGTGCAATTGAAGGCGGGGCATTATTCTGGTGTTTACACCGTTCACGATACAGGCGGTGCAATTAAAGGCAAAAAGATTGATGTCTGGATGCCTTCCTCGCGTGAAGCTCGAAGCTTTGGTCGCCAGAACATTAAACTGGTTGTCCTCAAATACGGTGGACGTAAGGCAGGAAAAGCTGCCAAATCGAAGAAATAGTCTGTCCGCAAATTATTTCGGTATAAACACGAATCGCCGCCTGGCATTAGTCAGGCGGCGATTTACATTTTTAGGTTGAGAAAGTTTTAGGAAGCCAATTTCTCCTGTTGTTGCTGCATCAGGTTTTCTGGAAAATCCGGCATCATTTCTCTTGGAATATCTTCTGTTGGCAATGGGGTTGTAAGCAGCTTCGAATCGTCAAGTGGGTTTGGCAAGGCCTGAATTATTCCCACATCGCCTGATTTAAGCTTTAGCTCAAATAAATCAGGGCGATTGTAATGTCCGGTCACATCCATCATCAGGCTTTCTTCCCGAATGCGATTGAGGTTAATGCGCGCCATTACAATCGCTTCATAATCAAAAGCCGGCCCCGCAATATATTTACCATCCGGGCCAATGACAGCGCTGCCACCTTCAAGGATCAGCTTGTCGGGATCATTGGCAATTTCGGCAATTGGTTCAAGCTCGGCAGGCAGATCGCGCGCGCGCATAATTGAACCTGCGGCAATCACAAAACAGCGCCCCTCAAAAGCATAATGCCGACAGGAAATTTGCGCCATTTCTCCAATCGCAGGCCAGGCCGCAACGTGCAAATCTTCGCCTGCCTGATGCATTGCCTGACGTGCCAGCGGGGCCCAATGCTCCCACGACACCAACCCCCCAATCCGCCCTGTCGAAGTTCTGACCGACCGTAACCCGCGCCCATCGCCGGGGCCACAAATCAGGCGCTCGCTGTAAGTCGGCAATAATTTGCGATGGTGATTTATGAGTTCACCAGTGGGGCCGAAGGTCAGCAGCGAACTATAAAGCGTTCCCCTGCCCACGCCCTCAGCCACTCGCTCAATCACGCCGATTACCAGCGTTAAGCGATGCTCAGCGGCGACTGCAGACAATGTCTCTGTCGTTGGGCCGGGAACGATGACACTATTTTCGACCAGGTGCGCATACAATTTTTTTACCGGCGGATGATTCCACACGGCAACATCGCGGCAAAACTCAAGCCAGGCGGGATAACCAGGCAGCCACGCTTCAGGAAAGACGACCAGTTGCGCTTTTTTAAGGGCCGCTTCGGTGACCAAATTAAGCGCTTTAGCCAGGCTGGCCTCCAGACTCATAAAAACCGGTGTGGCCTGGACTGCGGCCACCGTGACCATGCGCGGCATCAGCAGTGCGCCGGAAGAATTGCCAGAAGAATTGGATGATGTTGCTCCTGAAGAATTAGCCATTTGTTTGTCCTCAACTTTCGTTTTCCAGTTTTGGGAGTTTGGGGGTTTAAAAATTACCTGAAAATATGGAAGAACGAGTTTGCAAGAAGTTTGCAAACAGATTGTTTATCATTGCGACTGAAATTTCGCAACTATTTCTTTTCCATACATTTAGCCACATGGATTGAAAAAACGCTGCCGCAGGTTTTTGATCAACTCTTCGTTCGTCCTGGCGGAAACCATTTCGAGCGGTGAAAATCCGCGTTTCCAGGCCGAGTAAAAAGTCAGCGCGAGGGCTGAAAATGTAAAGAGGAAATTAGGCCAGGCATTGAGCTGCCATTGACCCTGCCAGGTAATTTCCCAGGTTTTGAGAAAGGAAAAAAATATGGAACAGGCCATTGATAACCATCCGGCCCACGCGAGCCAATCAGATCACACAGCAGATGCAAATGAAAACTTAGCAAAGCCAGTGAGGTTGTTTTCAATCGTTGTCTGGCAAGTAAAAAACACGCGCCAGCGAACAGGCAGGCAAACGCTAAGTTATGCGCGAGGACGTGATGATACTTAGACCAGAGAGTTAGTTTTTCATCGTGGGTGAGGAAATCAACTACGACTCCCAAGCCGTCAACATCTGGTACAATTCCGGCAAGTGTGATCGCTACTCGTTCGCGGGCGCTTAATTGCCCATAATTTGAAGTTACCCAACCGATGAGAAAATGTGTGACTGGACTCATGTTTATGTTAGTTGGAACCAGGCATTAAGATTCTTTGTGGGGCAAATACGAGGCGGGGGCAAAACGGCGCGGATGATACTAAAATGCAACTATTAACGCAAGCTTGACATGTTTTGGCGTGATCCCTATACTCACCCCTTTGCGTTGAAGCAGAAATAGTTATCTATAGTAATCTGAGGAGAATTTAGAAATGCCCAATCATGTATCAGCAGAAAAGCGTGACCGTCAAAATACGAAGCGAAACGCTCTCAACACTGCCGGACGTACCAAACTGCGCGGTGAAATCAAAAAATTGCGTGTTGCCATTGCGGCGAAAAATGCCGACAGTGCGCAAGCATTATTACCTAAAACGGTCTCCGAAATTGATAAGGCGATTCAAAAAGGCGTCATCCACCGCAATGCGGCGGCACGTCACAAAGCCCGACTCACCAGTCACGTCAATACGCTGACCGCAGCCAAATAAGTTTTTATATAACGATCACATTAATGAAGAGGCTGGATGTCAGAATTCTGATGTCCAGCCTTGTTGTATTTTTAGGGAAATTTTTCGGGCGGGTTGCAATGAAAATATTGTCGCGTATTATCTCCATACTCTTTGTTTTTCTTACCCTTTCTGGCCTCTTTTCAGTTTTTGCCAGGACTTCAGCAACGGCTAATTTGGTGCTGCTCAATGGTCGCATCTGGACTGGCAATGAAAAATCTCCGTGGGCGGAAGCTATCGCCATTCGTGACAACAAAATTGTGCGCGTAGGAAAAAATGCTGACATCAAATCGCTGATTTCCAAAGCAACAACAGTCATTGATCTGGGTGGTCGTCTGGTCACGCCGGGCTTCAACGACGCACACACACATTTTCTGGGTGGTTCCCTTGATCTGACGGAAATAAACCTCATCGGCGCACGTTCGCTGGAGGTTATGCTTTCCCGCGTCGTCGAATATGCTCGTCAGCATCCGAACGAAATGTGGCTGACAGGCGCAGGCTGGGAGTATTCGTCTTTCCCCGGTCAGCGATTGCCGACCCGCGCCAACCTGGATGCGGTCATTAAAGATCGTCCTGTTTATCTGCGTGCTTATGATGGGCATACAGGTTGGGCAAACAGCCGTGCGCTTGAACTGGCAGGCATCACGAGCGCTACAAAGTTTGATGGCTTTGGGGAAATCGTGCGGGATGAAAAAGGCGAGCCGACAGGAGTTTTCAAAGAAGGCGCACAAAGCTTGGTCCGAAAATTAATTCCTACTCCTTCGCAGGAAAAACAACTCGAAGCCTTACGTCAGGGAATGAAACTCGCGGCTTCGCTTGGCATCACAAGTATTCAAAACGCCAGTGGTAGTGTCGAAGAACTCGCGCTTTATCAGGAATTGCTGGCGCGAGGCGAATTGACCTTGCGGGCTTCTATCGCGTTTTCAATGGGGAAAATGCTGACGGATGAAAAGCTCACACAGATGATTTCGCTTAAAGAAAAATATCGCGGCAATCCGATGCTGCGAGCTGGAGCCGTAAAATTTGTTCTTGATGGCGTGATTGAATCGCACACGGCGGCAATGCTCGAACCTTATAGCGACAATCCAAAATTGCAGGGCGAGCCATCTTATCAGGCTGAAATTTATAATGGTCTGGTTACGCGGTGTGCAAAAGCCGGCTTCCAAATTTACACGCACGCGATTGGTGATCAAGCGGTGCAAATGGCGCTGGATGCTTATGAAAAAATTCGGCAAGGAGTAAAGCAGCCCGACCTGCGATCACGCATCGAGCACATCGAAACGGTTTCTGCCAGGGATATTCCGCGCTTCGCCAGGCTTGGCGTGCTGGCTTCAATGGAGCCGATTCATGCTGATCCCGACACGATAGATGTCTGGTCGAAGGCCGTCGGAGATGAACGACTAAAACGCGCTTTTCCCTGGCACGAATTACAAAAAAATGGAGCGCGACTGGTTTTCAGTAGCGATTGGCCTGCCACGATCAGCGTTGATCCGATGCGTGGTTTACACAACGCGGTTAATCGCCGCACGATTGAAGGAAATCCGCCGAGAGGCTGGATTCCTGAACAGCGAGTAACTTCTGATCAGGCATTGCGTGCGTACACGGTCACAGGTTCATATGCTTCTTTTGAGGAGAAATTCAAAGGAATGATAGCACCAGGAATGTTAGCGGACATTATTGTTCTCTCGCAGGACATCTTCAAAATTGATCCGCTGAAAATTCATGAGACCCGCGTCGTGCTGAATGTCTTTGACGGGAAAATTATTTATCGAAACTCGGCATTATGGGCTGAAAAATAACGACCTGCTTTTAATTCAAACGCGCTTGTCGTTGCCGTAAATCATTTAATACTTCTTTGATTCTGTCTCTGTCTTCAGCCTGCGGACCAGCTTTTAAATAAGCCTCCAAATCAACGCGTGCCTGCGAATATTTTTTCAAGGTAAAACACACCAACCCGCGATCACGCAGTTCAATCATTGCGTCAGGATTGATTAGCAATAAACGCTCAATCACTCCCAAAGCTTTGTTCATATCTGAAGCATTGAAATAAACTCCTTTCAGGTTTTGCAGCATGCGGCTGAGAATTTCTTTTTTTGTGCAGGCCTGTAAAAAAGAGGAATTAAACTTCACCTGATTGTTGTACATCGCTTCGATTTTTTGCCGACAATCATCTTTGGTCAAAATTTTTCCACCATTGAATGGATCGAAAAAAACTTCCTGTCCTTCATCCGCATATTTAACGATGAAATGACCGGGCATTCCAACGCCAAAAAGTTCTACGCCCAGCCGTTTGGCAACTTCGATAAAAATTACTGACAGCGTAATTGGAATCCCTTTGCCACGATCAATCACTTCGTTCAGAAAGCTGTTGCGAGCATCGTAATAATTTCCCGCATTGCCATTGAAACGCCCTTCGTAAAAAAGATGCGCCGCCAAAACCGTCGTGCAATCAAGCGGATGATGCAGTTCAGTTTCCGTCATGCGCTGGCGCGATTCTTCTGCCAAAGTATCAAGCTGTGACAGATAATCTTCGATAGCTAAATTTGGATAATCTTCCGCCGCAATCAGCAATGCTGCGTGGTCGAGCGCCAGAACTGAATCTTCGCACTGAATAATTTCCCGGAACTGCTGACGAGCCTCATCCTTAGTCATGCAAAAACCACAAGATATTCTTAAATTATTTATTGACACCACAATATCTCAGTTTTAGAATGTAACTTAACACTGAGAAAGGAGGTGGTCTAAAGTTTATGAGTAGATTACACAGTGAGGTGACTGCGACTTAAACGGTCGTCCTCTCGTTCAGAAAAGTTAAGATTTTGGCTTTCCGAGCAAAGATGCCCGCCACAGTCAATCTCAACAGTCTACCGTTAACCCTGATGAGTCACGCGATTCATCAGGGTTTTCACTTTATCAACTGCTGCACCGCTTTAAATTCTGCCGCATCCGCCGATTTCATCATTTCAAATAAAGCCATTTCGATGGATGAAATAAGCGCCCCGGAATTCTGCATTTTACTGAGTGCCACTTCTCGATTATGCGGCAAACGTGCGCCAATTGCCTCGCTAATCAAATGCACCTGATAGCCAAGTTTTAGTAAATCGTGCACCGTTTGGCTGACACAAATATGTGCTTCGATACCAACGATCATTATCTGCTCAATATGTTTTTCGCGGAATTGCAAATCGAAATCCGGCACTCCGCACGATGAAAAGCACCGCTTTTCAATCGGCGCATTGTCTTCAGGTAAGAGCGTTGCGACTTCTGCGGCTGTGCGACCCAGA
The DNA here is from genome assembly GCA_031371805.1 of Blastocatellia bacterium. Classification (GTDB taxonomy): domain Bacteria; phylum Acidobacteriota; class Blastocatellia; order RBC074; family RBC074; genus JAFDVL01. Next base: position 15,704 of record JANMKB010000163.1, on the reverse strand, counting down.
CCTTGCGGGTATTGTTCGGTCACGATGATTGGCACACCCAGCAATTTACAGCCCTGCACCAGCACCGCGATACGCTGCGCGATTTCATCAAAGCCTGGCATCACCGGGCGAAATTTTTCCTGTATATCAATGACGGCGAGGGCGGCGCGTTTGCGGTCAAGTAATGATGAATGTCTCATATTGCATTAAAGTGAGAAAGCCGCGCAGGTCTCATTCCCAGGCGGCTTTCTTGCAAGGCAGAAAATGGTGGGCATAACAGGATTTGAACCTGTGACTTCTGCCGTGTGAAGGCAGCACTCTACCACTGAGTTATATGCCCGAATTGTCAAACCCGTCAGCGAGCGGTGATACTAACAAACCCTGGGCGGAAACGTCAATTGGCGGAGTCACGGGAATTTGAATAATGAAGTTGAACTTACTGGCAATAATTTTTTAGATCGTGTAAACTCTGCCGCTTTAAATTAGCAGTATTTCATCAACTAACCAGTGTCTGTTTTAAGCGACCATTTTAAGGAGTAAGCGAGCGTATGAGCGATACCCGTACCAACGGTAATACTGGCGGAAACATTGGCAAAGTCGTCCAGATCATCGGCCCGGTCGTGGACGTAGAATTTTCAACTGCCACTCTTCCCCCCATTTATCAGGCGTTGCGCATCACCAGCGAAGGCTTTGACGCGCCCACGCCAATTGACGTGATTTGCGAAGTGCAACAACACCTCGGCGAAGGCCGTGTCCGCGCAGTCTCCATGTTACCAACGGATGGTATGGTGCGCGGAATGAAAGCGATTGATACCGGCGAAGGAATCACCGTTCCGGTCGGCAACGGCACGTTGGGGCGCATCCTCAACGTTATTGGCGAACCAGTAGATGAACTCGGCCCCGTTACTTATACAACTCGTTATCCGATTCACCGTCACGCACCGACGTTCGATGAGCAGTCAACCGAACTTGAAATGCTCGAAACAGGCATCAAAGTGGTTGACCTGATTCAGCCGTTTTTGAAGGGCGGAAAGATCGGCCTATTCGGTGGCGCAGGTGTCGGCAAAACCGTCACGATCATGGAACTCATCAACAACATTGCGAAAGCGCACGGCGGCTTTTCCGTGTTTGCAGGCGTTGGTGAGCGCACCCGTGAAGGCAATGATCTTTGGATGGAAATGCGTGAGTCTGGCGTTATCAACGATGATGACCTTACCAAATCCAAAGTGGCGCTGGTTTACGGTCAGATGACGGAACCTCCCGGAGCGCGTCTTCGCGTAGCCTTATCAGGTTTGACCGTCGCCGAATATTTCCGCGATCAGGGTCAGGACGTATTGTTATTTGTGGACAACATTTTCCGCTTCACTCAGGCAGGCTCAGAAGTGTCTGCACTACTTGGACGGATGCCGAGCGCGGTGGGCTACCAGCCGAACCTCGCTTCGGAAATGGGCGAATTGCAGGAGCGCATCACTTCAACCAAAACTGGTTCGATCACCTCAGTGCAGGCAGTTTACGTCCCGGCGGACGATTTGACCGATCCGGCTCCGGCCACAGCCTTTGCTCACCTTGATGCGACCACAGTGCTTTCGCGCCAAATCTCTGAGCTTGGAATTTATCCGGCAGTTGATCCATTGGCTTCAACCTCCCGCATTCTTGATCCGCGTATTGTTGGTGAAGAGCATTACAAATGCGCTCAGGACGTTAAGCGCGTGTTGCAACGCTACAAAGATTTGCAGGACATTATCTCGATCCTGGGGATTGACGAATTGTCCGAAGACGACAGGCTGACAGTGACGCGTGCGCGCAAAATTCAGAGATTCCTGTCGCAACCATTCTTTGTCGCCGCCCAGTTTACCGGCCTCGAAGGCCGACTGGTGCCCGTTGCCGACACGATTCGCGGCTTCCGTGAAATTGTAGACGGCAAGCATGATGACATTCCCGAACAGGCTTTTTACCTGAAGGGAAATATTGAGGAAGTCCTCGAAGCAGCGAAAAATATGTAAGTGGCAGTTTCGAGTTTCGGGTTTTGAGTTTCGAGAAAGCAAGAGTTTTCTCCGAATCCTCGAAACTCGAAACTCAAAACTCGAAACCAACTCATGGCAAATAAAATCAACCTCGAAATTATCACTCCTGAAAAACTGGCGCTGCGTGAATCCGTTGACGAAATCGTCCTGCCGGGACTGACCGGCGAACTTGGCATCCTGCCCGATCACGAACCACTGATTACACAACTCAAGACGGGCATCCTGACCTATCGTCAGGGCAGCGAGCAAAAAAGATTGCACGTCAGCGGCGGTTTTGCCGAAGTGTTAGGCGATCAGGTTTCGGTGCTGGCAGATGTCGCCGAAAAGCCTGAAGATATTGATGTCGAACGCGCCAAAGCGGCATTAGGACGCGCTGAAAAACGCGTGTCAGGCGGGAGCGAAATTGATGCCGCCCGCGCTGAATTAAAACTTGAGCGCGCCAAAACCCGGATTCAGCTCGCGGGATAAAATAAAATAAGCAGACCAAATCAGGCTGCTGAAGCGCAGGGAATTTTCCCTGCGCTTTTTGTTTTGCAGGAACATTTATTTGCGTCTGCTGTGGTTTATCAATCGTACTGCTCTTGCACGATCACTTTTCCCGCTGTAACCTTTACTCCTCTCTGCCTCTGACTAAAGTCGTCAGGTCTCGTAGTTCAAAACAAGGGTGAAGTAGAAAAAGAAAACAGGAGATAAGCTATGCCACGTAGTTTTATCGTCTGCTGGATTGGTGTTTGCCTGCTCAGCCTTATCGTAGCCACAAACGTTTCAGCCGATGATCTTGACCATATTTCAATTGAAGGAACAATAACTGATAGTGCGCAACAACCAATTATCAACGCACAAATCAAACTCAAATCAAACTCGACTGCCCAGGAAAGAATTACAACCAGCGATCAGGAAGGTCGCTACCATTTCAATTCATTGTTGCCTGGAATTTATGAATTACAAATTGAAGTGAATGGTTTTCGCACCGTGAAAGCCAACATTGAAGCCGTTGCCGGCAGCAAAGTGCGCCGTGATTTCAGACTTGAACTGGCCGCATTAAATGAACAGATAACGGTCGAATCCGTCAACGATCAAGTCCTGATTGACACGCAACGGACAGTAGTTGGCGACACGCTTAGTCAACGTCAAATTGACGAATTGCCAACTGAAAGCCGCAACATTAACGACCTGATTTTTACGCTGCCAGGTGCCGCTCCGCCAGCCTATGATGAACGCCAACTGGCGGAAGGCGATACCAAAGACCGCTTTCGCTCTACGCCCGAAGAAGCCGGAGTTTTTGGGCTAAATGGTGGCACTCCGTTCTCAAATAATCTGACGATTGAGGGGCTGGACAACAACGATGATCGCGGAGCGCGAGAACGATTTACGCCTTCGATTGATGCGGTCGAAGAATTTCAGGTCATCACGAATCAATTTTCTGCCGAATATGGCAGAGCTTCCGGCGGGCGCGTAAATCTGCGTTTGCGCGGTGGCACGAATAATTTTCATGGTCGAGGCTTTTATTATTTTCGTGACGAAGCCCTGAATGCAAATTCGTATGCGCGCAATTCAGACCCAACACGTGGTTTCCGCCTGCCCTATCAGAATCACAATCCAGGCTTTACTTTTGGTGGGCCGCTGCTTCGTAAAAAATTATTTTTCTTTGCCGCTTACGAATATGACAACGTTTATGATCACGCAGATATTGCCGCGTTGGTTCCGGTTGCCGCGAATTCAGCTTTTCCGTTAACGCCACCAAACGGCGCAAATCTTGGCAGCATTACTTACGATAAAAATGGCAAAGCCGCAACGGTCAATGGCGGAGCCGCCGTTGGATTTTTCGATCAACAGGTAACCACGCCGCGTGTCGCGCATACTTTGCAAATGCGGAATGATTTCAACCTCAGCGACAAACACAACCTCTTTACGATTTTTTCTCTGGCCCGGCAACGCGATGAAAGATCATTTCCCGGCGGCAGGCGCTTGCTTGATACCTTGCGAACGACAGGGCGCAATAGTGAAGCCTTCGCGGTCGCGCACAACTTCACGATTTCTTCGCGGGCAGTAAATCAGGCGCGCTTTCAATTTTCGCGGCTGGCTCCGGCTGATGCACCCTTGAATCAAAACCCGGTCATCATCATTGACATTGATGATCCGCGTGATGTGAGCGGTAACGCGAATGCGAATTCGCTGACCCGCAACGGTACACTCACGGCTGGCTCAAGCAACCTCAGCGGTACTAATCGCCGCGAAGATCGCTATCAGGTGCAGGACACATTCAGCTATTTGCTCGGCTCGCACAGCCTGCGGGCAGGCGTTGACATTCACTCTATTCATTCCCGTTTTGAAGATTTGAGCGATGTCACAGGAACCTTTCGGTTTGCGTCTCCGGCAGACTTTTTAGCGGGGAAATTCTCGCGCTACACGCAGCGCTTTTTGACAGCTTCAAATTTAGGCAACACTTACCGGGGAATATTTTTTCAGGATGATTTCCGGCTTCGGTCAAACCTGACTTTGGCGTTCGGTGTGCGCTGGGATAACGAAACGATTCTTGCCGACCGCAACAATATTGGCCCGCGCATTGCGCTGGCATGGGATCCGTTTTCGAGCGGCAAAACTGTCATTCGCGCTGGCTACGGAATTTTTTATAACCGTGCTTTGTTGCACACGCTGGATGATTATGTGCTGACCGCAAATAAATTACTGGTTGATACTGACAACGCGGCAGCCGCATCTTTATTGACCGAAATTAAATTTCCGAATATTTTGTCGGCGGCTGATCCACGTGTCGCGCAATTCGGAGTTAAAGAATCTGCCTTTGTGCGTCATCTGGAAAAAGGTTTTCGTATTCCTGAAAGCTATCAGGCATCGCTCGGCTTTGAGCGCCAAATTGCAAAACATTTTTCAGTTGATGTGACGTATGTTTTTAATCGCGGTGCGCATTTATGGCGCGAATCAAATTCCAATGCTCCGCGTTTGCCAACGGGCTTCACTGATTTTACGGCGTATTTAACCTCCCGTGATTTCAACAATGCAATTGATCCAGGGACAAAGCTCCGCCCGATTAGCACAACGGGAAATGCCGATATTGCGCGTTTTAATTTGAGCCAAACCTCAAGCGCAACGATCAAAGAAAACGGTAAAACAGTGGTGATCTTTGGATTGAATAATCAATCCACGAGCAGCGCCACCAGTGTTTTTCGTGCGGCCCTGGCTGCCGTTCGCACACTGCGCCCGAATCCTGAATTGACGCAGGTGGAGGAATTACAGTCGCGTGGCAACAGTTATTATCACGGTGTCAATTTCAAGCTCAGCAGCCGTATCACGTCACGCGCCTTTATTCATGCAGCTTACACGTTCAGCAAACTGATTGACGACGGCGTAGTCAATACTTCATCGCCGCTTGTCGTCGGTGATTTTCGCCGCGAGCGAGCCTTGAGTTTGCTGGATGCCCGGCATCGTTTTGCGCTGAGCGGTTCCTACAAATTTCCGCCGGCGCTGGGTCACATAAATCTGGCCGGAATTTTGACGATGAGTTCATCGCGCCCCTTCACGCTCGGCATCGGCGGCAATGATCGCAATCTGGATGATGTCGGCACGGATCGTCCGAACTTCAGCGGCAATACAAATCAACTCGGCTGGCGGCGCTTGAGTGAAACACTGGATCAGAATCTGGTCGCAGCTTTTTCACTTCCCACAATTGGTTCTGTTGGGAATTTGCCGCGCAATGCCGGACGTGGGCCAATGCTGCACTCAATGAACCTACGAGCTTCGCGCCTGTTCAATCTCGGCGAGCATCGCAAACTTACGCCACAGGTCGAAGTTTTCAATCCGCTCAATTCTACGGTCTTTAATTTCGGCGCGGAGTATGTGGATTTTGCGCCTAACAGTTTGGGTGCTTTTCTAGTTCCTTCCCGAACCTTGAAAGCACGCACGATGCGGCTGGGGCTGAGATTTGAGTTTTAAATTACCTTGAGCCACAGCTTAGCGCGGATGACATTCAGGTCAATCTGTGCGAATCTGTGGCTCAAATTTTATGCGTATTGAAAAACTTGTTATCCCCACTCCATTTCCTGTTGGCCCCATCAATGTTTATTTGCTTGTGGATGATCCGCTCACGCTGGTGGACACGGGGCCAAAAACTGATGAAGCCATCGCCGCGCTTACATTTCAGCTCAGCAATTTGGGTTTTCAACTGACAGACATCAAGCGCATTATCCTCACGCACACGCACGAAGATCATTGCGGGCTGGCCGGATTTTTGCAGCAGGCTTCGGGTGCGCGTGTGTATGTTCATGAGTGGGAGGCGAAAAATTTGACGGGGCAGGGCAGGACTCGCGTGCATCCGCATTTGCTGGAACGAGCCGGCGCTCCGTCCGCCGAAAATGAACAGATGACAGGGCATTACGCAAAAGTAAAAAGCTATGCTGATGCTGTCGCAGACATCGCTTCTTATCGTGATGACCACGAATTTATTTTTGCGACGGGTTCGCTGCGCGTCATCCACACACCTGGTCATACACCGGGCAGTTGTTGCCTGTTGCGCGAAGCCACACGCCTTGTTCTGGCAGGTGATACGATTCTCAAAAACATCACACCGAATCCGGTTTTAAATCCCGACCCGCGTGATTCTTCGCGGCGATTTCCCGCGCTAAAAAATTACCTCGCTTCCCTGGAAAGAATTCGCGGACTTGCGCCAACCCTGCTCAAAACTTCGCACGGCGATGATGTGATTGATTACGAAGAATATTTGTCGCGTCTGTTACGGCATGTGAATGAGCGGCAAAGCAAAGTCGTGAACCTCGTGCCTGAAGCAGGCATCAATGGTCACGAATTGTCTTTTTTGCTGTTTCCTAAAGTAAAAGATATGACGCGCTTTCTGGCTGTTTCAGAATCCATTGCGCATTTGGATTTGGCTGTCGCGGAGGGAAAATTGCAGATGGAAAGTCGTGAAAAAGTTGATGTATTTTTTCGGACTTAATTAGTTTTTTGAAAATGTTCGACAAGGCTGCCAGCTTGTCGGTAGATTTACGGCCCCGCAGTTTTTATCACAAGCTGTTACTGTGCCAGGGGTTCGACAAGCTGGCAGCCTTGTCGAACCGCCCTATTATTTCATCTGCAAAACCTTCACCAAAAATCCCCACCGATCCGCAACTTCTTCAATAACTTTGGTTGTTGGTTTTCCTGCGCCGTGTCCGGCATCCGTTTCAATCCGAATCAGAATTGGATTCGCTCCGGCTTGCGCGGCTTGCATCGTTGCAGCAAATTTGAAGCTGTGCGCCGGGACGACGCGATCATCGTGATCCGCAGTTGTGACCATCGTTGGCGGATACGCCGTGTTTGGCCTGATGTTGTGCAGTGGCGAATACGCGAATAACGCTTTGAAATCTTCAGCATTTTCAGATGAGCCGTAATCCGAAGTCCAGGCCCAGCCAATCGTAAATTTTTGAAAGCGCAACATGTCCATAACGCCAACCGCAGGCAATGCCGCGCCAAATAAATCAGGGCGTTGCGTCATACAGGCACCCACCAATAAGCCGCCGTTGCTGCCGCCGCCAATTGCGAGCTTCGGAGTTGAAGTATATTTGTTCGCAAGCAACCACTCCGCCGCTGCGACGAAATCATCAAAAACATTTTGCTTTTTCAATTTCATTCCCGCCTGATGCCAGTCTTCGCCGTACTCGCCACCGCCGCGCAAATTCGGTTGCGCATAAACGCCGCCCATTTCCATCCAAACCAAATTGGAAATCGAGAACGCCGGAGTCAGCGAAACGTTGAATCCACCGTAGCCATAAAGGTAAGTCGGATTATTCCCGTCCAGCTTCAAACCTTTTTTATGAGTAATAAACATCGGCACTTTCGTCCCGTCTTTGCTGGCGTAAAAAATCTGTTTCGTTTCGTAATCGTTCGGATTGAAATCCACTTTTGGAGCGCGAAAAACTGAAGATTTCCCCGTTACCAAATCACAACGATAAATCGTAGTCGGCGCAGTAAATCCGGTGAAAGCGTAAAATGTTTCCTTATCTTTGCGCTTGCCAGCAAAACCCGAAGCCGTACCGATGTCCGGCAATTCGACTTCACGAACGAGCTTGCCGCCTACTTCAAAAATCTTAATTTGCGAACGCGCATCTTTCAGGTAAGGAACAATAAATTGATTGTTGACGAAGCTGACGCCGCTTTCGCCATCAATGGTTTCGGCGGATTCCGCGATGATTTCCTTCCAGTTTTTGCGCTCAGGTTTATTCGTATCAATCGCAATAATTTTCCCGCGCGAAGCTTTCAAATCAGTCCGAAAATAAAAGACTGCGCCATCATTTCCGATGAAGCTATATGACGCTTCGAAGTCTTTGATTAGCTCTACGACCTTTGAATTTTTCGTTTTGAGGTCTTGATAAAATAACAGATTTTTCGGATCAGTTCCCCGCCAAACGTTGATGATTAAATATCGTCCATCTTCGCTGACTGCGCCGCCGAAGCCCCATTGTTTTTGATCCTTGCGTTCGTAAATCAGCGCATCTGCGGATTGCTTCGTACCGATACGATGGTAGTAAAGTTTCTGAAAATAATTCGCGTCTTCGAGCTTGGTTTTTTCGTTCGGTTCATCGTAGCGACTGTAATAAAAGCCTTTGTTATCAGGCGTCCAGGCTGCGCCGGAAAATTTCGACCACTGCAAATGATCGTCCAAATCTTTGCCTGTCAAAACGTCACGCACCTTCCATTCCTGCCAGTCCGATCCGGCGGAAGACAAACTGTACGCCATTAAATTTCCATCGTGACTGATCGCCGTTCCTGACAAGGCTACCGTGCCGTCTTTAGAAAGCAGGTTTGGATCAAGCAAAACTTGCAGCGTACTTTCGAGCGAGTCCGTTGTGTACAAGACATTTTGATTTTGGAGCCCATCGTTCTTGTAAAAAAAGTACCGCTTGTTTTCCTTGAACGGCGCAGAATATTTTTCGTAATTCCAGAGCTTCGTCAGACGATCTTTAATTTTTGTACGCTCAGGAATTTGCGCAAGAAATCCGAATGTTAATTTGTTCTGCGCTTCAATCCATGCACGTGATTCCGGCGCATCGGGATTTTCCAGCCAGCGATACGGATCATTAATTTTCGTGCCGTGATAATCATCAGTCTGGTCAACTTTTTTTGCTTTGGGATAATCAATTTTTTGCGCCATAACGGAAATATTCAGCAGGGTGATAAGAGCAATAATTGTAATTGTGATTGGTTTATTCATAATCAATCTCGCAGTCAGAATAGTTGAGTAGCTTACATTGATTTTAAGGGAAACTAAATGCGAACAGCCTTATTACTCGGAGCCAGCGGCCTTACGGGCGGGCATTGCCTCGATTTACTTTTGCGCGACGACGCTTACGATCAAGTCATCGCACTCGTCCGCAAACCATTGCCAATGACGCATCCCAAACTCACGCAGCACAGCGTAGATTTTGATCGGCTACAGGAGTTTGCGCATTTGCTGAAAGCCGATGACATGTTTTGTTGCCTCGGCACCACGATCAAAAAAGCAGGCTCGCAGGAAGCGTTTCGCAAGGTAGATTTCACCTACGCGCACGAAGCCGCAAAGCTTGCCGCGAGCAATGGAGCTACGCAATTTTTGCTGGTATCTTCGCTCGGAGCCGACGCAAAATCTCCCGTCTTTTACAACCGCGTCAAAGGTGAAATCGAAGCCGCAGTCTCCGCGCTGAATTTCACCAGCGTCAGCATTTTTCGCCCATCGTTGTTGCTCGGAGAACGCTCCGAATTCCGCTTAGGCGAACGCCTTGCCGAACCAGTAGCCAAAGCCTTATCGTTTTTCTTAATCGGCGGATTAAGAAAATATGGCGCCATCGAAGCACGTGCTGTGGCTGCGGCGATGAGTAAAATTGCGAAGGCGAAAACAGAAGGCGTGAATGTGTATGAATCGGATCAGATTCAGGAGATTGGAAAAAAGGGTAGGCATCTCCTGTAGCAATTACGCGTTGCGCCAACTCAGAGAAAACTTCCAGGCATTTTTCCTCAATCGCATTTCTCCCTTGTGCCTCAAAAACAGCAGAAACCTTTAGTGCTTTTTCTAAATCTCTAAGGCTAGCGTTTTCATCCTGAGAAATCAGTGCATAAATTTCAAGCCAATCGGCAAGCTTTAATTCATTTGTCGGTTCATCGGGCAAAGGCAAGGATGGCATATTTATTGGCTGTGGTTATTTTCGCTTTTTTTCTATTGAATCAGTTAGATTCTGAACAAGTTTAGCGATTTCCTTGATTGTTTTATATAGTTCATCATCACCCTTATAGCCAAGAGTTACAGTTCCATTAGCGTCAACTAAATCATCTTTAGCTCTAATGATTGCATCCTCAAATCTTTGCTGATCGCCTCTTGCAATTTCATGCGATCTGTCTAAAGAAATTCCCGCCCGTAAAGCAGCTAAGTCCCTGGGTTGACTGATAACCTCTCGTAAACGATTTAAATCGGGATTCTGGCTTTTTACAACAGGCTGTTTATTTTCAGCTTTACTTCCAAATAGCCAAATCATTAGTTCTTTAAGTTCATTAAGTTTTGATTTTGCAACAGGATTAGGTTTTAAAGAATTTTCGGCTGTAATGCCAAGAAAATTTTGGTAGTCGGGCTGGTCGGTAGCAGTATTCGGATTGAGGTCAGGCGAATACGGGGGTAGAAACAGCACCCACGCCCCCACTCGCTCCAGGACAAGCGGAACCGTTGCGCGTTACTCACCGCCAGGGCTTTGATTGGGTGGCACTTTTTTTTCCTGAGTAAAAATCCTTTTGCACCGCGTGTTGACAGGGGCGTTGCACACGTTGCTCGACGCCCTCTTCCTCTTGTTGGAAGTAAGCGGCGAACGCTTCCGCACTGGCAAAAGTCCGTGCGGGGAAACCTTGCGCCGCCACTAACGCGTGTTCCAGAACCTGTAAAGCGGTTGTTGATTGCGTTGTGCATTGGAACCATCCAAACCGCCAACGAAGCCCAGGAGGTCATAAGTCAACCCGGCTTTCAAGCTCCACAACGTAAAGTAGCGTAACTCTTGCTCGGACTGTAAGCTCGGCGTCTGGCAACTCTCAGCCAGGCGTTATGCTACGGTTTGACCATAGAGTTCCACGGAGCTAGTCGTAACCAAACAGCGTAACTTCTCCAACTTGGCGGGAGTCGTACCTGTGGTCGCACGCCCCTTTCGTTCGGTGCTGAGGTCGGCGATTTGTAGTTTCATAAGGCTCTTTTAGCAATGTCTGCCAAAAGAGGCAAGTCCAGGAAAAACAAGCTCTTTCTCATCGCAACAAGTCTATTTAACTAATTCCCCAAAGTCGTTTCAGTCCGTCAATATCGCCGTTAAATTTATTGCGGTCACAGCGTCCAATCCCTGGAACCTGATGGGGTTGATCACCAGCATTTTCATCCGTGTATTGCCAGAATGTAAAGGTTGGGAAAGCTGGTGGAACAGTTGGCAATCCACTGGAATATTTGGCAACCCACAGAAAACAACTTTTCAGATTTATTACTTGATTGCCGCTGCTGGAAGATTTGTGCTAAATTCCTCTGGTCAAGACAGGCAGGCAAAGATTTTAGCCTGTTGCTCGCCCCTTTGAATTATCCACTAGATTTCGCGGAGTCAACTTGATTACCAGCACCACGACCACTGCGCGTTTGCAGGATTTGCAACGCACCATCGAAACCGTTATCCGAGGCAAACAGGAAGCAGTCCATCTGGCAGTTGTGGCGCTGTTGGCGGGCGGACATCTGTTGCTTGAGGATGTACCCGGCGTCGGCAAAACTACGCTGGCGCAGACCGTCGCCCGCGCTCTGGATTGCAGCTTTCAACGCGTGCAATTTACCAGCGATTTACTGCCTTCGGACATTCTCGGCGTCTCAATTTTCAATCAGCAAACCAGTCGCTTCGATTTTCAACCGGGGCCGATTTTCGCCAACATTGTGCTGGCGGATGAAATCAATCGCACGACGCCGAAAACGCAGAGCAGCCTGCTGGAAGCGATGGCTGAGGGCCGCGTCACCATTGAAAATCAGACGTATGATCTGCCGCGCCCGTTTTTAGTGTTGGCGACCCAGAACCCGATTGAGCATCACGGCACATATCCGCTGCCTGAATCTCAGCTTGATCGTTTTTTAATGCGCATTAGAATGGGTTATCCGGCGGCTGAGGACGAAAAACGAATTTTGCGCAGCCAAACGCTGGGGCATCCGATTGACGAAATTTCTCCGGTAATGAGTGCCGAAGATGTGATGGATTTACAGGCCGAAGCGCGCCGCGTCAAGGTTGACGATTCATTGCTTGATTATCTGATGAAAATTGTTGCGGCGACCCGGCAATCGGAATTACTTGATCTGGGCATCAGCCCGCGTGGTTCGCTGGCGTTGTATCGTGCGGCGCAAGCCTATGCGCTTTCCGAAGACCGTGATTATTGCTTAGCCGATGACATCAAACGTTTAGTCGTGCCCGTGTTCAGCCATCGCATCATCATCAATTCGCGCTATTCGTCACGCCTGCGGAAGGGTGAAGAGGCCGATGCCGTGTTGACCGAAATTGTGAAAAATGTGCCTGTGCCGATTTGATTTTTGCTTCCTCCATGAATTTCTTCCGCGACAAACAATTCGTCAAATTTCTCCTCATCTCTTTCCTGCTGATTTGCAGCGCCATCGGCATGGCTTTTATTTCCGCTGCTGCCGCACAAACGGGCGATTACGAAATGGCTTCGCTCACGTCAAAAATTGCGCTTGGGTTATCCGTCGGGATCATGCTTTACGTTGTGCCGAGGTTGGCGCGTAATGTGCGGTTGGAGTATTTGCAATCCGGCTTGGCGATGAATGTGATGAGCGCGGGCTGGTTGTTTTGCGCGTTCATTTTGATTGTTGCGATTGCGGCGGTCAGCACCGGAAATAATTTGTTGTACATGGTGCTGGCGTCTTTAATGGCAACGATGGTGCTTTCCGGCGTCGCTTCGCGGTTAAGCATCGGCAATGTCAGCGTCGCATTGCGCTTTCCCGATCATATTTTCGCCGGTGATCCGACACATTTGGAAGTCACGCTGAATAACGAAAAGCGGTTGATGCCTTCGTTTTCGCTGACCATTGCGGCGACCGATCAATCCAATCGTAAAGCTTTGAAAAAAGCAAAAAAGACTGCTGGCGTTAATGAACAATCGCTTGGCGACCTGGCTTTTTTCCCCATCCTGCCCGCCAAAACCAAAGCCAAAATTCGCGTCATCCGTACGTTCGACAAACGCGGCGTTTATCCGGTGCGCGGCTTTATGGTGCGCACACGCTTCCCCTTTGGATTTGTGGAACGGCGGCGGTTTGTCGAAGCCAGTGGCGAAGTTGTCGTCTATCCGCGTCCCCAGGCGCTCGACGATTCTTATCATTTGCTGCCGCTCACGCATGGGCAAATGGAAAGCGAGTTGAAAGGCACGGGCAGCGATTTGTATGCGATTCGTAAATATGTGCCGAGCGATCATCCGCGCTACGTTGATTGGAAAGCGACCGCCAAAACAACGAGATTGATGGTGCGCGAATTTACGCGTGATGACGATTGGCGCGTGACGATTGCGCTGGATGCGTTTGATATAGGGCAAGCTGTTAGCCCTCCTGAAGCTGAAGCAGGCAAAGAAAAGCCGCCCAACTTCAACGATCAATTTGAGCGGGCCGTAACCTTTGCCGCGAGTTTGCTGACACATTTTTTGGACGAAGGTGCCGAGGTCAGAATGATTCTCAACGATTATGATTCAGACTTTGGACGCGATAACGATCACCGCTACGAGATGCTGCGACAATTGGCAAAAATTGCGCCGCTCACGCCAGCGCCAACTGAGCAAACGAAAAAAGATGAAAAGCTGAGGAGCGATTTAGCCGCATGGAGCTTGCTCGACCGAATGCCCACCTTAGCCGATGACGAATTCAAAATCCTCATTACGCCTGCTGTGCGCGGTTCAATCCCGGCAAGTATCTGGCGCAGCGCCCACGTGGTTTATTTTGATGATTTGTAAAAAAGTACTCTGGGGAATTTTATGAAAGCTATTCTGTTCGTAGTGTTGTTATTGGCATTTGGATTCAATCGCAGCGTACAGCCACAGGCAACGTCTGACGAAGATTTTTGTGCGAGCTATAAAAAATCAGATGCGCAACTGAACAAACTTTATCAAAGAATTCTGGTTGAATATCGTAACGATAAATTGTTCATTACAAAATTTCGTGCAGCACAACGTGCGTGGCTTGCCTTCTCGGATGCACAGATAGAATCTCACTATCCTGACCCTTCTCCAGCCGTTTACGGTTCAATCAATAAAATGTGCCGTTGCGAGGAAATGAACGAACTTTTGAAAACGAGAATCAAGCAATTGAAGCAATGGACAGATGGTGTACAGGAAGGAGATGTTTGTGCAGGTAGTATCAAAATCAAAAAATCAAAGTAACTATTTATCTAATCAGTGACCGCTTCTTCGTGATTCCTAATTCAATGATAATCAGGAAAAATAGTAACAGTCCCGTAAAAATGGTCTGGTTGAATGGATGACTTGCACCTATTTTGATAATCAGCCAAACAGCAAGCAACACGCCTGACAGATGATACCGCTTGAGTACGCTGTCTTTTTTTAGGGAAAAAGCTTGTAGCTCCTGAACGAACAATATTACGGGAAAGAGCCAGTCCAGGAAATTGAAGAGTGTCTTGAATTCAATTGTGTCCATCGAATGTTCCTCCGCCTTTACTCTGGTTTATAAACCTGACAAAGAATCCTGACAAGAATTTTTAGCTCTCCAATAATTTTTATTGTCCCTGCCCCTTTTGCTTCACGCCATCGCGGTATGCTTTCATATCGCCAATAAATTCATGAAACAAGTAAGCGGAATCGTGTGGGCCGGGGCCGGCTTCGGGATGATATTGCACAGAAAATACAGGCAGCGTCCGATGACGAATTCCGGCTAAGGTATGGTCATTAATGTTCCAGTGCGTCAATTCGATTTCGTCCTGATTCAGGCTGTTCGGATCAACTGCGAAGCCGTGATTATGCGCGGCGATTTCGATTTTTTCTGTCCGCGTATTTTTGATCGGCTGGTTACCGCCGCGATGTCCGAATTTTAATTTGAAAGTTGTGCCGCCAAAGGCTGATCCCAAAAGCTGATGCCCTAAACAAATACCAAACATCGGCGTCGTGCCAACCAGCTTTTTGATTTCGTCAATGATTGGTTGCAACGCTGCCGGATCGCCGGGGCCGTTTGATAAAAAGACTCCATCGGGATTTAGCGCCACTACATCGGCGGCTGAAGTGCGTGCTGGGACTACGGTCACGCGGCAACCAAGTGCCGCCAGATAGCGCAGGATGTAATACTTGATGCCGAAATCGTAAGCGACTACATGAAAGGGTTCGGTGTTGATTGTGCCGCTCATTTCCAGCGCTTCGTTGGGGGTAAAATGAACGGCGGCTTCGTCGAGTTTCTCTGTGCAGGGCAATTTTTCTCCGCCCTGCGCATCAATTTTTTCTGACCATTCATAACTGTCTCCGCACGTGACTTCATCAACTAAATTTCGTCCCAGCATTGATGGAGCCGCCTGTGCTTTGGCGATCAGGCTTTTTTCGTCGAGGTCAACGGAAGAGATACAAGCCCGCATCGCGCCTTTTTCGCGGATGTGACGCACGAGGGCGCGTGTGTCAATTTCTGAAATACCGACGATGCCATACTGTTTCAGATAATCGTCCAGC
>JANMKB010000125.1:0-9341 GCA_031371805.1 Blastocatellia bacterium | reverse complement strand
GCCACGCGAAATTCTGGCGCCGCTGCTGCCACCAGAGATGACGCTCGACACTTTTGGTGACTATGGTTTTGTGGCGATTGCGATGGTGCAAACCAAACAATTGCGTCCGCATTTTTTGCCCGCCTGGCTGGGGCAGGATTTCTTTTTGACCGGGTATCGAATTTTTGCGCGCTACCAAAATAAAGCCGGAAGAAATTTGCGCGGGTTGAAAATTATTCGCAGCGACACCGATAAATTCCTGATGACAAAGCTGGGTAATTTGATGACCAGCTACAATTATCGCAAGGCTGTGGTGGAAATTAATCGGCCAGGGGAACAACAATTTGAGATAAAAATTTCCACTCCCAATGCCGAAGCTGATTTACAAGTCAGTGCTAATATTTCCTGCGAAGCTGAAACCCTGCCAATTAATTCGCCCTTCAAAAACAAACGTGATGCTTTGCGGTTTGCGGGGCCGCTGCCGCACACGTTTAGTTACGAGCAGGCAACCAATTCCGTCATCATCATCAAGGGCGTGCGCGAAGAATGGCACCCGCAACTGGTCAACGTTGAAGTGAAAAATACTACATTCTTCAATCAGCCCTGTTTTCGTGGAGTTGAGCCGATTTTAGCGAGTGCTTTTTATGTGGCGAATATTCCTTATCGCTGGGAACGCGGCATCGTCGAACAAATTTCAAGTCAATGAGCTATCAAATCAACCGCTCTCCATATCAGGGTGCGCAACAAATTTTGCAGTATAACTGGACATTTTATGCCGTTGCGTGCGTGCTGTGTGCGGGAGGAATTCTGCTCTGGCTAACATTTGATTTGGGGAATCTTTGGCGCGTCCTGCTCGGCCTGGCAATCTTTGCAACCGTGTTCTGGTCAAGCGCTTCGCTGATAATTTCTCATTATGTTTATGACCGTTCAAAACTGTATCGGCTGACCTGGCTGCAAGCATTGCTTAAACGTGAGCCGGATAAATGGATCAATATTCATGCGGGTCTGGATGAAACCAGTCGGTTGCTGAGGCAACGCTATCCAGACTCTGATTATCAGATTCTGGATATTTATGATCCCGCGACCATGACGGAACCGGCGATCAAACGAGCCAGAAAAATCACCATCCCCGAACTGGCAGGAATCCCGGCAGATTTCCGCCAGCTACCTGTTCCTGATGAAGTCTGTGATGCCGTCTTTATATTTTTTGCCGCGCACGAATTGCGCACTGAAGCAGTCAGAGTCAGTTTCCTGCGTGAGGTTTATCGCCTGCTAAAAATTGGTAGTCAGGTAATCATCGTAGAGCATCTGCGCGATTTACCAAACTTCCTGGCTTTTGGGCCAGGCTTCTTTCACTTTCTCACGCATAACGATTGGTTGACAGCCATCAGGCTGGCAAATTTTGGCTCCGTCAAGGAAATCAAAATCACCCCGTTTGTCAGCGCTTTTTGTTTACAAAAATAATGAATATTTCACTGCACCTGAAAATTATTGGCCTGAGCCTGATGCTCCTCGCGCTCTTTCACGTAGTGTTACCCAAACGATTCGACTGGCAAAAAGAGATGGCGCTGCTGTCACTTTTCAACCGCCAGGTAATGTATGTTCACACCTTTTTTATCGCGCTGGTCGTGCTGATGTTTGGCGCGTTGACATTCTTTTTTACCACCGAGTTATTGGCAAAGAATTCGCTGGCGCAGGTAATTTTGGCGGGTTTCGCAGGCTTCTGGGCGATTCGCTTATTTGTACAATTGTTTGTCTATGACGCAGCCCTCTGGCGCGGGAAACGCTTTGAAACGATAGCCCATATTTTGTTTACAATTTACTGGGTTTATTGCACGGCGATTTATGGCTGGGCATTATTTGCTTCCATAGGATTTAAGGCTGAATAAAGCTCCACAAGAGAAAGAATTGCTCACCCACGAAGATGCGACGGGGTGACAGGGCGCTCAAGTCATGTTCGCGCCCTTTCGCCGCTTCGCCCTGCTTTGTGTAACTTCATGGAAAACATTTTCTTAAAAACTTGAAGACACAATTTTTTATTCCTTCGTGATTGTCTCATCCAAATTCAAAATCGTACTTGCCACCATCGTCCACGCGGCCAGCTCAATTGCATCCAGCTTTGGGTCGCAGGCTGAGTCGCCAACTTTCAGCAAATCACCGGCAGCTTTTTTGTCGCGCTGAAATCTTGTCAATTGCTGCTGGAATAATTCACGCAAAACCTGCAATTCCTGCGTTGAAGGCGGACGGGAAGTTGCCTGTCGGAAGGCGAAAGCGATGCGGCTATTTGCATCTTTACTGCTCGTCATTGCCTTTTGCGCCAGGCTGCGGGCGGCTTCAATATAGGTCGGATCATTCATCAGAATCAGCGCCTGCAACGGCGTATTGGTGACGGGGCGACGCACCAAACATTTTTCGCGGTCAGGCGCGTCGAAGGTGCTGAAAGCAGCAGGCGGAACCGTGCGTTTCCAGAAAGTGTACATACTCCGGCGGTATAAATCTTTGCCCGTGCCTGGCTGATACGATTGCGAAGTGAAGCCATCGCCAAACGCCAGTTCTTCCCACAAGCCCGGCGGTTGATAGGGAAAAACGCTCTTGCCGCCGATTTCAGGATTCATCAAACCGCTGACGGCAAGCGCCGAGTCACGCAGCGTTTCCGCCGGCAGGCGATAACGCGCACCACGCGCAAGCAACCGATTTTCCGGGTCTTTTTCGCGGAGTTCCGGCGTGACTTTTGATGATTGCCGATACGCTGCCGAAGTTAGAATTAACCGCTGCATCGCCTTCACATCCCAACCTGTGCGGATGAATTCAGTCGCCAACCAGTCCAGCAATTCGGCATGCACCGGCGGTTCTCCCTGCGAGCCAAAATCTTCCGCAGTTTTCACCAGCCCCAACCCAAAATACATTTGCCAGTAGCGGTTAACAGCGACGCGAGCAGTCAGCGGATGCGCAGGATCAACCAGCCATTTGGCCAGGGTCAGGCGATTGGGAGGTTTATTGCCCTCTTCCTTTGGCAGCGGTGGCAGCACGGCAGGCACACCGGGCGTAACCTTTTCGGTTTTGTTTCGGTAATCGCCACGCGCGAGGATGAAACTTTCACGCGGCTTATCCATTTCGCTCATTACCATCGTCGTCAGAATTGCTTTTTCAAGCTCTGACTTTTGTTTTTTTAACTTGTTCAATTCGGCATATTCACGGCGCAAATTTTCCGGCGCGTTGTTCGTCAAAAAGTAATCCCGCACGGCTTCTTTTTCTTCTTTGTTGCGCTGTCCATAAACGCCGGAAAGATAGCTCTGGATGGGATAATGCAGCGCCAGATGCTCCATTTCTTCCGCGTTCAAGGTACGTTTGTAGAAACGCAAATCATCCATCAGACCTTTGTATGGTCGCCCAAAAAGTTTGTTGCCAATTTGTAAATCAGCGGCGGTTGCGATGGAGCCGGTAAGGTTATCTTTGATGATTTCCAGTTCAGCGGGCTGACCATTGAAAAATAATTTTAGTCCCGCCGCTTTGCCGGAACCGTCATAATTAATGACCACATGCCCCCAGTCAACGATGCGAAGCAAATCTTTTGAGCGCACAAAAATCGCGTTGCCTTCGGCCCAATTATTCGTCAACCTGATATTAATTTTGGGAGCGCGGCGCTGGATGCCAATCAACGTGTAATCATCCAGAAAAATCTCAAAGCCTTTGCGCGTCTCAGGATTATCAGATTTCTGGAATAACGTGATCGGCAAATTTGTATTGCCCCGCAACCACAGCGCAAGGCTGAAGGGATTTGATTTTTCCGTCGGGCCGACATTGCCAAATGTGACCTGCGTATCGCCATCAAAGCTGGCAGCCTTGCCAATTTTCCCGCCGGGAAAATCAGGATTGCCCTGCAACCGACGGGCGTGTTTGTAGCTGCCCGCAAGATCAGCGAGGCTGCCGTCAAATTCGTAATGCGCAATCAATCCATCACGCGAAGACTCAGCAATTTTGCCCAGATATTGTTTTTCCCACTCGTTCTGAAATGGCTCAATTTCTTTGTCAGCCAGGATTTTTTCTTTGGCTTTAATCGTAGCTGTTAACTTCTCCTGCGTAGCTTTTTGCGCGTCGGTTGGTAACGCTAAAAACGGTTTCGCATTGCCATCTTTTCCATCCAGTCCGACTTCGGGAACGGTATTGAAAAACGCGGAGAATTGATAAAATTCTTTGTGCGAGATCGGGTCGTATTTGTGTGAGTGGCAACGCGCACAGCCCATCGTCATGGCCATAAATGCGTTGGAGGTAGTTTCGACGCGATCAATGACATATTCCAGTTGGTACTCTTCAGGAATCGCGCCGCCTTCAAAATTAATCATGTGATTGCGATTAAATCCCGTCGCAATTTTCTGGTCTAACGTTGGATTAGGCAACAAATCTCCGGCCAGTTGTTCGACAACAAATTGATCATACGGCTTATTATTATTGAAGGTTCGGATCAGCCAGTCGCGCCAGGGATACATATCGCGGTGGCTGTCAATATGATAGCCGTGCGTGTCGGCATAACGCGCAATGTCCAGCCATTGCAACGCCATCCGCTCGCCATAATGCGGCGAAGCCAGCAACCGTTCGACGACCTTTTCATAGGCATTTGCAGATTTGTCAGCCAGAAAAGTATCAACCTCAGCAGTGGTCGGCGGCAGGCCAGTGAGATCAAAACTTACACGTCGCAGTAGTGTTGCTTTGTCAGCCTCGGGTGCAGGTTTCAAGCCTTCTTTTTCGAGGCGAGCCAGAATGAAACTATCAATCGGATTACGCACCCAGTCAGAATTATTCACTTTCGGAAGTTCAGCGCGGAGCGGCGTTTGATACGCCCAATGCTGGCTCCAATTCGCGCCTTCATCAATCCAGCGGCGGAGTGTATCAATTTGCTGCGCGGTCAGCTTATGCCCTGATGACGGCGGCGGCATCACCGTTTCAGGATCAGTGGACGTGATGCGTTTCATCAAACGGCTGGTAGCCGAACTGCCGGGCACAATCACTCCCTGCTTGCCAAATGCGCCCTCTTTCGTATCAAAGCGCAGCTTTGCCACCCGCTGTTTATCGTCTGGCCCGTGACACGCAAAGCAGGTGTCCGAAAAAATCGGGCGCACTTCACGGTTGAAATCTACTTTCTTTTGCGCGGCAACTGGCAACTCATGCAAAGTGAAAGCTACCGCAACGATGGTAATAGCGAGGACAAAAACACTACCTTGAATTTTGTGCTTCATATTTCGGACTCCAAAAAAATGATCGAATGGTCAAACCAGCGGGAATGATAATGATAAGCGGAGTTGGTGAATGATGCCAGTAAATGTTGAAAAGTTGCGGCAGTATTTAAGCAGAAGTTGGCGAGGAAAGTATCGAGTGCTGAGAAGAAAGTGCTGAATTTGCCGCCAGCCCCTCAGTTAAGGTGGTGCTTGTCCAGGTCAGAATTCATCTGTTCACAACCTGTTAATTCAGCCCGACGCGCCACAACAGGTCTTGGAAACGTTGGTCTGCGCGAAGATTATCAAATTTTGGATCAACTTTAAGATACAAGGCCAGATTGCCGCTGCGATCTTCATACGCTTTTTCAAGCCAGATTAGCGCCTGCTCTTTTTCACCAAGTCCGGCATAAATGGTGGCGACATCATAAGGCGAGACATATCTTTGCCTGGCGATCTCTTGTAACTCTGCAATTACTTTTTGTGCCTCGCGGCCTTGGCTCGAGACAGCGTACACATGTCCGAGCGAGGCCAGCACCAGAGGATTGTCATTTAACTGGCTCGCCTGGTTCAATTCGGCAATGGCTTCTGCAAACTTACCCTGTTGTTCATACACCCAGCTCAGCGGGATGCGCGACCAGGGTGATCTGGGTTCGACCCCAATCGCTCGCCGATACTGCTCAATGGCTTGCTCAGATTGGCGCAGGAAATAAGAAGTTTGCCCTAACTCCACAAGGTTGAAAGCCTCAAGCGGGTTGAGTTCCACCGCACGTTTCGTTTCAGTCCGGGCTTCGTCAAACCGCCCTACCGCATTCAAATAAACGCCATAAAGACAATGTGCTACATCATCTTTTGGGTCGAGCACGATGGCTCGCTTAAATTCGTGCTCAGCACCGACCCAGTCCCACTCATAGCGCATTTTAATAAGACCCAGGGAAACGTGTGCTGAAGCGAACTGCTCGTCGTGCTGCAAAGCCTGCATCGCTGCTGCCTTTGCTTTGGGCATTGCTTCCCGCGGCGGAATATATATGTCGGAAAGGAATATCCAGGCACCCGACAGGCCAGCATAAGCTGGGGCGGAGTTCGGGTCCAGAGCGATGGCTTGATTGAAATATTCAATGCCCTTTTTGGCCTCATCATTAGTCAACCTGTTCAGGTAAAAATCGCCCTTGAACGTTAGCTGTTCAACTGTGGCTGTTTTCTCCTGCCTCAGGTGTTGCCAGAATCCGACACCGACAAAAATAGTTACCAGAAGAGCGAGTACGCTCAAGGTAATCGTAAAGTAGTTAGTGTCCCTCACCGAAGAATTGAACTTTAGCGCTGCCGGGAGTATTTCCTTCGTACTGGCCGGAACCGCCGATTCTTCAGCAACTGGCTTCGCTCCCGCACCATTTAATTCTTTCACGTCGGACACAAACCGATAGCCGCGCCGGGGAATGGTTTCGATGTACGGATGCTCGCCGGAATGTTCTCCCAGAATTTTTCGCAGCACAGAAATATGATGCGTCAGGTTGCTTTCCTCAACGATGGTTTCGGGCCAGACGGCGGACATCAATTTTTCTTTTTCAATGATGTGTCCACCCTGTTCAACCAGCGTCAGGAGCAGGTCAAAGGCTTTGGGCGTAAGTATGAGTGGCTGGTTATCGCGGAATAAAACACGCTCCGCCCGATCAATGCGGAAGGGTCCGAATTCATAGAAGTGAATGACGGCGTTACTAATAGCCGCGTTAGGAAATAATTCGGAAATAATTCACCTCCAATTCAGGACATTAGGACACTCGCAAGGGCATGGTCTGACTGCGCCACAAACCACCAACGCTGCTCTGAGCTGGTAACTGTACGCCGGGTACCTGGCTGAAACAATGTCAGTCAGGCCAGATCATCGTCGGTTCGACCCTGAACGTTTTTTTCTTTGCCACTTTATATATGGTCAAAAGTTATAAAACGTTTCAAGAAAAAGGACGCTATGAACTATTACCAGGAGAAATCAGTGACCCACAGAAAATTTGCTTTGTTTTTGTCGCTCACGTTACTCGTGATTATTTCCGCCACCTTACTGCGTGCGCAATCAGCCACCGAGCAGGATACCGCTCAAGCAGAATCTTCTCACGAAGGTTGTAACTGGCGCTGTCAGCAGGCGCAAATACTGGAAGGTTCGTGGGATGTGACCGTCACGCCCGTTGTCCCGCCCGGCGTGCCGCAACCACCCTCCTTTATCGCGCACAGTACCTTTGCACGGGGTGGCGCGTCCATTGGTTCTGACCGCACCCGACCTTTCAGCGGCCCACAGCACGGCGTCTGGGAGCACCTGGGCGGTAATGTCTTCGCCTCCACCTTCACGCAGGATGAGTTCAATGCCATGGGAAATTTCCAGGGCACACTCAAAGTGCGCGTCAGGTTCAGGCTTATCGGGAGAGATGCGTATATCGGCGTTGCAAATGGCGAGCAACGCGATGCCAACGGCAATCTGGTCTTCAGCGGCTGCACCACGGTGAAAGGCGTGCGCATCAAGGTCGAACCGCTGCCGGGGCAATGCCAGAACATCACGCCGCCGCGCTAACCACAGAATTTTCAGACCGGATGGATGAGACTTTGGCAGGTGCTCTGCTCAGTCCTGTCTGCCAAAGCCTTGTCCATCTGGTCCGAAGCTTTTTTAACGATAAAACAGCCAACCAAAATGGGGGACACTATGAATTACTACTTTCGACTTATCATGCTTCTGGTTCTGACTGCGACAATTGCACAGGCACAATCCCAAAACTTCCGTGCGGCCACGGCGTCATCGTATATTGAACGCGGCAATAAATGGTTTGCCAAAGGTGAATATGACCTTGCCATCGCTGATTTCGATCTCGCCATTGCATCTGACCCAAACGGTGCAGGCGCATATTACAATCGCGCCACAGCCCGGCATCGAAAAGGTGACTACGACCACGCGCTGACCGACTTCAACCGTGTGCTTCAACTTGATCCGCGGATGGTGGAGGCCTGGGTGGAACGCGCTGGAGTGCGCTATCTCAAAGGAGATTGGGATGGTGTCATCAGCGATTGCACAAAAGCGATTGAGCTTGCGCCGCGTCTCGCCCAAGCCTGGGGCAATCGCGGTGTTGCACGAATGGAGAAAAAAGATTTGCCGGGTGCACTGGCGGATTTCAATCACGCGCTCAAACTAGATTCAAAACTCGCCCAAATCTGGAGTGATCGCGGCGTCACCAAATACTATATGGGCGATTTTGCCGGAGCGATTACCGATCATACACAAGCCATCAAACTCAAATCCGACTTTGCGGAAGCGTACGGTGACCGGGGTTTAGTGCGACATGCCAACGGCGATGTGGATGGTGCGTTAGCTGATTACCGACGGGCCAGTGAATTGAAACCCGCGTTGTATATCACGTACTTCAATCGCGCGCAGATTTGGCGCGAACACGGCGAATGCGCGCGCGCTATCGCAGACTACGATCAAGTCATTACGTTCAATCCGCAGTTCGCCGATGCCCATTGCAATCGCGGTCTGGTGCGCTTGCGGCAAGGCGATGACACGGGAGCACAGCGCGATTTTCAACAATGCGTGACGATAAACCCAAACCTCAAAGCGTCACTGGAGCAACTCATCAACGCGGAGCGAGCAAAGATGGCAGCTAGCAAATGATGTTGCGGCACAATCCGTTGACAACCTGGCAAGCGGAGCGCAATCTGAACAGGTTACGTTACGCTTGTTGAGGAGGAATTTGCTATGAACATTGAGCAACTACGCACGGTACTGTTGTATTGCACACTCATGAACTTCGTATTACTGGCGCTGTGGGGTTTATTCTTCATTCTGCCGCACGAATGGCTGTATCGGTGGTCAGGCCGCGTCTTCCGGCTCTCCGCCGAACAATTCGACGCGATCAATTTCGCCGGCATCGTGTTTTATAAACTCGCTATCCTCTTCCTCAACCTGATTCCGTATCTGGCATTGCGCTTCATTGGCTAACCGTTCTGCCTAATCAAATCGTATGCCGCCCATCGCTGCGTGCGTTGGGCAGCGAAATCAACCGAACTTTTTAGAACGGCATGCGGCGATACCACCTCTTTGAGATTCATGACCAGTCCTGGTGTCCACGCGCCATCCGCGATGCGATGACCGACTTTCTGGCTTTCTCGTTG
>JANMKB010000108.1:0-3783 GCA_031371805.1 Blastocatellia bacterium | reverse complement strand
GTCAGGTTCATCAGGCGGTTCGCCTGGGTTCCCTCCATGATTTGCGTCAGGCGTTCCTGATAACCTGCCGCCGTCAAGCCGGTATGATTGAACTTAAGCGTATACGAAATTGGCGTCGAAAGGGGAGTATTAGAGGTGGCGATAACCCGGACGCGATAATCGCCGCTGTCAGGTAAAGTCGCGCCGGAAGTCGTCAGACGAAATTCGCCGGAATGCTCATCGTATTTGAGCGGGAGCGCATTTTTACTCGCATCAATGATTTCAACTTTCAGCCCTGACGTGGGACTAAGGAGGTGAATCGTAAACAAATCCACCTCGGTCGCGGACAAATTGTATTCCTGATAATACGTGTTCGGGGGAATGCGACCGGCTGACTGCGGATCAATTTTCCCTTCCATTAGTTGATCAAAAACCAGCTTGTCAATTTTGGTCGGCTCTTTCGCCACAATTGTTTTGGGAACTGTTTTCGTGGGAGTCTTTGGACGGGTAACAGGTTTTGGTTTGGCTTTGGCTGATGTTTTCGGAACGGACGGCAAATCGCCGCTTCCGCTTTGCGCAAAAATACTCAGGCTCAAAATCAAAACGGCAAATAATAGCGTTGGGTGAATAATAAAGGTGAGTTTCATCATTTACATTTAGGGAACATCCTGGGCGCAACGGAAACCTGTGGCTGAATAATCGGCATCAATTCCGTGCGGCCAGTCATTGTGTGTTGCCGGCCAACCTCGACGCAATGTCGTGGTCGCCTGTTTCGGATCCGTTTTCCACGATCCGCCCCGAATTACTTTTAAATTTTGGTAGCCTTCCTGTGCGGGCAGTTTGCCACCGTGATATGCCTTCAGATTGCTTGAAGTCCATTCCCAGACATTACCAACCATGTCAAGCACTCCAAGCGGGCTTTGCCCTTCGGGATAACTGCCCACCTGCGAGAGATTTTCTTTTTGCTTGCCCGCTGTAGTCGCATCCGTTTTTAAATTCGCCAGGCCGGGCTGGAACTCTTTGCCATAAGGATAAAGACGACCATCATTGCCACGTGCAGCATATTCCCATTCTTCTTCAGTCGGCAAACGTTTTTTCGCCCATTTTGCATAATCGGAAGCGTCTTCCCAGGTGACATCGGTGACGGGGAATTTGTCCTGTCCTTCAGGATAGGATTTGTCTTTCCAGGCGGGTGGCGCGGAATGTGCGGTCGCTACCACAAAAGCTTTATATTGTTCGTTGGTTACTTCGGTTTTATCAAGCAGAAAAGGCTTAACCTGCATGATGTGCGAAGGTGTATCAATATCATCGCCATCATCGCGTCCCATTTGAAATTGCCCGCCAATAACCAGGATCATGCCTGGCGGCGGATCAGGCGGGCCACTGGGAGCGGGATTCGCGGTTGGTTGTTCCTCTGGTGGTAAAGCCGCCGCGACGCCCGATACGGCTGGCACGTCATTTGGTTTATTCACGACAGTTTTTTTAGGAGCGGGTGAAAATGCCCACCAGCCCAGGCCACCAAAAAGCAGCAAAGCAATGACGGCGAGTGCTGCATACATCGGCGTCCGGGAACGTTCACGAATAATGGTATCGGATTTGTGTTTGGCGTCGCCGGATGATTCGACCGGCACAGTAAATCTTGGCTCAACCGCTGTGGGCTGATTCTGACTGGCAAAGGCTGATTCTAATTCACGGGACAAATCCAGTGCCGATTGCTGGCGATCTTCCGGGTTTTTCTCCAGCGCCTTCAACACGACACGTTCGATTTCGGTTGGCAGGTCAGACCTCAGATCAGTGAGCGGACGAGGTTTTTCCGTCACGTGTTTGATGACCAGTTGCGTCGAATTTTTAGCCGTAAATGGTTGCACTCCGGTCAGTATTTCATACAGGACGATGCCGAGGCTGTAAATATCCGAGCGGGCGTCCAACGGCTCTCCCTGACATTGTTCAGGCGACATATAAGTGGGTGTCCCGATAACGGTTCCCACCTGGGTCAGGGTATTTTCTTCGGATGGCGAATCAGAAGTCCACAGCAATAATTTGGCGATTCCGAAATCAAGAATTTTGACATGCTCTGCTTCATCGTGGGAATCCAGCAGGGTAATATTGTCGGGTTTTATATCACGATGAATGATGCCCAGGCGGTGCGCGGCTTCGATGGCGGCACAGGCCTGTTTCATGATGCGGACAGCTTTGGGTAGTGGGAGCACCCGCTCTTCACTGATCACCTCGCGGAGGCTGGGGCCTTCCAACAATTCCATCACGATATAAGTTAAGCCATCAGGGTCCTGGCCAAAATCATGAATGACGACGGCATTCGGATGGTGTAATCGGGCGGCGGCACGAGCTTCGCGCTGAAAACGCTCTTTGGATTGCGCGTCATTGACCACCTCAGCCCGGAGTACCTTGACGGCGACAATATCGCCGATATGGATTCTGCGGGCCGCATAAATCGTTCCCATTCCACCACTACCGATGCGCTGGCGAACTTCATAGCGATTACCCAGAATACGACCAGCTTCAAGCTTATTTTCGGGCGGTGAAACTTCCGCGCTGACCGTTTCCATCTCAGGCTGTGTACCGGAAACCATGGTCACTGATGTATCAGTAGTGATTCTGGTTTGCTGGGTGGCAGAGAGGGGCATTTCGCAAGCCGGACAGTGCCTGAGTTCCGCGCTAACTTGTCCCCCACAATTGATACAAAACATTTTCTTGGTAGTTGTAAAAAAGCCGCGATACCGGGAATGTGCGAAGGCGGCGGCATTCAGTTAATTCAAACAATTAATGCAAATAATTTCAAGTCAAGCAAGTCTGAATAAAGTCGTAGTCTAGCACAGCAGATTTTATTAAGCCATTGCTGAGCGCCGCTCATATGCGGTGCCGGAGAAGTTTGTTAAAGGCAGAATTCTTGACATAAATCATCGTGGCTCATATCATAAGAAGCGGAAATATTAATCTCGTACAGTGAGCAGAAATACTAAATATTAAGTTGGTTTTGCCTGATTCAGGACAGTCGCTCAGAATTCAGGACAGAAAGATTTATCGTTATGTTTGGGACTTATATCGGAGAAGTTTGTACACGAATTTTGAATGCCATCGTGAACATGCTCGTGCGGTTCGATCCTGACCCTAACTTCCTGACGCTGATCGGGCTGGGTATTAATATCTGGGCTGCATGTTTATACGGCTTCGGTCATTTTTTCTATGCTGGCCTGGTGATGATTCTGGCGAACGTTTTTGACATGCTGGATGGACGCGTCGCCCGCAAAACCGGCAGAGTGACGATCTTTGGTGCGTTCCTTGATTCCAGCCTGGACCGCCTTTCAGACATGGTAGTTTTTTTAGGCATCATTATTTTTTATGCGCGTGACACGCAATATCACAGCACGCTTTATGCCGCCTTAACCGGCGCCGCATTAATTGGTTCAGTGATGATTAGTTATACGAGTGCGCGCGCTGAATCAATTCTTCCGAAAATGGATGTTGGTTTCTTTCGGCGCCCGGAAAGAGTCGTGCTGTTAATCATCGGTTCGCTGACGGTCTGGCCTGCTTCAACGCATTGGGCCTTGAACAAAATGCCGGCCACGATTTGGCTGATGACTGTGTTATCATACTGGACATTTGGACAACGATTATATGATACGTGGCTGTTGACGCGAGAACTTGAAGGGAAAAAGTTTCGGGACTCAAACGTCACAGTGTAAATTAAGTAAGCGCTTTATCACAAAGTTGAGATTACCTGGTCTTTAGTATTGACGCAGGAGAAGTAATGGAAACTACTACGAAGATGGAAAAAATAATTTG
>JANMKB010000042.1:0-3054 GCA_031371805.1 Blastocatellia bacterium | reverse complement strand
CAAATTCCTGTGCCGACCTCGATCATTGACTGGTGCATTTCAGGCTTGATCTGTTCGCCTAACAGCATCCGGCCTTCATCCATCATCTCGTTGACCCGCGAACGCAATTCCCGCGTTTCGGGATCAATAATCTGAAATTCTTCTTCAATACCAATCGTGAAATCGTTTTCGGAAGGCATAATTGCTCCTCACAGCGAATAAAAAATAAACTCGTTGCTACAGCTTTGAAGCTATAAGTGCCAGAGTAAGGCGTAAGTTTTAAGATCAGTTGCAGAGGAAGGAGTTTGGCTGGAATCAGCAGGTGTAAAAAAAACGATTGCCAAACTGTCTTCTTCTCGCTACCTGGATACCATTTTTGCCGACTTGCTGCAAGACCTGCCGCCAAAAACCGCCGCGCTGGCAAGCGCACTTGCAGCGGACTCCCAACGCGGGCGTTGTCTGGTTGCAACGCCTGTTACCGGATTTCAGCCTGGAGAAGGAACAGTAAGACTATGAGTTTATTTCGACTGGCACTTAAACTGGCACTTATGGCTCGCAGTATTATATCGGAAACGATGTGCCCTCCCGAATCTCGAAATCGCTATAAACCTTTGCTTTCTTCAACAATTGTGCCGTCAAACAAATGAATTGTGCGATCCGCATGCCGGGCAAAACGCTGGTCGTGCGTTACCATGCAAATCGTCGCACCGCCCTGGTGCAATTCGCGCATCAGCTCCATCACCGCATCGCCGTTTTTGGAGTCAAGATTTCCAGTCGGCTCATCCGCCATCAAAATCAGGGGTTGGCCGACAATCGCTCTCGCAACTGCGACACGTTGTTGCTGACCACCGGAAAGCTGGGATGGCAGGTGCTTGGCACGATGCGCCATCCCGACCCGCTCTAACGCTTCGGTCACATTCTTTTTACGCTCAGCCGCAGGCATTCCGCGATAGGTTAGGGGCAACTCGACATTTTCATAAACGCTCAAATCGCCGATCAAATTAAAACTTTGAAAGATGAAACCGACTTCGCGATTGCGAATCCGCGCCCGTTCGGAGAGGCTGAGGCCATCAACCGATTTGCCATTGAGCCAGTAATTTCCATCGCTGGGTGAATCCAGCAAACCGAGAATCGAAAGCAGCGTAGATTTGCCGCAACCCGAAGGCCCGGCGATGGAAACAAACTCGCCGGTTTCAATTTCCAAATGAATGTTATCAAGGGCGTGCGTTTCTACTTCATCGGTATAAAAAACCTTTTGGACGCCTTCGAGTTTTAGCAACGATTGGGTGGAAGATGCCATATTCGTTTTCGTGTTCCTTTTTGGGTTTTTAAATCAAAGTGAAAACCCGGCTCGCTACGGCTCGCGGTACTGTACCTGAAATCAAAGTGTAAACCCGGCTCGCTCCGGCTTGCGGTACGGTACCCGGAGCCGTAGCGACGGGGTGATTCTTTGCTGCGAACTGCGAACTAACCACTGCGAACTGTCCTTAATTTATCTTCAGCCGATTGACCGCATCATATCGCGAGGTGTCGGACAAAATAACTTTATCGCCGACATTCAGGCCTTCAAGAATTTCGATGGTACTGACCGAACTGCGCCCCAGCTTGACCGGAACGCGCAGCGCTTCTTTGCCATCGGGTGAATACTTGAACAAGGTGATCTGGCTTTTTTCCTGACCGAAAGCCGGACGCTGCATATACAGCACATCTTTCAAGCGTTCGAGTTCAATCGTCCCGTCAACGCTCAAATCAGGTCGTGCACCTTTGGGTAAATCACCCAGCAATTGCACATCAACTATCACTGTTCCCTGCGTCGCCGAGGGAGCAATCCGTATGACTTTGCCTTCGATAATTCCGTTGCGCGTATCAATTTGCGCGGGTTGCCCAATCACGATGTCGCGGGTTTGCGTTTCGGCAATGCGGACTTCGGCTTTCAGGCGTGAAGGATCAACTACCCGCGCCAGATTTGTTCCCTGTATTACCTGTTGCCCGTCCTGAATGGCGACTTCCTGCACAACGCCATTTACGCCGGCGCGAACTTTCAATGAATCAAGCTGTTTCAGGCGAAGATCAGCCAAAGCTTTCAATTGTTGCACCCGTGCCTGATACACGGCAACCTGGGCTTTGATCGCATCGCCCGCAATATCCAGACGTTTTTGCTCAATGGAATCGCGGTTCGCCAGCGTTTCTGAGCGGCCCCGCGAGAGCTTCGCATTCAAATCGGAAACCAGGCCTTCTTTCGCCAGGATATCGTCTCGTTCGGATTGCAACTTTGCCTGTTGATAATCAGAGCGAATGCCGGCGGCCTGGGCCTGTTGATTCAACCGTCCACTTTCAAGCTGTATTTTTTGATTGGCTAATTCGGCTTCGGCAGCCCGAAGTTGCGTTTGCGCATCAACCGCATCACGTTTCAATTCAGGATTGCTCATTTCGATGATGACGGTATCGGCTCTGACCATTGCGCCCGGCTTGACGTTACGTTTTTCGATGCGCCCATTGGTCACCGCAGGAATCCAGCGAATGTCTTCCGGGACCAGCGTTCCAATACCGCGCACTTGTCTGAGCATTTCCCCACGCCTGACTTCTCCCGGCCAGAGTGTGCCACTTTCAACCCCAGGCGCGGCAGGTTTGAGCCGAGATAAAGCAACGCTGACGCCACCAATTGCTGCCAGCGCGATGATGGCATAAATGATGCGCTTGATCTTTTTATTCCGTGCGACCGATTTGCCTCTGGGTACATCCATAGTGTTCTCCGCTGCTTCTATACCAAACGCCGTGCCAGAACGGATAAGCTTGATTTATCAGGATATAATGCAATTCATGAAAAAAACAAATGGCGCACGATGTTCGCTGCTGGGAAGGCTATTTCCCAAAAACGGACAGCGGATTTCAGGTGTTATAAATATTAGCTATGGTATCAATAGTGGAAAGATGGTTGCGCAAACTTTCCTCATTGCCACTTTTGATAGTGACAGCCAAAGTCATTTTGTGTAAGATTCCGACTGTCCAAAGCGACTCAAAGAATTTAATGTCAGGCGAAATGCCACGCGGAAACAAACTCATTCACCAGTCCCT
>JANMKB010000036.1:0-5688 GCA_031371805.1 Blastocatellia bacterium | reverse complement strand
AACGCGGGCGAGCGGGTCAACCGGCCCGAATTTGGTAGCAGCTTGTTGCAAATGGTTTACGCGCCCAACAGCCCGGAACTGGCCGCCGCGCGGCAATTCACCGTGCAGGCCGGGTTGCAGCAATGGCTCGGCGATCTGATCGAAGTGCAACAACTAGAAGTCACAAGCTACGACGCGGAACTGCGCGTCGAGTTGCGCTATGTGGTGCGACGCACGCAGCAAACCCGTACCGATACTTTCACAAGGAGTACCAGCGTATGACCCAACTAATCTGTCGGAGTGAAAAACGCCGTGAAGAAGTGCGGCAAAAACCGCGGTACTTCGGGCTGGATGACCTCCAGGTCGGAGACGATCAGCGCACTCTCACCGTTCATTTCCTGGGCAAAGCTCCGCAAGGCATCGGCAAGGATAATGTGCTGATCGAAGGCGGACGGCGCATCCGCAACATCCGCGTGCTTAGCGCAGAGACAGAATCCTCCGACAAACCGGAACTGGACGACACGCTGGAGGTTGTCGTTGACCGCCCGGGCGATTTCTCCACCTACACGCTGCGCATCGTCGCGCGCGACACACAAGGCCACCCGCAGCGACATCCCGCCTTCGACCCGCGCTACGAAAGTATCGAGTTCAGCTTCAAGGTGGATTGTCCCAGCGACCTTGATTGCAAGATCGAGTCGCAATGCCCGCCGGTCGAACGCACCGAGCCGGACATCAATTATCTGGCAAAAGATTATGCGAGCTTTCGGCAATTGATTCTGGATCGGATGGCGCTGGTCATGCCGGATTGGCGCGAGCGCCATGTGCCCGACCTCGGCGTTGCGCTGATTGAGGTATTGGCTTACGTCGGCGATTATCTCAGTTACTACCAGGACGCCGTCGCGACCGAAGCTTACCTGGGTACAGCACGGCAACGGATTTCAGTGCAGCGCCACGCGCGGTTAGTTGATTATCGTATGCACGAAGGCTGCAACGCGCGCACGTGGGTGACGATTGAGACTGAGAGCGATTTGCTACTCGACCCGGACGATACGTTCTTCGTAACCTGCCTTGATGATGTGATGCAGGCCGCAGGCGTGGCGCTAAAGAAGGATGAGTTAGACCACGTCGCGTCGGGCAGCTATGAAACCTTCGAGCCGCTCACCCGCGAAACCATTCGGCTTTATAAAACTCACAACCCGCTTCGCTTTTACACTTGGGGTGACGACGAGTGCTGTTTGGAGCGCGGCGCGACGACCGCCACGTTGATTGGCGAGCTAGTTAAAGAGAAGTCAGAGCCGCCGCCGCCTGCGTGCGACCCGTCACCGCAAGGTTACGCCGCGCAAGATCAGGACAAGGCTCCGATGCAGACCGAACCACGCCCGACGCCCAAGCTGTATCTCCGCGTGGGTGACGTGTTGATCTTTGAAGAGGTCATCGGGCCAAAGACGGGCGCCGAGTCCGATGCTGACCCTGCGCATCGCCACGCCGTGCGGCTGACAGATGTCAAGGCCGATGTTGACCCGCTCAATGACCAACCCATCGTCGAAATTGTGTGGGCCGCTGCCGATTCGCTGCCGTTTACGCTCTGCCTCTCGACGCTCGGCCCGCCGCCCCAGTGCGAGATCATCTATGACATCAGTGTCGCGCGCGGCAACGTCTTGCTCGTTGATCACGGCCAGAAGCTTGATGAAGAAGAACTGGAGGCGGTTCCACAAAAAGAAATCATTGAGAGTTGCGAGTGCGCAGGCAAATTAGCTGACAGGGCAATCATCTCGGCTCGCTTCAATCCACATTTGCAAAAGGCTCCGCTCGTGTTCCGCGAAATTTTGGCGTCGGGCTTACCTGCTGCACGCGCTTTGCAACAAGACCCGCGCAAAGCCTTACCACAAATTCGCCTCACCAGTGATCCGACAATAGCGGGCAAGGCGAAATGGCGCGCCCAGGGCGATCTGTTTTCCAGTCTTACCACTGACCAACATTTTGTCGCGGAGATAGATAACGAAGGACGCGCTCATTTGCGATTTGGGGATGGTGAGCTAGGCCGTTTGCCGGAAGCGGGAATGAAATTTAAGGCGCAGTATCGCATTGGGCAGGCCACCGCCGGAAACGTTGGCGCAGAAACGATTCGTCATTTGGTTGGACGCACGACCAAAATCAGCGGTGGCGTTACTAATGTTCGCAATCCGTTCCCCGCGCACGGTGGGATCGCTCCCGAATCAATCATCGAAGCAAAGCTATTCGCGCCCTATGCGTTGCGAAAAGATTTGGAACGCGCCGTTACTGCCGCTGATTACGCGACTATCGTCGAACGCGAATTCAAAGACAAAGTGCAACGCGCCGTAGCGCAATTGCGCTGGATGGGCAGCAGCTATGAGGTCGTCGTAGCGATTGATCCCTTCGAACGGGAAGAAGCGGACAGTGCCTTACGCGCCGAAATTGCATTAGTTCTTAATCGCTATCGCCGTATCGGTCACGACGTGAAAGTGCTCGCAGCCGCGCGCGTCCCGCTTGCCATTGAAATGACCGTCTGTGCCAAACCACATTATTTGCAAGGTTACATTAAAGCAGCATTGCTCAATCTATTCAGCCCGGGCCTCTTGCCGGATGGACGCAAAGGGTTTTTCCATCCCGACAATCTGACATTTGGCGAAGGCATTTTTCTCAGCAAATTGATCGCCGCCGCTTTCGCTGTTGAAGGTGTAGAGAATGTGCAAGTAACCAAGCTACAGCGCCGGAATGAAGCAGCAAATCAGGAACTCGAAACCGGCTTCTTGCAACTTGGTGCCTTTGAAATCGCGCAATGCGACAGCGATCCCAGCTTCCCTGAACACGGTCAACTAATGCTGAAGATGGGAGGCGGAAGATGAATACGAACTGTGGATGCAAAGTAAAAACAGTTGGTGCAAATGGCTGCGGTTGTTGCGAAGGCACAGAGGTTTTGACCCCGTTGCCAACCAATAACCGCCCTGGCTTAAATGCGCTCAAGTATCGGATTGGTACGCACTCCAGCTTTCTCGAAACGATGAAGGCACGGTTGTCGAGCGCTGACTACCCAACCTTAAAAAATCTCACCACCCGCGAAGAGGGCGACGCTTCGCTGGCGTTGCTTGACGCCTCCGCTGTGATGTTAGATGTGCTGACGTTTTATCAGGAACGTATCACGAATGAAGGCTATTTGCGCACCGCCACCGAACGTCGTTCGATTTTAGAATTGGCGCGCTTGGTTGGTTACAAGCTAAAACCGGGCGTTGCCGCCAGCGTGTATTTAGCTTATTCGCTGGATGATTCATGCAAAGAAGAAATCATCATTCCCATCGGTTCTGCTGTGCAAAGTATGCCAGGGCCAGGTGATTTACCGCAGATTTTTGAGACAAGTGAAAAATTAAAGGCAAGAGCGACCTGGAGCAGGATTAAAACAAAGCTGTCCAGACCGCAGACCAAAGCCACGATTTTGGATGAGCAAAAAAATCGGGACGGAAGACGACAGGTTTATCTAAAAGGCATTAGCACTAATCTTAAATCAAATGATCCGATGTTGATTGATTTTGGGGATGGTCTGCCACAGTTTTTCCGCGTTCAGGAAGTTACAGCTGATCCCCTTGCTAACCGTACACAAGTGGTTTTCCAACCAGCACCCAATGCTCTGGTACTCAAGCTCAATCAAATACAAGCAAACCTCAGCGAATTGAAAGGAAAGGCTGCTGGTAACGTAGCGAAATTAGTTGAGAATCTCACAAACAAGTTGGCGACCAGCGCAATGACAACAAGCCTGCTGGCCACTATCGAAACAGATTTTTTGCCCAACTTGATCGCCCTAAAGCCGACTACCGCCGGAGCGCAAGCCCAAGCTTTGGCCAAGGTACTTGAGACCGCTCAGGACGAGATCAAACAACTCGTTTCGCAACTTAAAAAAGAAGGAATCCAGGCGGAAGGAAGCACCTCCCCAAATCAGACATCTGAAATCTTCGATGAATCTTCAGCGCTTATCAGCCTCAGTCAAAAGGCCTCGCTACAACCCGCGTCTCAGCAACAATTAAATTTGAAGTTAAGCGAAAATTTTGCCCAGGGAGCAGAAAATAATTTGCAGTTGCCGGGTGTTTTCGATACGAAGTTAGGAAGTAATTTATCAAAGGCTACTGCCAACGCGAAGCTCACAGAGCCGAGCGGAATTAAGGTCTATGCGTTACGAGTGCGCACTTCACTGTTTGGGCATAATCACCCAGGAATACCACAATACACAATAGACAAAGATAAACCGAATGTGACGACGGTTGCTTATGTTCCGCTAACACTTAGAAAGGCCTGGCATATTACTGAGCGAGAAGAAACAAACGGGTTACAACGACTTGTGCTGGATGCTGTTTACGAGCGCATTGTTCCTGAAAGCTGGGTTGTGTTGGAAATATATGGAATTGGAATCGGCCTCCGAATTGCTGCAACACACGAGCAGTCCATGACAGCCTTTGCCGTTTCAAATAAAGTCACTCAACTTTCTTTTAAATTGCCGTGGTTATCAGCGAAACAACTAGAGCCATTTCTTGAATCTGGTCAGTTGCTCAACCTGATAAATGTTTATGCTCAAAGTGAACTTCTGCCACTTGCCGAAGAACCAATCAATGAAAACGTCTGCACCGGTGAACTGGAATTAAACGCTTTTTATGAAGGGCTTGAAGCAGGTCGTTGGGTGATTGTTGCTGGCGAGCGAATTATTGCTGGAACCAGCGGGGTTTATGCCAGCGAATTAGCAATGATCTCTACAGTCAGACACGATGTGCAAAGAATAAATCGCGGGGCATTGCGCGATGACCGCAACCACACTTTCATCACGCTGGCGGCAGACCTCAAATACTGCTTTAAACGCGACACGGTCACAATTTATGCCAATGTTGTCAAAGCTACGCACGGAGGAGCAACGAAACGAGAAGCGCTGGGCAGTGGCGACGCTAGTAAGGCGTTGCAGGCGTTTACGCTCAAAGCTCCACCGTTGACGTTTACGGCGGCGGCGACCTCGAGCGGCGCCGATAGCTCGCTGCAAGTTTTTGTCAATGATGTTGAGTGGCACGAGACTGATGCGCTGGTGGGATTGCAACCCTCTGACCGTCAATTCATCACGCAGACGGATGATAATGACAAGACCACAATTATTTTCGGCAATGGCAAGCAGGGCGCGCGGTTGCCAACGGGTAGCGAAAATCTGATCGCAGGTTATCGCAGCGGCATCGGTAAAGCGGGCAATGTTAAAGCCGAACAAATTACCCTTTTACAAATGCGCCCACAGGGCGTCAAGGAGGTCATCAACCCGTTGCCCGCTACGGGTGGCGCAAATCGTGAAGAACGCGATCAAGCACGCAAAAATGCTCCGCTCGGTGTGACGGCATTGGATCGGTTAGTCGCCGTCCAGGATTACGCTGATTTTGCGCACACCTTTGCCGGTATCGGCAAAGCTTATGCCGCAAAAATCTCTGACCGCCACCGTGAATTGATGCACGTTACCATCGCCGGAGCCGATGATATTCCTATTGATAACAATTCGGAGTTGTTTCGTAATTTGGCGCGCGCGTTACACGATCTCGGCGATCCGTATCAACCACTGAAATTGGAAGTGCGCGAACTAATGCTGCTTATTCTGCAAGCCGGAGTGCGGGTTCGCCGCGACTATCAGTGGGAAAAAGTTGAGCCGCAGATTCGCGTGGCGTTACTGGATGCGTT
>JANMKB010000035.1:0-2484 GCA_031371805.1 Blastocatellia bacterium | reverse complement strand
TTGGTCAGCTTTCCGGTGCTTGGTTCAATCTGATAACTCGACATCCGGTGGGAGCGCATCCCGACCAAAAACAGGAAACGGCCCGCTGAATCAATGCCAAAGCTGCGCGGCATCGCCTCCGTTGGAATGGTTTCGATCAGCGTTAATGTGCCGTCCGCCGCCTTGACCTTGAAGCCCGTGAGCGTGTTCGATGTGCGCTCGGAAGCGTATAGGAACTTGCCGTCCGGCGTGATGTGCAAATCGGCAGCGGCAATCCGGCCCGTCGTCCCCGGCGGCAACGCGCTGACCGCTTGTCGCTCTTTCAATTGCCCCTTGGCTGCATCGTAATCAAAGACATGAATCGTTGCATCCAGCTCGCCGAGGACATACACGAGTTTGCCTTTCGGATGAAAGACAAAATGGCGTGGGCCAGTCTTCGCTTGCACGGCAATGGAGGGCGGCGTGTTCGGTTCCAGCTTGCCCGTCTTCGCATCGAACTTGAAGACATTGATCAGATCGTTGCCAAGCGTCATCGCCAGCACATAGCGGTTTTTGGCATCCGGCAGAATCGAGTGCGCGTTCGTGTGATGCTCCAACACCTGCTGAGTCGGTTGAATCACGCCATTTGTGCCGATGGGACTGACGGTGATTTTGTGACCGGGATAGGAGGCCGCAAACAAATAGCGTCCGGTGTGATCGGTAGCAATGAACGGCATGCTATCCGTGAGCGGCCCGCTGCCGATCAGTTTGAGCTTGCCGGTTTGCGGGTCAATCGCGAACGTGAAAACGCTTTGCGGTTCGCCGCGCGTCGCCACAAACAGGAAGCGCCGATCCGGGCTGACTGTGATCGGCGTTGAGCCGCCCGCTTTGATGACACCGGGAATCGCAACCGTTTCGAGCAGCGTCAACTCGCCCGTCTGCCGATTGAGTTGCCAAACGTAAATGTCATTGCTTTCGCAATTCCCCACATAAACAATGGTAGCGGCCTGCACCGGCGCAATCAGCGCTGCCCCGGCAATGGCTGCCGTCGCGGAGAGTGCTACCCATAACATCTGACTAAATATTAGATTCATATCCACTTCCTCAATCCGTTCCTGATTTTATTTTCTTGGCTTCACACTCGTCGCAAATAACCCAAAGATGTGTTACGTCGCCATGTCGCGGGCGAAGCTGAAGCCGTGCCTCTCTTGTAGGTCTTGTTTCCCAGACATCTCTGGTTATGGCTCCACACATAGAGCACACATTATTTTCAACCTCTTGATCAGCCATCGCAGAAAGCGCAAATGTTTGACTCATATCATTTCTTTCAAAGGAGCAAGGCGCGAAAAATCTCCCACCAGCCGCCCGATGACGGCATTTTGAACAGAAAATCTCATAGTTCCAGCAAGTCTTTGCCAACAATGATCTGCCCTTTGAACATGCTACGAGCGCCGTCTATCCACATTTGGTTGGTGACGCTGGCGTCGTCGGGTGGTACGAAATGTGAGAGTACCAGTGTCTTTACGCCTGCTGCTTCAGCAACTCGCCCAGCATCTTCGACCGCAGTGTGATGGCTCAGGATGGAACGCTTCAGCGCCGCGCCATTTGGCACGCGCGCCGCCAACCGATCCAGCGCCGGAACATAGAGCGACTCATGAACAAGTACGTCAGCGCCCTGTGCGAGTTGGATCAACGCATCAGAGCGTTTGGTATCGCCGGAGATCACAATTGATCTATCGCGCGAGTCAAATCGGTAGGCGAATGCAGGTTTCACGGGAGGATGGTCAACGAGAGTACATTTCACCGTTACGTTCTCATCCTCCATGACAATCCCACCCTTGGTCAGTTCGTGTGGATGCACAAGTGGAGCGAGTGGTATTTTGCCTTCATCCGCAACGCGTGTCTTGATGTCATAGGCGTTCATCTCAAAAAACAACCGCGTCATCCTTGCCAACGGTGATGGCCCCCAAGTGTCCACCCGGGTTTGCAATCCGCTCGTCCAGGCCAGCAGCAGCAGGTTGCCATAATCAGCGTTATGGTCGGAATGCTGATGCGTGATGAAGACATTGCGCAAAGTGGCAAGCGGTACGCCAGCCCGCGCGAGCTGAATCGCGACACCATTGCCGCAGTCTATGACGTAAGCCGCATTGTTGACGACGATCACTTGCGACGAAGAAAAGCTGTTTTTGCGCGGACGCGGCCCGCCGCCTGTTCCAAGCAGAATCAGGCGAGTTTTCGTCGCATTCGTCACAGGCGAAGATTGAGCAACTGCCCGCCAGGGTTGTATGGTAGAGAACGCCATTATTTCACTTGCACGGGTGATGAATTGCCTGCGTGAATACTCACTTGCGTTCTTTATCAACATTTGTAATTCCCTCTAGCCGCTTGTTTTTCTCTTCATGCCAACATGAACCACCTTACAGTTTCATCACTCCCGCGTAATGAAATTGTCCGTATTGAACAACACCCGCGCCGCAGCGGTCAGTGCGGCAGATTGCGCTTCGGTCAATCCAGCCTTCGTCAATT
>JANMKB010000014.1:0-7039 GCA_031371805.1 Blastocatellia bacterium | reverse complement strand
TCGTGCCGCATCAGGCCAATCAACGCATCACCGATGCCGTCGCTGATCGGCTGGGCATTCCGCCGGAAAAAGTTTATTCAAATATCGAACGGACGGGTAACACCTCCGCCGCTTCAATTCCGATTTGTCTGGATGAGCTGGTTGAAGCAGGGCGCTTGCAACCGGGCATGAATGTGATGATGACTTCATTTGGCGCGGGTGTCACGTGGGGTTCGATTTTGATGCGGTGGTAATGGTGGTCTTCGGGCTTTGGTCTTTGTTTGACCTTACAGAGAGAAAGTCAAAGACCAAAAATCTAAGACCTAAGACCAATTTTTTTGATGACAAGAATTGCCTTTATTTTTCCTGGACAAGGTTCACAGCACGCTGGAATGGGACGCGAATTATTTGCTGATTTTCCCGTTGCGCGGGCGGTCTTTGAGGAAGCAGACGAAGCGCTTGGCTTTGCAATTAGTGATCTTTGCTTTAACGGGCCGGAAGAAGATTTACAACTGACGGCAAACACGCAACCGGCGATTCTGACTGCTTCCATTGCCGCCTTGCGCGTTTTAGCTGAGCAGGGAATTACGCCTGATTTTGTAGCTGGCCATAGCCTGGGCGAATATTCTGCGCTGGTTGCCGCCAGTTCTTTGACTTTGACAGACGCCGTAAAAACAGTCCGTTTGCGCGGGCAGTTGATGCAGCAATCAGTTCCTGTGGGATTAGGTGCGATGGCCGCGATTCTGGGCTTGAGCGCTGAACAGGTAATTGCCGCCTGCACTGAAGTCGCGCAGGCTCAGGTTTGTGCTCCGGCGAATTTTAATACGCCTGTGCAAACTGTGATCGCCGGACATCGGGAAGCAGTTGAAAGAGCCGTGGCAAAATGTCAGGAACTGGGTGCCAGACGCGCAATTATGCTGAAAGTCAGCGCCCCGTTTCATTGTGCTTTGATGAAAACTGCACAGGAGCAATTGACACCGTCGTTAACTGCTACTAACTTCAACGATCTTTCCATTCCAATGATTAATAATGTGGACGCGGTGTTGGTCAAAACGGGTGCGGTTGCCCGTGACGGATTAATCAGACAAGTCTCCTCTGCGGTGCGCTGGACTGAAAGCGTCGAAAAAATGATCGCGGCAGGTGTAGACACTTTTGTTGAGGTTGGCCCCGGTAAAGTTTTATGCGGGCTGGTGAAGTCAATCAACCGCGAAGTGAAATTTCTTAACGTTGAGAACAACGCAAGTTTAGCCGACGCAATTGCGAAGCTTAGTTAATAAGCGACATTGAAAAACCAAAAAATGTTTAGTCTGGCTGGAAAAATTGCATTGGTGACAGGTGGCTCCCAGGGCATTGGGCGTGCGACGGCACTGGCGCTGGCTGAGGCGGGAGCTGATGTCGCAGTGATGGCGCGGTCACTTGATAAGTGCGAGGCTGTCGCGGAAGAAATCAAAGCACTTGGTCGTCGCGCTTTAGCTGTCCGCGCTGATCTCGGCCACGAAGAAGAGCTTAAGGCCGGAGTCGAAAAAATTGCTGAAGCGTTAGGCGCAATTAATATTTTAGTCAACAATGCAGCGATTACGCGGGATGGTTTGCTGTTGCGGATGAAACGCGAAGATTGGGATGCAGTCATCAATACGAATCTGACCGGAGTATTTTTATTAACGAAAAAAGTATTGCCAATGATGACCAAAGCCCGTCAGGGCCGCATCATTAGTTTGACTT
The DNA here is from genome assembly GCA_031371805.1 of Blastocatellia bacterium. Lineage (GTDB taxonomy): Bacteria > Acidobacteriota > Blastocatellia > RBC074 > RBC074 > JAFDVL01. The sequence goes on along the minus strand of JANMKB010000014.1, from coordinate 5,338 downwards.
CGGTCGTGGCTCAATCCGGCAATCCCGGACAAGTGAATTACATTGCGGCGAAAGCCGGCATCATCGGTTTTACAAAAGCCGTTGCGCGGGAATATGCGACCCGCAATATTACAGTCAATGCCGTGGCGCCAGGTTTTATCGAAACGCCGATGACTGCCGTCTTACCGGATGCCGCAAAAGACGCAATGCTTAATCAAATTCCCTTAAAACGTCCGGGAACTGACCGCGACGTTGCTTATGCAGTTGCATTTTTAGCCTCGGATGAGGCAGGCTATATCACAGGCCAGGTGCTCAATGTGAATGGCGGAATGTATATGTAAAATAAGGATGCGCGCCCTGTGGGTTTTAAATGTGAGATTTGAGCTTCCAGTAGCGCTCGCCCCTCAACCCTTAAATATTCGGAGGAACGAACTAATGTCAGAATCAATTGAAGAAAAAGTCAAACAGATTATCGTGGATGAACTTGGAGTCGAAGAATCAGAAGTCACTCCCAACGCCCGTTTCGTGGACGATTTAGGTGCGGATTCGCTCGACAACGTCGAACTGGTGATGAGATTTGAAGAAGAATTCGGCGTGGAAATTCCAGATGAAGATGCGGAGAAAATTCAAAGCGTGCGGGATGCGGTTGAATATATCGAAAAGCATTCCAAATAATTACGACGCAGATCAAACCACGAAAATCTGATGATCCTGACAGCGCTGTCGGCTGACATTACTTTTCATCGTTAAGCTTTTCGTGGTTTAGTTTTTGTTTTCTTTGATGAGATAAGGAAGACAATTGTGAGCAATCAATTATTCAAAAAAAGAGTTGTCGTTACTGGCATCGGCATTGTCAGTCCGCTCGGTAATACGACCGAGGAAACATGGGCTGGCGCTATCGCTGGTCGAAGCGGGGTTGATTACATCACTCGTTTCGATACCAGCCAGCATTCAGTGCGCTTTGCCGCCGAAACCAAAAATTTTGATCCACTTAATTTTGTGGAGAAAAAAGAAATTAAGAAGATGGACTATTACATCTTCTATGCAATTGCGGCGGCGCAGGAAGCCTTAGCCGATTCCGGGTTAAAGGTGACGCCGGACATCTCCGAGGAAGTCGGCACATATATCGGCAGCGGCATTGGCGGGTTCGGTGTGTTTGAACGCGAACATACCAAAATGATTGAGGGCGGGCCCAGCCGGATTTCGCCTTTCTTTATTCCCGCGTCAATTGTCAATCTGGCAACCGGCCATGTCTCAATTCTGGCTGGTGCAAAGGGACCAAATTCGGCCACTGCGACGGCTTGCAGTTCGGGCGCCCACGCAATTGGTGACAGCTTTAAAATTATCCAGCGCGGCGACGCCATCGCCATGATTTGCGGTGGCAGTGAAGGCGCAATCACTCCCATGTCCGTGGGCGGCTTCGCTTCGATGAAAGCCTTGTCCACGCGCAACGACGATCCTCAGCGAGCCTCGCGTCCGTTTGATAAAGATCGGAATGGTTTTGTGATTGGCGAAGGGGCGGGAATTTTAATTCTTGAAGAGTTGGAGTTTGCCAAAGCCAGAGGCGCGAAAATTTACGCTGAAATCGTCGGTTATGCGATGACCAGTGATGCTTTTCATTACACCATGCCGGATGTTGATGGTCCGCGGCGCGTGATGCTTAAATGCGCTAAAGATGCCGGGATTGAAATGACTATGGTGGATTACATCAATGTGCATGGAACTTCGACACCGATTGGCGATAAAAACGAAACCAACGCGATCAAGGCTGCCTTCGGTGATCATGCTTACAAACTGGCCGCCAGTTCGACCAAATCAATGACCGGGCATTTGCTCGGTGGCGCAGGCGGTTTGGAGGCAGGAATAACTGCGCTGGCGATTCATAATCAACTGATTCCACCGACCATCAATTACGAAACTCCTGACCCGGAATGCGATTTGGATTATGTTCCAAATCAGGCGCGACCCGCAAAAATCACCTATTCGCTGTCGAATAGTTTTGGCTTTGGGGGAACGAATGCGGCTTTGTTATTTAAAAAATACGAATAGCCAAAGCGAAATAAAAAATAAACCCGCGAAAGTTTTATAACTCTCGCGGGTTTTTGCTTTGAGAGATAACCGTTAATCGTCAGTTGCGTGCTGCGACAAATTTTTCTTCCGTGATAATTGTCTGCCTCGCTTTTGCATTGGAAAGTAAGCACGCCGAAAACAACACCAAATTTACCCACACCAGATTTGCCACAAACAAATGCAATAGTTGCATCCAGACGGGCGCGTGCAATAAAAGATTAATGCCACCCAGAATTATCTGCGTCACAAAAAGTGCAAGCTGGAATTTGGAAAGCAGCGCCACCTGACGAGTATTATGGGAAAGACTCAGCACTACGACGCAAAATATAATCGTCAAGCCAAGCAGGATTGCCGCGACCGGATGAACCCAGATCAGGCTCTCCAGAAAATGTTTGGGAGCCAGATCACGCGCCATTCCTTCCGCCATTGAAGTCACCGGAAACAGGGTTGTGCCGAGGGCTGTCACCGCTCCTGATGCGCTGAGAAAAATAATCCCGACTAAGCAGGTTCCAAGCAAAATTGCCTGCTTTAAGTTGGCGCTCAAATGCAAAGGCCAGCCAATTTCTTTTCTGGTTGACGCCCACCACGCGGTTAGCGCCAGAAACGCCAGCAACAAAAATGTATTGACCAGATGCAGTGAAATGACGACGGCACGAGCAATGGAATCGTTTTCTGCGACTAAACCTTTTTTGACTAAGACCGCGCCAATCAATGCCTCAAAAATAGTGAAGAGGAGGGAAAGCGCCGCGGACCAGCGAACTACATGACGTTTCGGAAAAACCAGCAACGCCCAGATAGCCAGCAGCAACACAAGAAGTCCGTCGAGTCCGGTACTGAGGCGGTGCGAAAATTCAATCAATGTTTTAAGGCCCGGCGTGGGCGGAATAAATTGTCCGTTGCAATCCGGCCAATGCTCGCCACAGCCATTGCCTGCTTTGGCAATGCGAACATACGCGCCCCACACAATGACGGGCAAATTGTAAATCAAAACTCCCCAGGCAAATTTTGCAAAACGATTCATAAGTTAATTAGGTCTGGGTTTTTTGGTCTTTGGTAAATAACCGTTATGGCTTCGTTCCACGGCAAATTAATGCTGCGCAATGTTGTTATGCTGGGGCAAATTCCAAAGGCCAAAGCCCCTTTTTCCCCGCCAAAATACTCTTCCAATTAAGCACCCTCTTTCAGTCCCGGAATATTTCTTGTGTGATACCAGTCAAAGCCTAACAGAAATAATCCCTGTACTACAACGCCCCACCCTGTGCCAAACCACCACGCGCTTTTTCGGCCCCAGGTAAACGCCAGAATTAATCCGACGAGGATGTAAATCACATCCAGCGGCAGCATCAGCTTTAATAATTTTCGCAGCTTGTATGCTTCAAGCGTAACCGCAGCTTTGGCAGCAGGATCGGCTAACACTGCGCGGCGTTTCGTCGTTAAGAAAGTAGCGCCGATGGCAATTGCCGTATCAATAAATCCCCACGCGGCGGCTTGAATTCCGAAACCTTTTAAGAACGGATCATCAATAAAAAACATCACGACGCCAAAGACAAAACTCATCACTCCCCACCAGGTGAGGCGACGGGAAAGAATGAATTGATATTGCCAGATATTGATTTTTTTGGGTTTACTCGTTGGTTGTTTCATCGGCTATTTAAGCGGGATTGTCACTCGATTTGCTTCTCTTCCATTCAGCGTTAAGACGACTTCAACTTTGCGTGCGCCGGATTGGACGGTCACCGGAAGCTCAATATTAATTTGATCAAGTCCGGCATAAAATCCCTGTGCGCCGGCATACAAAACACGCGCTTCCTGCCCATCAATTGTCACGCGGAGTGATTCAGCTACGCCGTTTTCATCATTGGCATTTGCGGCTGTAGCATGACGGAATCCTGTCCCAAAAAGGATCAGGAAATTTGGTTTGCCATTAACCGTAACATCGAATGGCGCAGGCAAATAATTAATACTATCAGCCGTTGCCAGCGCCGCTGCATCGCCTCTGCCTGTTGTATCAACCGTAAAAATGGAAGGTGCGGCTTCAGTGATTTGCGCCGCCGCCAGCGCATATTTACCCGTTGGATTACTGACGATAATCGTTGCCGTGCCCAGGTCCAGACCGGACGGCATCACGAAATTAATTTGCGTCGGTGACACATACAACAACGGCGCAGCAATGCCGTTGACCATCACCTTTGTTCCTGCCAATTCATTGGGGACTGGCAGCGTTAGTGCGGCTTCAGTGCGAATCGCCAAATCTGCGCCAAATGCCGAAGCGATAGAATCCGCCGGCAAGGCTCCACCCTGATAATGCGCGGCGTTGACTATCGCCATTGGAGCCGCCGCCACGACATTAACGAGCACGTTTTTGGTATCGCTCAACCCGCCATCGCTGGCTTGGAATTTGAGTGTAAAGGTACGCCCCGCATCAGCGGCTGTCGGAGTCCAGCGCAACACCCCACGCGCATTATTAATCGTTGCGATTTCCTGGTTGAAGCTTGCCCCGGCGGGCAGGTCTGAAGCCGTCAGCGTTAACGGCGCGAGCGCATTTAATTCATTGGCAGTGACTGTGAATTTTAATTCATTTTCGGCGACCGCAAGCTGATTGACTGGTACAGCCAGTGATGGCGGCGCTCCGAGCGCGCTGAGGTTGAGAGGCAATTGCAGCCGTTCATTAAAACTGCTGGCGACGGGTTGCGTCGCGGTTCCCGTTCCGCCGCCAATGACATAAAAATAATTGCCCGCAACTACACCATTTGTTTGCGTCCGGGTTGAAGTCAAATTAAAGGAATCGTCCAGCGCGATCCAGCGGTTATTTTTGGCATCATAAAGTTCAGCCGTTCCCAGCGTCGTGCGCAAACTTGCATCTTCGCCGCCAACCAGCAGCCAGTAAGTATTGCCGCTGGCATCTTTAAAAACAGCACTTGCGGCAAAAGCCCTGGCCCGATTGAGCGGCGCGATGTTCGTCCATTTTTGCGTGGCAAAATCATATACTTCACAATTGGCTAAACCTCCGGCGATTCCGAATCCACCCGCTACATAAAGCCTACCGTCAATGAAAGCTGATTTGTGCGCATAACGTGCCGTATTCATTGGTGGCAGCGATGACCAGGTATTTGCTGCGACATCAAAAGCACGGACATTGGCGACCTGTGTAGTGGAAGAATTTAGTCCGCCTGTGACATAAAAAATTCCCTGCGCCGCATCCGTTGCACAGGCATAAGCAGATAACGCGAGCGGCATATTCGCGGCGGTGGCCCAGGCATTATTTCTCAGGTCGTAAACGTAATGCGTG
>JANMKB010000235.1:0-11572 GCA_031371805.1 Blastocatellia bacterium | reverse complement strand
GTTGGCGACAAGCGAAGAGCAAGTGCGGCAAATGCACGCGGTGCGTGGGCCGGGGACGGAAACGTTGGATCGGCAAAATCGCATTGCGCAATTGAAGAGCGAAATAGCGGCATTAGAACAAGCGATCAATCACACGACCATCACTGCGCCCGTTGGCGGCATCATCACGCGGCTGGACGTGCGCAGCCCTCGCGCCGTCGTACAAAGCGGACAAGCCGTGGCCGCGATTGCGCCTGCTGGTGCGCGTTTAGTCGTCGAAGCGCAAATTCCAAACAAAGACATCGCGTTTCTGGAAAAAGGGATGCCTGCCAAACTCAAATTCGATGCGTTCCCGTTTCAGGATTTCGGCATTGTTGCGGGACAGGTGAGCGAAGTCGCGCCCGATGCGCAAGTGGACGAGAATCTTGGCTCCTTTTACAAAGTGACGATCCTACCGCAGAATAGCGCCATCCTGGCTCACGGCAAAAATATTCCGTTGCGCCCCGGTCTGGCGCTGTCCGTCGAAATCGTGACGGAACGCAAGAGCGTGTTGGCGCTGCTGTTGGAGCCGTTCCGCAAACTCAAGGGCGAGGCAGGCAAAGGGCAATGAGTATAGAGCAACGCAATTGGCACGAGTTTATCGCGCTCGAAATCAACGGCGAGGAAATTACTTTGCCAGAGGTTTTGAGCGCGGCGCAATTTCGCGGGCAACTCGGCTTTTTGCAGTCCATTGCCGATACGGCACTCATCCGTCAGGCGGCGGCGCAGCAGGGAATTGAAGTCTCCGACGAAGAATTGCAGGCGGCGGCAGATCAGTTCCGCACCAGCCACGAATTGCACAAAGCGGCAGAGTTGTTGAAATGGTTGGCAGATCGGCATTTGACTTTAGGCGTTTGGGAGTCGCTGCTGGAAGAGGAAATCCTGACAGAAAAGCTGCGTGAAAAACTGACTAAAGGCAAAGTCGAATTGTATTTTGCGCAAAACAAACTCAATTTTGATGCCGCTGAGATTGCGTGGATTTTCGTCAAAGAGGAAACGGTGGCGCGGGAGTTACGTGCGCAAATCAGCGAGGAAGAGGCTGATTTCCATAAGCTGGCGCGACAGCATTCGATTGACGCCGGGAACAAAGCCGCTGGCGGTTACGCAGGTATCATCAAGCGCGAGGAGTTGGCGGCGGAGGCCGATGCCGCGATCTTTGGCGCACAACCCGGCTACATCACGCCCCCGATCAAAATCAATAAGGGATGGTATCTCTTCAAGGTAGAAGCCTTGCTGCGGGCCACGCTTGACGACACGACACGCGAAACGATCAAGGCGAAGTTGTTCAAGGAATGGCTGGAGGAACGGCGGCGCAAGGCACGCATCACGATGCCACTCTTCAATCTGTTGCGAGAGGAGGAGGAAGAAATATGAGAACTGTGTGGTTGGGGCTGATATGTTGTGCCTTGCTCGTGGGCTGTCGCAGTGGCATGCAAAGCGTGACGCTGAGCGAAAGCGCTACCGCACGGGCGGCTACGCCCGAGGCGAAGCCAGTTCCCAATTCAATCAGGGTAGATGTTTTTGAAGTTGTCGCTCTGACCAGCGAGCAGGCGCAACCAATCCCGGCAGTGATTGCGGCGGAAAGCGTGGCGGCGGTGTTGGCCAAACGCGATGGTGTCGTCGTCTGGCTGGGTGGGCAGGAAGGCGCGCGCGTCAAACAGGGCGACCTGTTAGCGCGGCTCAGTGATGATGATTCTTCCGCACAACTGCGTCAGACCGAATTGGAAATCACGCGGTTGCAATTTGAGGAACGCCAGTACGAAGCCACGATCAAAGTCAATCGCAGCGAATTGACCCGCCAGCAAATCCTCGGACGCGAAGGCATCACCAGCGAATCCGAAATTGAGCGTGCGCAGTACAAAGTCGAAGTCTCGCAACAGGAATTAGAGAAGACGCGACTCGCCACCCGCATGGCACAAGCGCGCGCCGAAGCGGCTAAACTTGAGGTCGAAAAAACGGTAATTCGCGCCCCGCTCATCGGCGTCATCACCCAACGATTGGCAAAGCTCGGAACCAGCGTCGTGCGCAATGACAAACTCTTTGAAGTGGCGCAACTCACGCCGCTCGAAGTGCGGTTTCAATTGGCCCAGAGCGAGACCTGGCAACCCCAGGTCGGTTCACAAATACAGCTTGCATTAGCGGGCGAGCAGCGCGTTGTTGCCACCGCTCGCATCCAACGGCTCGCGCCTGTCGCCGATGCCGCCAGCAATGCGCGGAGCTATTTTGCCCGTTTGCCTGGCGGCACAAATTTGATTCCTGGCACTGCTGTCTCCGTCTTCCGGCCTCGCTTAGCGAGCAAGGCTGGAAGCTGGATTCCGTGCGCCGCTTTTGCCGCGAATGAAGCTTTGCAACGCGGCACCTCCGCAGTTTTGTTCGTCGTGGAAAATGACCAATGTGCCGCACGCACGGTCTGGCTCGGCGCGGTTGCGAATGACCAGGTCGAAATCCGTTCGGGCCTGGCGATTGGAGACCGCGTTATCCTTCTGCCCGCTGCGGAATTGAAACCCGGCGCACCGGTGATCGTAAATAATCTCTGAGCCTTCTCGTTTTGATTGGCCTCAATGGTATACTCATCGCTCAATCAACCATTAATGACTGAGCAATGACCAATCAACTATGGCTCCCGAACGTTGGCAAAAAATAGATCAACTGTTGGACGCGTTGTCGGCTTGCCCGCTGACGCAACAAGCGCAACTGCTGGATGAGGCGTGTGCTGGCGATGAGGCTTTGCGCCGGGAAGTCGTCGCCTTGCTCGCCGCTCAGCAAAATGTGAAGGGCTTGCTAAAAACGCCGCCTGCAATCCCCACCGAAATCTTTTCTCCACCAGAACAAACTCTGCTCCAGATCAATCCAGGAAATACGCTGGTTGCCGGAATGCTGCTCAAGGAGCGGTACCTGATCGAAGGTGAATTGGGACGCGGTGGCGTTGGTGTCGTCTACCTGGCGCACGATACGCAATTGCATCAACGACGTGTCGTCGTCAAAGTTTTGCTTGATGAGCAAGAGGCTTCTGTCAATAAGCCCTGGTTTCAGAAAAAATTCGAGCAGGAAATTGAAGCGCTGGCCCGGATAGATCATCACGGCATTGTCGGCGTCCTGGATGCCGGCGCGACGCCCGCTGGCAAGCCTTTTTTCGTCATGCAATTTGTCGAAGGCGTTGTTTTGCGCCAGTTGATGAAAGGAGCGCAGCTCGACTTGCGCCGCGTGCTGCGGATCGTGCGACAAATCGGGCAGGCGCTCAGCGCGGCGCACGACAAAGGCGTTGTACATCGTGATTTGAAACCGGAAAACATCATGGTACAGACGCTGGGCGCAGAGGAAGAGGTCGTCAAACTAATTGACTTCGGCATTGCCAGTCTCACCAGTTCAAATGATGCAGTAGAAAAGACGACGGTTGCGGGAACTTTGCCGTACATGGCGCCCGAACAATTTCGCGGACAGCCCGCGCCCGCCAGCGATATTTGGGCGTTGGGTGTGATCGCGTATGAAATGTTGACAGGACGCTTGCCGTTTCAGGCTGAGACGATGATTCAGCTTTACGAAATGCAGCAGCGCGGAGTGCAAGTGCCGCCGCGTCAATTGCGCCCGGATTTGCCGGTGAAGGCAGAGGCTGCGATTTTCCAGGCCTTAGCCTATGAACCAGAAGTGCGCTTTGTTCGTGCCCGCGATTTCGGCGAGGAACTGGCGCACGTCACGATTGTCGAGCCAGGTATGGTGAGCGAAGAGCAGGTGACGATGATTGATTCGACGGCGGCAAACACTCTCGCCACGGCTGCGCTGACCCCGGAAATGGCACACATTCTGTTTATGGATTTGGTGGGCTATTCCAAACTACCAGCGGACGATCAGGTGCAACGACAACGGACGCTGCGGCAACTGGTGCAGCAGACGCAGGAATTCGTGCGCGCTCAGCAACATAACCAACTGATTAGCTTGCCGACGGGCGATGGCATGGCACTGGTCTTCTTCCGCGATCCGGTCGCGCCCGTGCAATGCGCGATTGAATTGGCTGGTTCTGTCCGCACACATCCTGAGATCGAATTGCGCATGGGCGTTCACAGCGGCCTGGTCTATCGCATTGCTGACATCAATGCCAATCGCAACGTGGCGGGCGGCGGCATCAATGTCGCGCAACGCGTGATGGATTGCGGCGATGCCGGGCATATCTTATTATCGAGCACAGTCGCCGGAGTCCTGGGCGAGGCCGGGCATTGGTCTGAGCATTTGACGGATTGGGGTGAGCAGGAAGTCAAACACGGCGCACGTGTGCATCTCTTCAACCTGCACACCGGAGCGGCTGGAAAGGCAGACTTGCCGGAGAAGTTGCGGCTTAAGCAACCGACGTCTGAGGTCAGCAGTAACTATCCGACAGTGGAGGCGGAAGCCGTTGCCGTATCTCAACCCGCCACAAAATTGCCCGTAAAATGGCTTGTCGTCGGCTTGCTGTTATTTTTCATGAGCGCTGTGTTGGTATGGGTCTGGTCGCGTTCGCCGCAACGCGGACCAGGGACAGAAGCAAGCGTTCCTGCGCCGCCGCAACGCTTGTTGAGCTATTCGCTCAGGACACGCCCCAATCCACAAAAATATCCCAGGGCGCAGGAAGAAAGCTTGCCAGGAGAAATCATTTTCACCCCCGGCGATGAACTGCGCCTGAATTTCGTTAGTGCCCAGGATGGCTATTTTTATCTGGTGAATGAAGGGCCAAAACCTGTCAATGGTTTGCCGCGCTACAACCTTCTTTTTCCGGCTGTCGATAATACGGCGCAACCCACACTACGCGCCAATCAGCCGCTGTACATTCCCCAGGAGCCGCCGCCGTGGTTCAGTGTGGACAAGGAACAAGGCACCGAGACGCTGTGGCTGGTTTGGTCGCAGCAGCGCATCAATGAATTGGAAACCGTTCGCAAATGGCTCAACCCCAAAGACGGCGGCGAAATCAAAGCTGCCGATGAAACCAAATTGGTGCAGGAATTTTTGCGCCAACATGCGCCAGCCGCCAAACCTGTCGCCGAGAAAGATGAACAGCAAACTCATTTGAAAGGCGGCCACGAAGGATTGCTGATTTACGCCATGAAGCTGGCTCATCGTTGAGCCTGGAGACGCTCTTGATATGCCTGTCGCTACTGATGATTTTGCTTTGGAACAACTCGCACTCTTCCACCATTTGACGCCGGAACAACTGGTGCAGATCAAACCGTTGCTCCATCGCAAATCGTTTCCTGCGGGCGCTACGATTATCACCGTCGAGCAGCCGGGCGAAGTCATCTACATCATTGAAAGCGGGGCCGTGAAAATTCATGTCGAGCAAGTGGATGGCACCGATGTGATTCTGGCAATTCTGGGCGCAGGTGATGTGTTCGGCGAGATGAGCCTGATGGAAGCAACTGCGCGGAGCGCCAATGCGGTGACGTTAGAAGATTCTGTGCTCTGGTGGATGGATCAGGCGGCGTTTCATCGCTGCCTGGACACCATCCCGCAACTCGCCAACAATTTACTGCGCCTGCTTAGTCAGCGGCTGCGGCTGGCGAATGAACAAATTCAAGCACTGGCCACAAAAGATGTCGAAAACCGTGTCGCACGACAACTGCTGGCGCTGGTAAAAAGCTACGGACACCAAACTGAAAATGGTGACTGGCACCTTCCCATTCGGCTGACACAAAGTGATTTGGCTTGCTTGATTGGCGCAACCCGCGAACGCGTCAATCAAGTGATGGCGTCGTACCAACAACGAAGGTACCTGTCGAGCGACAAAAAACATCACCTCACCCTTCATAATCTGCCAGCCTTGATGAAACGGTTGCAGCGCAGTGAATGACAGTACCGCTGAGCCAGGCATAGACCCGGGATGACGCAGATCAAGCAGAAAAGTGCGCATAATGCCTCCAGCTACACCTGTTCGCGTTAAGCCAGCTTGGTATCCGCATTTATCAGCAACCCGCTAGAGACTTCCCTGCTGCAACAGTTCTGCCAGGTGGTCGCAGGAACGCCAGGCCAGCGCCATAATCGTCCACGTCGGATTTTGATTCGCCGCGCTGACGTGACTGCTGCCGTCAACGACAAAAAGATTTTTGACTTCGTGCGATTGTTGGAATTGATTCAGCACAGAAGTTTTCGGATCATCGCCCATGCGAGCAGTCCCCATTTCGTGAATTGACCAGCCTTCCGTCAAAATATTTTTGGAGACATCCAGAATTTCAATTCCAGCAGTTTCAAACATTTCTTTGGCGCTGTCCGCCATATCGTCAACCATCGCCTTTTCATTACCGCCAAATTTGTAGTTGAACTTTAAAACCGGAATGCCCCATTTGTCTTTCACGGCAGGATCAAGTTCGACGAAATTTTCATATCGTGACAGGACTTCACCAAAAGCCCCCATACTGATATAGGCTCCGGCGTAATCGCGGATTTTCTTTTTGTAATTTTTGCCAAAGCCAGGCTGCTCCGTATTCGGGAAAATCGTCGTTCCGCTGCCGCCTTCAAAACCATAGCCGCGAATAAATTTTGCGCTGCGCTCTTTCAGGTTGCGAAAGCGCGCCACATAAAAGCTGCCGGGACGCCCGTCATCATTGGTGCGTGGCTTGCCAATTCGCTCTTTGACCAGACCGGAAATTTCCGGCCCCATCACGTGTTCACAAAAGTTATGTCCGACGTGTCCGCTGGCATTGCCAATGCCGTTGGGATATTGCCGGGATTTTGACAACAACAGTAGACGCGCAGATTCAAGCGTTGAGGCCGCCAGCACCACGGCTTTCGCTTTGACTTCATAATTTTTCATCGTCTCAGTATCAATAAAACGCACGCCGGAGGCTTTGCCGGAGTTCGCGTCAACTAAAATTTCGGCGGCAGTGGCATTCGTGCGCAGCGTCAAATTTCCGGTTTCCTGCGCGGGAAAAATTAAGCCCGTCGGTGAATCAAACGCGGCGTGAATGTCGCAGCCGCCAGCCCGCCGTGCACAGGCTCCGCGCCCGAAACAATGGCTGCGATATTTGGCGTGCCTGAGTTTTTCGGTCATCACTCCGGCACGATAAGGCGTTAGGGTGCGACCCATTGTCGCCAGGCTTTTGCGTAAATTCATTTCGGTGTCAGTGAGCTTGAACGGACGCTGAAAAATGCTGTCCGGCAGGTGCGGGAGATTTTCTTTGTGGCCTGAAATGCCAAGCAGCAAATCCACTTTGTCATAATACGGCGCGATGTCTTTGTACGTGATTGGCCAGTTCATCCCATAGCCATCACGCGACGCTGCCTTAAAATCATAATCGCTCAAACGTAATGCCAACCGACCCCAGATATTTGTTTTGCCGCCCAGCGCCCGCGCCCGCACCCAGGCGTAATTCGTGCCAGTGTACGGATGATCTTTTTCATCAACTACCAGATTTTTTGAATAATCTGAACCGCTCCAACCCTGCACGTAAGAATGAACGTGTTTGTAATTAGAATCTTTGGCGGCATAGGGAGGTTTACGAATATTGTATTCGTTGAGCGAGAGCGCGTGACGATCTGGCGGCATTTCGCCACGACGGGGATGTTCGTAAGGCCACTCGCTTGATTTTAACTCAGACGTCGTATCAATTTTCTTTCCGGCTTCAAGCAGCAAGACCTGCAAGCCGTGGGCGGTTAAGACATAAGCTGCCATCCCGCCGGCTGCGCCGGAACCAATGATAATCGCGTCGTAAACTTTTTTGAGATCAGCTTCTTTCGCTGGCGGTGGAGTGATTTGGAAAAGCATTGTTATTTCTCTCTTTTTTCTTCAGGTCTTCAGGATTCATTTTGCGCCGCTTGACAGAAAAAATAAATGAAGCGGGCGAACTTAAGCTGCTGTCAGTTCGTAAAAGGAAAGACCTGTTGATAATTTCACCTTACTGATAACCCGATTTATAGTGGAGAAAATTATGTTCTGTCCAACCTGTGGCGCGGAGTATTCGCAGAAAATCAATTTCTGTAAACAGTGTGGTTCAAATATGACGCAGCCTGCCAATAACGTCGAAGTGCATCTTCCGCGCCCCCGCTTCACGGGCATGTTTTTTGCGATTGCGGCGCTGGGGATTGTGGGTTTGATTGCCTGCTTTACCGCATTTGGGGATTTCGCCCAGCGAGGCTTGCACGGTGACGAACTACTGGCACCTTTTTTTCTTGGACTCCTCTTCGTCTTTGGAATTGCAGGAGGATTAATCTGGCAATTATCACGGCTCATCAGCACCTTCAAACAATCCGTTAAAGCTGCCCTGACAGAACCAACTCCATTACTAATGAATCAACCATCGAGGCTCGTTACGCCGCTAAAACCGGGGACGAGTGTGACGGAACACACGACGCGCTCGTTTGATCCGGCGCTTTATCTCGAAGCTGAAAAGCGCCGCCACCGCGAGTAATAAAAGACTATCAATGGAGCGTCGCAAAAACCGTGCGACAACTACTACTTGCAACTGAGAGAATAATCAGGCATGATCCCGCTGTTCATTCCTTCTCTCCCGCATCAACGGTGATGCCACTTGCCACTATATTTTAGCGGCGGCGTTTTTTGGATGGTTCGAGAGTTGGCTGGCTATAACATCAGAAGCCGTTCTCTAGAACGTCTAAATCACGCGCCTTCGCTGCCACCGTTACACCGAAGAATTCCTGATTCAAAGCTTCTCTTAACAACCCATTTTTTCTGGGTAAGGTACAAGTTCATGAAATTGTATGTAGGTAATCTCTCGTTCGACGTAAGTGGCGAGGACTTAGCCGAATTGTTTACACAGGCCGGCACAGTCGAATCAGCGACTATCGTTTCTGACCGCGACACTGGTCGTTCACGTGGTTTTGGCTTCGTGGAAATGTCATCAAAGGCCGAAGGCGAAGCAGCGATTGCTCAGTTCAACGGTTCTGAAGTCAACGGACGCAGTCTGACTGTCAACGAAGCGAAACCGAAAGAAAGTCGTGGCGGCTTCGGCGGCGGCGGTGGTGGTGGTCGTGGCGGCTTCGGCGGCGGCGGTGGTGGTGGTCGTAGCGGCGGCGGCGGCTTCGGCGGCGGCGGCGGTGGTCGTGGCGGCGGCGGCGGCGGTGGTCGTGGCGGCGGTGGCGGCGGTCGTTACTAAGCTTTCGACCCAATAACCGTTAATACTTAAATGAAACGCTCCCGGTCAACCAAAATAGCCGGGAGCGTTTTTAAAATATCAACCGACATCCTCAATGACATTTGGGAGATGTCAGAGAGAAAGAAATGAATTTTGATGAATTAGGATTACACCAGACTATCGTTAGTCGGTGTGCATCCCTTGGATATGAAACCCCGACCCCAATACAGGCACAGGCTATTCCTGTGATCTTGAGCGGGTCAGACTTAATCGGTTGCGCGGCAACCGGAACAGGTAAGACGGCGGCCTTTTTATTGCCGATGTTACATCAACTGGCAGCGACTCAAACACCGAAAAATGCCAATGTAATTCGGGCCTTAATTTTAGCCCCAACGCGTGAATTAGCGGCACAAATTACCGATAATTTACGCACGATTGATGCGAAGAAAAAAGCCCGCTCAATCACGATTGTCGGCGGCGCGAACATTGCCAAACAACGAATGGAATTACGGCGTGGTGCGCCAGTAATTATTGCCACTCCAGGCCGATTGATAGATCACATGGAGCATAATGCGATTGATCTTTCGTCTGTTGAGTTTTTAGTGCTTGATGAAGCTGATCGGATGCTGGATATGGGCTTTTTGCCAGCGATCAAACGGATCATCAGTGAAGTGCCAACCAAACGTCAGACGTTGCTATTTTCGGCGACAATGCTGCCTTCGATTGAAGAGATTGCGCGTTCCAACATGCGTCAACCAACCATTATCGAAGTCAACAAACGCGGCAAGGCTGCCATCACAGTCAAGCAAACGGCTTATCCCGTTGCGCTTGAATCAAAAACCAATTTGCTGCTGCATTTGCTGGAACGTGAGCGCTTTGAACGTGTCCTGGTTTTCACGCGGACCCGTCGTGGCGCGGAACGATTATCACATCTACTGTCAGCTCGTGAACATCGCGTCAATCGTATTCACGCGGATCGGACACAACCACAACGCGAGGCAGCTTTGCGTGGCTTTAGAAATGGTAATTATCGAGTTTTGGTTGCCACGGATATTGCTTCACGTGGGATTGACGTTGACCTGATTTCGCATGTTATTAACTACGATTTACCGGACGCAGCGGAAGATTATGTCCATCGCATCGGCAGAACCGGACGCGCCGGAAACGAAGGTCAGGCGATCAGTCTCTTAACGCCAATTGATGAATTATCAATGCGCGAGATTGAAAAACTTACTGGTCAAAAAGTTGAACGAGTTTTGGTGCCAGGCTTCGGCGGAGTGATTCCTGAATTCAAACCAGTGAAACAATTCGGTCGAAAAAGTTCGTTCGGAACGCGTTCATTTGGTTCACGTCGAGCCAGCCGGTAACTACTAAGTTACTTTGTTTTTTGAACATAAACAGCCGAGATGATGGGCATCGCTAAAACGCCAGACGATGCAGCTTTGCCCATTTCGCAGCCAACTAATTCGGCTGGTTTTTGTTCATTGATTCAGCCTCCCTGCTGACTGCCAACCACATCCTTAAATTCCACTTTTTGCAGAATCAATAAACGCTTTGGCATTTTCAACCGGAACCATCGGCATAATTCCGTGTCCCAGATTCATGATGTGGCCTGTGCTGCCCGCTTTTTGTAAAATCTCGCGTACACCGGCGGCAATCGTTTCCGGTGTCCCCAGCAAGGCGCACGGATCAAGATTGCCCTGCAACGCCAGATGATGAAGCCCTGCCGTATTTAATCGTCGCCGCGCATCGCCAATATCCACGCGCCAGTCAATGCTCAGCACATCCGCGCCAGAGGTTCCCATCAGTTCCAGCAATGTGCCGCATCCATTGACATACAGAGTGACGGGGATGCGTTGTTCGCCACTGCCACGATTCAGCCCGGCAAAGATTTTCTGTGTATAGCGCAGGGCAAATTCCTTGTAATTCTGCGGCGATAATTCTCCGGCCCAGGTATCGAAAAGCTGGAGCGCCTGCGCCCCTGCTTCAATTTTTGCATTGAGGTAAAGAATTATGGTGTCAGCAATTTTGTCGAGCAATGAATGAAGCATTTTCGGACTTGTATACATCATGCTTTTGAGCGCCGCATAATTTCTGGATGTCCCGCCCTCGACCATATACGAAGCCAGCGTGTATGGCGCGCCCGCAAAACCAATCAGGGGAACGCGATTATCAATTTGTTTCCTGAGCAGCTTAATCGTGTCTAAAACAAATTTAGTTTTTTCCGTCGGATCAGGAATGCTGAGTTTTTCAATTTGCTCAGCGGTGCGAATTGGATTTTCCAGTACCGGCCCTTTGCTTTCGATTAATTCCAGGTGCTTCCCCATCGCTTCAACTGGAATAAGTATATCCGAAAACATGATCACGGCATCAACACCTAAAATTTCAAGCGGCTGCATTGAATCTTCAGCCGCCTAATCTGGCGTTTTACACAGCGTCAAAATATCTGTTTGCGCACGCACTGCACGATACTCAGGCAGATAGCGTCCGGCCTGCCGCAT
>JANMKB010000369.1:0-16844 GCA_031371805.1 Blastocatellia bacterium | reverse complement strand
GCGCTGCTGCAAGCCAACGTCGTTCAGCACGTCGGCGTAGTTGGTTTCGATCCACTGGGCGAATACTGCATCGGGCGCGGCGATGATCGCGCAGCCATCGCGCAGCCTCGCATTCAGTGGCATAAACCACGTCTCGAAACTTTGCGGCTCGATGGCGGTTTGCAGTCGTGCCAACACGCCGCGCCAGAAATCCGTGTGGAGCGGCGGCGGTAGTTCCGCATCAGGCAGTTTGGGCGGCGCGGCCCCGACGTAAGCGCTGCTTGCGGTAATCGGCTTGCCGTAGCGATCAAGCGCAGTCACGGCAAAGGTCGTGAAGCGCGTCGCCAAATCCGCCAGCGTGTGCGTCCCGATGTCCGACCGGAAATAATTTTTTACCGCTGTGTCCCAATTGCCGTTCAAGTGATAGCCCTGCGCCGCGAGCTTTTTGCGCAACCGGGCGAGTTGGACAAAATCGGCGGTTTTGTCGAGATAAGGAATTTGTTTTTGCAGCTAGTGAGCGGCGGCGAATTTTTCGTACTCAGGATCAGGGCGTTTAGAGGCTGGCGGCGGCAACTGTAGCGAAGCGGAAGTTGTAAGATTCTGGGAGTCTTTGGGAAGATTCTGGGAAGATTCTGGCTTCCTTATATGCGAGTGCGGATTTGGCACTGTAGAGTGCGGATTTGGCACTGTAGAGTGCGGATTTGGCACTGTAGAGTGCGGATTTGGCACTGCGGCAGGCTCACTATCAGGTGCAGATTTGGCACTATCAGGCAACTCTTCCGGTACGTCAAACCCCATGAGTAAGGTTGTATTCTCACTATTGAATTTCGCCCAATTTTTACAAGCTAATTCTTGCCGTGATCTGAAAATTGTTCGCCTACTGATTCCTGTTTCCTTAATTGAATCTGAAATCGAAACGATACATTTGCCGGTGTCCCGGTAGCGGTGAGTGATGAGGTGGATATAGTACCCGAACGCGGCGATGCTGATGTCGCTCATCCGCCTTGTTACTTCTATCGGAATTTGATCGTAGTACGGCATAAATACAAAAGTCCGCGTCCATCGCAGACGGCTTATCCATTGTCAAGTTGCAACACCAAACAAGGTCACCGTCCGCAAATAGACGCGGACTTTTGTAGAAGAGTGGTAGATTTTTGTGTCCCTAAAAACACAAAAACCCTGTTTGGTGTTGCCCTTCTAATCTAACTCCGCCTGCCGCATTGGTCAAGCGGTTTTTGCTTTTTCGGTTTCGTGAGTGTTAGGGTAGTAGCCCACACACTTCATTTGTGTTAGGGCGTTTGAGCAGAAGAGTCGTTAGCCTCGTACCATCTGCTGAAGCGCCTTTTTTTTGTCAGCTATGCTCTAAAGTGTCGCAGGAAAATTGTGACAAATTTTGTGACAATACTTATCGAAAAGGTGTGATTCTGAAGGCAGGAGTTAGGGGTGCGATATGCGGCGTAACCCTATAAAATCAAGCTAAAATGTCCGTAGATGTCCGCAGATGTCCGCAGGTTGGATGGGGTTCATAACCCTTAGGTCACTGGTTCAAGTCCAGTCACCGCCACCAATTTAATCTGATAGTTACAAAAAAAGCAGGTCGTTTGGCCTGCTTTTTTGTTTTGGAGAGTTAGCCTGATCAGTTTAATTTGGCCTTTTCGATTTCTTCTTTCAGCGCCCGCAGAGTTGGATATTTTTCCTGAATTAAATTGAGGTACTTTTTCCATTCGTCTTTAGTCTTACGCGCTCCATGAATTTTCGAGATAAGTTTCAGGTACTTGATGGCTTGCTGGTAGGCGCTGCGATTGCGGAGGTTGATTTGCTGTTCGACTAACTGCTGATAAAGCTCCAGCGCTTTTGCTGGCAGTTTCTTTTCACAAAGTTTGGCAACTTCAAATTCGTAATTTGTTCCCCAACCCGCCGCTACCTGAGGCCATTTCCGCATCTTTGGTAAGAGTTCCAGCGCACACTCAGCATCACTTTCAGACAAGGCTATCTCCATCAGCGCGGAGAAATTATTTTTCTCTTCCAGCGCCTTAATAACAGCGGTTCGGATGGGGTTCCAGTTACCGAGTTTGCGACTTGCGACGGACAAATTTTTAAAATTCTCCAGACCCGGCACAGCCAGATAAAACTGGAACTGTGCGTCGACGATTTCCTCCTGCGTACCGTTTGCCTGGTGATATTTTACGAGCCAGGCTTTGTTCCAATGATGATCACTGCCGTGCTGCTCGACGAGCTTCAGCGCTGGCTGTTTCGCTCCCGCCGTCAGTAGCGCATCGGCAAATTGAGTGACCAGTCCGGGCGCGGTCGGCAGAATTTTCTGGATAAGTTTTATGGCTTCATCAAATTTACCTTCATCAATCAGCAGGTAGGTCTGTTGTTCGAGCGTCCCCAGTTCGCGGATGAGCGCATCGGCCTTTGCGGATTGCTTGCGCGCCACCAAACCTTCACTTAAATAGCTGACCAGGCTTTGACGTTGCCAATTACTCGTGGCTTTAATTTTGGCACGAAGTAAGCCTTCAACGTTTGCCCATTCCTCATCATTCGCCAGTTTAAGCACGGCCTGACCGGCGCTGGGAGCCAGATCAATGCCGCCAATTTCAATGTCAGTTAATTCAGCATTGAGCATCGTGGCAAGCCACGTCCAGCGCGTCGCGGCATCGGCTTCACTGCTCTTCAAACATTCGCCTAAATCTTTCGCCAAATCATCCATCACAACACAAATTCCACCGTCGTAATCTATTTGCTGCATCATTTCATCGTAGCCTTTGACAGCTTCGTCCAACGCGACGTGACAGATCGCGCCCGCATTTATATAGTCGCCCGCTTTCGCCATGCGTCGCGCTGTATCACGCAATGATTTCAGTTCGCGCAAAATAGTAATTAGCGATTCGCTTTGCATCGCACGACTGGCCTGCTTGCGATAGGTCGCAACATTCAGCGGCTTTCCGCCTCGTGGCGCAGCTTTCACCAGATCAATTTCGCGCATCATTTTTGGGTCGCGGTTAACCATCCCGCTGATGATAGCAAGCAATTCCTCTTTGCTAAGATCGTGCAAAGCAGAATTCAGTTCCGGGGCAATTTCAAATATCTGCGGCGTGTGAACCCAGGCCAGCAACAAAGCAACAACATACTTACAAACACCTTCTTAATCGTAAGGACACGTGCAAGCTGTTGCGGCGACACCGTTTTATTAAGCGTAATCATGACTTCATAAGGTTCGTAATCAGAACCCTGACATTCGGCCCGCAATTCTTTGCCCTGACGAATCGCATTATCAATTGCCGCATCCTGAAAATAGCTTTTGCCACGCGCAAAGCTTTGTGTCGTAGCAAGGCTTTTTATTTGAGCTTCGGTTAGTTTGAGCAGTTTTTCCTGTGCCATAAGATTCTCACTGGAAAATCAAATTGAGTTGTTACCACTGGTAGAAATGATTTAGTCGCTGGTATTATGCCTGACGTTATTCATTCTGAACATCAGCAGACAAATTTGTAATTATGACTATCCCATTACCTCGACTCCGCGCCGCCCTTGATGTGTTTCCGTCTCCGGTTGAAGATCAGCCTGGCTTGTTAATCCGTGATCCATTTAATTATACCGAAGAAATTTTGATCATTCCGCCAGTGTTCGTCAGCGGCCTGCAAATGCTGGATGGCAAGCACACCGAAGCGGAGCTGCTCAATCATTTGACGCAGGTCATCGGGCGTCCGTTTCCGGTTCATCCCTTGCACGAGTTTATTGAGGTGCTACGATCTTCAGGTTATCTGGAAACTGAAGAATTTGAGACAATGCGCACACAAAAACACGCGGCGTTTGCGGCTAATCCCTTGCGCGTACCTTCCCACGCCGGAGCCGCCTACCCCGATGATGCGTTTGGCTTGAGGACAACATTTGATAATTATTTGATGACGATTGTGCCGCCCAATCCGGCCCCAATTATCGGCCTTGCGGCTCCGCATGTCAGTCCCGAAGGCGGCTGGCAATGTTATGCGGCGGCTTACAATCGGTTGCGTGGATTGAAAGAACAATTGCGCGGCAAAACGATTGTAATTCTCGGCACTTCGCATTACGGCGAGCCGGAAAAATTCGGTCTCACGCGCAAGCCGTTCCAAACTCCTTATGGCACAATTCAAACAGACACGGCATTAGTTGACTGGTTGGTGCAACGCGCTGGCGACTCTATCAACATTGAAGATTATTGCCATTCGGTAGAACATTCCATCGAGTTTCAGGTTGTCTTTTTACAACATATTCTCGGCAATGATTTCAAGATTTTACCAATTCTTTGCGGCGCTTTTGTGGACAGTTTTTTGTCCGGCAAACCACCCGAAACAGAAGACGGCGTGCGAAGATTTTTTGCATCGCTAGGCGAAATAGCAGAACTGCATCGTGATCGTTTGTTCTGGGTTTTAGGCATTGACCTCGCGCATATTGGGCAACGTTACGGCGATCCGCAGGAGGCAAAAGCGCAATCAGGATTGATGCGCGAAATTGGCGAGCAGGACAAACAACGCCTGCAACACGTGTGTGAAGGCAACAGCGAAGAATTTTTTGCGGCGGTTGTGCCGAATCGTGATCCATTGAAATGGTGTGGCTTCACGCCGCTGTACACATTTATGCAGGCCCTCAAAGGCGCACGCGGCGAAGTGCTGAAATATGATCAGTGGAATATTGATGAAGGCTCGGTCGTGAGTTTTACAGCCATGGAATTTACGGCGCAATAAATCTTATGAACTATCAACAAACTCTGAGGCAAATTGAAGCGGGTCGCGTCATTGCAATTTTACGCGGTGATTTTGGCGGGCATGAAATCGCGATGGTTTCGGCGATGATTGAAGGCGGGTTGACAGCGGTCGAAGTCACGCTGAATTCGCCGGATGCGCTCATCAAAATTGCCAAACTCGCAGCGCTGTTTGGCTCGCGTTGTGCGGTCGGGGCGGGAACCGTGCTGATCCCGCACGAAGTTGACAAAGTCGCTGATGCTGGCGGCAGCTTTATCGTTTCGCCAAACTGTGACCATCGTGTGATTACTGCGACCAAATATCGCAACCTGGTTTCTTTGCCTGGCGTGTTCACACCAACTGAAGTTGTGGCGGCAATTGATGCGGGAGCGGATGCGGTAAAATTATTTCCGGCAACTTCATTAGGGCCGGGATATGTCAAAGCCCTGCGTGCGCCATTGTCCGACATCCGCATAATTCCTACTGGCGGAGTGAGTCCCGAAACGGCGCGTGAATATTTTGCGGTTGGTGCCTGGGCGGTCGGCGTAGGATCAGAATTGCTCGGCAAAGAATTTTTAGCAGATGAAAGTTTTGCAACGCTCAGGAAAAGAACGGCTGCATTTATTGCGGCGATGAAAGCTTAGCAGCGTTGAGCGGGACTGATTTTAAATGAATACTAACTGTGCAATTTACGTTGATGCCGGAACGACAAACACGCGGGTCTGGTTGATGCGCGGCGCAGAAATTCTGGCGCGTGCCAATACAAGGGTCGGTGTACGGGATTCGGCACGCGATGGTTCGACCGAGAAATTATGTACGGCATTGCGTGAGTTAATTGTCGAAGTCAGAAAGCAGGCTGACGAAATTCCTTTGTGTGTGATCGCAGCGGGAATGATTACGTCGGCGCTGGGATTGGCAGACGTTCCGCATCTGGTGGCTCCGGCGGGAATTTCAGAGCTGGCAGCAGCTACAAAAATATATCAATTCCCCGCTGTCACAGGGTTACCCGTTTTACTTGTCCCTGGCATTCGCAGCGGCGCAACAACCTGCGATTTTAATTCAGTTTCAGATGTGGACATTATGCGCGGCGAAGAAACCTTGTGCGCGGGACTTGTCAAACTCGGACTGGCGACACTTCCCTGCACCGTTTTGAATTTAGGTTCGCATTGGAAAGCGATCCAAATTGATGAACAGGGTCGTGTCACCTCCAGCCTGACAACCATCACGGGAGAATTAATTCACACAACGCAAACCAACACGATTCTGGCGAGTGCTGTGCCGCACGAAAGGCCTGTCAGCATTGATCAAGCCTGGGCGCAAGCAGGGATGCGCGAGCAACGAAAATCAGGCCTGGCGCGCGCACTTTTTTGTGTGCGCCTGCTGGAACAAAAAGGAAATTGTACGCCGGAGCAAAGACTGGCTTTTTTGCTTGGAGCTTTTATTGCTGCTGATTTTGATGGGCTAAAAAATTATGGGATTTTAGCGGCTGAAAAATCAGTGCTGATTACTGGCGGTGGAGCGCTGGCTGAAAGCTGGGGCAAGTTTTTAGCGCAGGAATCAATTACAGCAAGAATAATTTCCAGCGCGGAAGTCGAAAGCGCCCTGCTGACCGGATTACGCAGCATTCTCGCAACTATCAGCTAATTTTCATTTTCAATAATTTTCACAACAATCGTTTGCTCTTTTTGCGCACGGACGATGAGCAGCGTCAAGTCATTTTTATCGGCTTCCGTTTTTTTGACTTTATTGGTTGCATCATTAACCATCCGATTCAGGTCTGAGGCTGAGCTAACCTGTTCGCCATTCAATGAAATCAAACAATCACCGGCTTTTACTCCGGCGCGTTCTGCGAGGGTACGCGGCTCCACTTCGATGATTAGAACGGCGGACTTGCCAATGATGCCGAAAAATGTCGCCAGTTGCTCGGTCAGCGGTGAAACCTTAAGTCCTAACCGCAAGCGTCTGGGATTGGAATAAACCGGTGATTGAGTACTCGCACTATTTTGTCGCTCGCCAACGATGACCGTCACATCGCGCTCGCTGCCATCACGCGTAAATTTCAGCAGCACACTACTCCCCGCCAAAGTTTCGCTGAGCAGCATATAAACGTTACTGGAAGATTGAATGATTTGATTATCAAAAGCCAGAATCACATCGTTTTCGCGCAGCCCGGCTTTGGCAGCCGGACTATTTTCGATAACTTTGCCAACCAATGCTCCACGCGCTTCGGTCAGCTTCAATTCCTGAACGCGACTTTCGCTTACATCCGCCAAATAAACGCCCAGAAAAGCTCCCGGCGCAGGCTGTGCAAAAACCTGTGTAAAACTCAAAATAATGAAAAGTAGTAAGAGACTGCTGCTTTGTTTCATGACGGGAAATCCTGCGATGAGCCTGGAGGGGAAAATAGCGAAGCTGCTCCAGTTACCTGAACTTGCACGTCACACCCACGAGAAAGTTCCAAAATCACACCACGCCGTTACCCTTCTAAAATTTCATTTTTTGGGTATAGCGAATCAATCAATTCGCGGTATTTGTCTTCGACATTTTTGCGGCGAATTTTTAAGGTCGGCGTCAACTCGCCGCCGTCAATCGTAAATTCCTGCGCGAGGAGGGCGATTTTTTTAATCTTTTCGTGCGGCGCTAATTCTTTGGTAACTTCGTCAACTTTCTTTTTGAAAAACTCTATGATGCGAGGCTGGCGCGTCAAATCTACCTGGTCTTTGATAGTCAACGCTAAGGATTCGGCATAGGTTTTCAGCGCCTCAAAATTCGGCACGATCAGCGCCGCCGGATATTTGCGTTGATTGCCGATGATGATGACCTGCTCCACGAGCGGAATGCTGCGAATCATATTTTCAATTTGCTGGGGCGCGATGTATTTGCCCAGACTTGTTTTGATTAAGTCTTTTTTGCGATCCGTAATTTTGATAAAACCATCGGCATCAATTTCGCCGATGTCGCCGGTATGCAACCAGATTTCGCCTTCATATTCCTTAATCATTTCGGCGGTGGCTTCAGGCATTTTGTAATAGCCCTGCATCACCAAATCGCCTTGCACCAGCAATTCGCCATCCGCCGCAAATTTCACCCTGACGCCTTCAATCGCCTGTCCGATAGTCCCAAAACGATTGTCGCCAGGCTTATTGCAAGCCACCACCGGCGAGGTTTCCGTCAAGCCATAGCCCTGCAAAATCGTCATGCCAGCCGCCGAAAAAATCAGTCCGATGTCTTTGGGCAAAGCCGCACCGCCGGAAACAAAAAAGCGAATTTTCCCGCCGACTGCTTCGCGCCATTTACTGAACACGAGTCCGTCGAGGACTTTGTATTGCAGCGCCAAAGCGAAAGGCACAGATTTTCGCTGATCTTTAAGCACGGCGACTGTGCGGCCAACTTTGAGCGCACGCTGAAAAATCTTTTGCTTCATGGGCGAAGCATCAGCCGCACGTTTATTGATCGTCGCGTAAATTTTCTCGAACAGGCGCGGGACTCCGGTCACAATTGTCGGATGGATTTCTTTCATGTCCTCCGAGACTGTTTCGATGCCACGCGCAAAACAGATTTGCACGTCGTGGTGCATTAATAAATACAAAACCGTCCGCTCAAAAACATGCGACAGCGGCAAAAAGCTCAGGAACACATCATCCTTGTCGGGGCCTAAATGATGACCGGAGCCAACCGCATCAAACACCAGATTGCGATGCGACAACATCACGCCTTTGGGTTCACCCGTCGTCCCCGACGTGTAAATGATGGTGGCTAAATCATCAGGGTTTACCTGCGCTACGAGTTGATTAAAGAGAGCAGGATTTTGTGCCGCAACTGCCGCGCCGGTGGCCTCAAAATTTTTGAGCGTTTCATATTCTTCAGCCTTTTCATCAAACACGATCAAGTTTGGCACGTCGTTTTTGAGTGAAGTGAGCGCAGCCTGCACACGACGAATTTGTTTTTGATTAGAGATGAACAGCAGGCGAGCTTCGCAATTTTTCAAAATAAAGCCGACCTGATCCACCGCCTGCGTCGGATAAATCGGCACCGTCACCGCACCACAGGCCAGAATCGCGTAATCCGTAATGCTCCAGTCAGGGCAGCTTTCAGCCAGAATCGCTACCCGGTCGCCGGGCCGGACGCCACGCGTATGTAAAGCCAGCGCCAGATGACGAATACGCTCCATCAATTGAGCGCCTGTGAGGTCGCGCCAAATTTTATCGCGTTTGTGGCGCAGGATTACTTTGTCGGCACGACGCGCCGTGGCCTGAATAATCAGGTCGTTAAGCGTTCGAGGTTGGTGCTGTTGCATGGGCATGTGCCTCAATCGAAGTTCTTGTAAATTATAAATTTGGAAGCTAACCAGTGCGTGGTGGATCATCAACTGATTTGCAGGATTTGTCAATTTTGCGCGGGAAAGAATGCGGTGGAAACACCAAAGGCATAGAAAACATCGGAAATAAATTCTGGTGTTTTCTATGCCTGATGGGAATCAACGTCCAGCTTGAGAGGGGAAAAGCGTTTTTTTCAGCCGTCGCAAATCCACTCTCAATAAGTAATGGTTATTTGCCGCAAAACATTTCCCGGAAATTATTTATTATCCAGGTTATGCAATAATTGGCGGGCTATTTTTGCAGTGGGGGCAGCCAGATTCAACTCCTGTTCGGCTTTATCTATCAAACCAACGTGCGCGTAAATCACTCCTAACTTCAGATGTGATGCGGGATATTTCTGACGTGCCAGATTGAGTAATTTTAAATTATCGGCGTCAATAATTTTGAATTTTGCTTCTGGTGCAGAGGGCAGGGGCACAGTTATTTCTTTACCTTCGCTGGTCGTCGCGCTCACCTGCCATTGATAAATTTTTCCTCTTTCCAGCGCAATGGTCGGAGTCCAGCTTGTCTCAGTCAGGGCCGGACTATGCGCAATTTCAGTAAAATTAGCGTCAGAAATTGTGACCACATAACTTTTTGCAGCGGGCAGCGTTTTCCAGCTAAATTGCGGCTGTGTGCTTTCGACCACCAGTCCCATTGGAAAATTGAGCGCAAACGATTTGCCTTCCTTTTCACCGCTCATTAAATATCCACTGGCGGGCCGCAAGCCTTTGATGTCAGGCAGGAGTGCTATTTTCCCGGTTGCTAAAGCGGCGTTGATGATGTTCTCCTCAACGGTCAAATTTGCCGAAATTTTTGCACCGGGTATGGGACTGCCAACAATCTTTGGCGCTGGAACCGGCGAGGGTAAGTTGAATGGCGCTGATGAAATTTGGGGAGGCGAACTGATAACGAGTTCTTTGGGTTGTTTTTCCTGGTCAGGCAGCGCCGCTAATCGCTGATTTTTATAGTAAAGCCCGATATTACAAGTTGCGATGCCAGCGGCGGCGACAATCGGAATTAATAACTTCCCGGCAGACAAATTCCACCTCTCAGCGAGCATCGTCCACCAATTGGTCGGATGAACCGCAGGCGATAAATTGTCCGGTAAAAATTGATTTTTGCGCTTTGGAAGGGTTTCCGGCTGCGGCTGAAGCATTTTCCCAAAAGCCTGCAAATCATTAATTTCGGTCAGGCAGGATTGGCAGGCTTCGAGGTGACTATTGAGAATTTCCAGATCAATCTCATTAAGCTGATCATCCAGATAATCAGCCATCTGTTCATAACTGAGATGGGCTGGCAGCTTTTCGCCTATGGCTGTCAACTCCTCAAAAATAGAAGTGACAGCCAGGGGTCCCCCCATACTGGCTTGAAGGACAACTTTGAGCCGTTCCCGGCAAGCTTGACAAAGAGCAAGATGCTCATCAGTGACCAGCAATTCGGCTGGCGAAACCTGGTGGTTCACATAACCACGAATTTGATGTTCAGAAAGATGCATGATCTTCATTTCACTTTTGCGTTAACACCCATAACAACTCAGCCTAACTCACCATCCCAATCAATCCTCAACAAAAGTTGGCTGAGGCCTACTTGCATTGCGTTCTCCTACAAGTTTCCCCTCTTGTCTATGAAGATGACGATTGCCAGGAAATGTTGGTACAGGGTAAAAAAATATTTTTACTTGGTTATTTTTCTGGTGAGTCGCTCACGTGCGGCACGACGTAAATTGATCACCTGCCGTTGTGTTGCTCCGATGAGTTCGGCAATTTTTGTATCATCCAGCGGAAGCTGATTCCACAGTTCCGCTAACTGCTCAACCGGAAAGTCCAGACAGTCGGCAATTTTTTTCAGACTGGCAATGCCTGAAGCGGGAAACAAACTAACCGCACTTTGCGTTGCGGAAAAACGCAAATTAAGCAGTAACGCTCTTCGTTGTCGGAGCGGTAGTTGCGTGATTTCCTGCCAAATTTTCTGCAAATAAATGCGCTGCTCAACTTCGGTTGAAAGATCAGCTTTTTGAACTCGCAGATTAGCTTGAATTTCTTCCGAAAACTGCACCAAATGATCTTTAATACCCCACCAATTTGCCAGGATCGCAGCTAATTCGTCCAGCGGAATATATTTTCCGGCCCAGTGAAAAATCGCTTCGACCTGACGTACTGCACTCATCCGTTTAAAGGTTCCATCAGGAATGCCAATTAATTCGTCAGGCAGCACCCCGGAAATCAGTCGTTCGGTCTGTTCCTGCTTAATCATCACGCGAGTAATTTCATGCCAGATGGATAATCCGCCGATCCATTCATCGTCTTCATTCAGCAATAAACAAAACTGTGGTTGATGCGTCAGCAAATAGCGGAGCTTGTTTTTCAAACGCCAACTGAGCGGATGGCGTTGCCGGAGCCAGGCGGAGCAGCCGCGATAAGACGCAACCGCAACATACGCACGAAAGTCCGCAATTGAGAATTCATGCGGATGTTGGCGGAAGAGGGATAACCGTTTGATAAGACTTAGCACAATGTCACTGCGAAGGTCTGCGGCATCGGCTGACGAAATACCTGAAAAAGGCGAAACGGACGAAAAGCCAAGCTGCCGTCCGATCACCTTTTGAATAATTGGCTCTGCATGTTCAGTCACCAGTTGCGTCAGGTGCTGTTCCGCGTCGGCACCATCTGCTGCCGCTAAATAAAGCAGCAGCAGAGAATCTGTTTCGGTTGGCTCCATTAATTCCTGCTTGTTTCTGAAATTATGCTAATGCCTACACTTCTATCTCAATACCAAACAGTTTGTGCCCTCAAGGCTGGCGATCAAACATGAAATGGACAGACAATCCGGTGTAAACACTTTTTGAATTGATTCCTTAGAGAGCGGCAGAGTTCGAGCTCTAAAGAAAAGCAATCCAATGCGGTGTTATCCTTTGAATATTTTTTACGCGCAAGCCTCTCAACAGGCCTGCGCATATATGTCAGAATACCAGCATTCACACTTAGGAACATAACTCCTGATCCGGTATCCCGCGTGAATCAATTTTGTTTACCAGTCACGGCAACGGACTAAACAACCTCTGAAATTACTACTGCTTCCTCGCAATTTTTCATGTAACGCAAATTGTTTAGTGGCCTCAATCGCTGCCTCATCGTGAGTGGCAGGATCATGCTGAATGCCGCTGATATGATCTCGAAAGTTAAAAAGAACGCGCCTCAGGCTCTCGTCTTTATCCTGATCAAAGTCAGGATAAAGTAAAAAAACTCTCAAACTATAAGATTGATGGCGAGAATAGAACAGCCACCAGGCAAACGCAAGGCAACATTTTACAATTTCATTGCCTTGCTTTGAGCGCCTGTGTTACATTCCGCTTGCTTCAAGTCCCTGGCCTGCGTTTCATGCCCAATCACAAGTTCTTTCTCCAACATCAACAACCCCTCTGAAGTCAAAATCAAGTGTCTCTTTCCATCCGAAAGGCAGTGACGGAATGCGCCAAGTTAAAGCTTACGCTGAATTAAATACCTACAACGAAATAACCAGCTTCACAGAATCTGAGCGAGTGGTGTCATCTTATGTCATCACCAATACAATCAGTTCACTGGCCGCTCAAATCATTGCCGATCTGGCCGCGCCACGGCAGCAAACGCTGCAACTCCCTTCGCTCCAGGTCGTCACGGGACAACGCGGCGTCGGCAAAAGCCATTTGCTGGCCTTCCTCCGCACGATCATCGGCGTAAAAACGATGCGGGGGTTGATCGGTGATTCCAACATCATTAATGCGATTGGCGGATTCGGGAATAAACCAGTCACCACGATTGATATTAATCTGGCCGGATTTGAACATGAACCGTTTGAGGCGCGGTTACGTCAGGCGCTCCGCGACAACCTGAAGCAGGCAGTTTACTTCGATGATGAAAAATGGCATGCAGCAGTGCAGGGAGAGCAGGTTTTCGAGCAGGCACTGGGGGCATTACCACTCGGCGCACAACTTATTTTGTTTATTGATAATTTGCCTAACCGCTGGCGTATCGCGCCCGCCATGGCAGAAGCAGATTTGGACTGGCTCGCGCTGATTGCCCGTCAATCGGCCTCGTTACCGCTGCGGGCCGTCATTGTCCGCGATGAAGAGCCAGGCCAGAATGAACAGTCAGACCCTGGAGTTTATAACCTCCCCTTCAACAATATCAACGAAATCATCGCCAAACGAGTCCTGAAAAAAACGCCGCAGCAGATGCACGAATTGGAAGAATTGTATCAGGAACTTTTGCAGCAACTCCCCAATTTTTCCTGGTCAAAAAGTGATTTTGTCAATTGTTACCCTATTCATCCGGCGATTCATGATTGCGCGTCCGTTTTTCGGGCTGCCGCACCAAGCTTTTCGCTCCCTGGTTTTTCTGCGGCGGCGGCTTCACGCGTGATGAGCCGTCCGGCGTTATCGCTGATTACTCCTGATGAAGTCTTTGATCGTTACGAATATGACTTCCGCAAAAACCCTGACCTGGCACCCGCCTTTAAACTTTACGACCAGATTGTTTCGACCGCGATTTCCAAGTTGCCGGTGGCGGAACGACTCTGGGCC
Organism: Blastocatellia bacterium; assembly: GCA_031371805.1. GTDB lineage: Bacteria > Acidobacteriota > Blastocatellia > RBC074 > RBC074 > JAFDVL01. The sequence goes on along the minus strand of JANMKB010000369.1, from coordinate 3,225 downwards.
AAGCTGGTGCTGAAATCACTGTTTGCTTTTTCTTTAGCCGGGCTAACAGTCACAGCTTCACAAATCGCCAATGCGCAAATGCTTTCGGTGGATGGACAACCAACCGCTGGTTATGAACGTGTCGCCAAAATCCTTGATCATTTCGCCCAAACCTGTCCCCAGGCATTTTTTATCAAAGGCGGGGGGAAGAGTTGCAGCTATGTTCTGGCCTCAGTCAATCAAACGTTAGGCTCCAACCTCGAAACGCAAATTGTCAAAGACTCCCGTGACATATCTCCGAGTGATCCTCGCCTCCACGAATTGCTGCTGGCAGCGGGTATTCGCCTCTATCCTGATTTAGTTCCGATTCTGGGCGGACAATCATTCCCAGCCTCGTTACCGCAAAGCATTTCACAAATATTCAAATGGCGTGGCAGCATTCATCAGGCGGATATTTGTTTCACCGGCAACGGCAACTCAAAAAACCAGTGGCGCATGATTATTTCTCCCCTGGTTTGCAGCGAAAATAATGCGGAAGAACTGAATTTTCAACTGGATAATTACACTGTGATCTGGCAGGCCGGTAAGGTAACAAATCCGTCTTCCCTCTCGCCCCTTAAAAAACTGCTGGTACTAAGCAACATTGCTGCTGCCAGAATTTCTGAAGGAGCCGCGTTAACAGAAGATTTCGCTACCATTCACGACAAACTCAGCGAAGAAGTCCTGCAACTCTTCACCGAATTATATGTGCATCAGGGCGCTCTGGTTGATGGTCAAAATAATCTTCCGGCGACCCCGGAAGACGCAGATCAACTGGCAAAATATGGGCTGCCGGGAACTTTTTCGGCTTTTGCCGGATACGCTTTTGATGGCTTGGTCAGCCAGCATTTACCGCTGCATCCACAGTTCGAGCAGGAAATTACGGATGAGCAGGCGCAAACCTTAATCACCGAATTTTTTGCCGGCTCTGAGGAAAACCAAAAGTCGCCAGAAAATCTTGCGCTGGCAAAGCGATTTGGGGTGCCACTTGGTTTAGTTACCAAAGTTGCCGAGGGCGAAGCAGCCGAGCAATATCAACTGGATGTTTTCAGCGAAAGCGCTCAGAGCTATCCTTACGTTCAAACCGTGCTGGGTTTTATTGATCACCAAACTGAGGAAAGTGGCATCGCCAGTGTCCCGCTTTCTTTACTTGAACAACTGTTGAGCAATCAGCCATACGGACTCAATCCGGCTTGTCAGCAATTAATTCTCGGCGCTCTGACAGCCATCAACTTAATTGAATTATTTGATGAACAGAGCGGGCAATCACTCGCGCAAAAGGATTTGGCAGCCGGTTTCAAGCCCGAAGATTTTACTTCGGTGCGCCGTAGTTCGTCGGTCAGTTATCCCGCCAACGTGTTAGCCGAATGGGCCAGGCATTTGACGGGCAACCCCGATTTACCGCTGCCTCATACGCCGGATGCAGAACGGCGTATCCGCGAGGCGTTCGCCGAATGGTTAAATACGTGGCAGGAACAAAAACTTAACTCACGATTTGAAGAATTGCCGATTGAAATGCTGACGATAACGGCGTGGCGTGCGCTGAATACGAGTAAGCAAAGATTCGCACGTGTTTCGGCCTTAGCTGAAGCAGCCGTGCAAGGCAAAACCGACGTGAGTACAGTGCTTTCCAGGATTGCCGATGTCTTCGGCTTTGAACGCAATGCCTTAGCCCGAACGCAGGAAGAAATGCGTGCGCTCAGCGGCTTTCTGGACTGGATTCCGACCTTTACTAATTTGCGCAATTACCTGCTCGCCGCCGAACCAACCTCAAACAAAGACATTGAGCAATTACGCGGTCAGCTTTCCGAACAAATTCAGGAATCGCGGACTTTACTTGACGCGGATTTAAGACGCGGCGTGGAGGTGAAGTTTGCTGAGTTTCTCAAACGTTACAGTGAATTTTATGCGGCCTCGCACGAATCGAACGTTGGCCCTTCTGCCAACCGCGAACTGATTACCAATTTCTGTGCCAGCGCCGAATGGATGCAATTTCGTTTGCTGATGGAATTAAAACTTGAAAGCGGAGCCTTTGAACGTGACGCGCAGGCGTTATTAAAATTAGCGCAGGAAACTCTGTGCGATTTACCGGCGCAGGAATTATTACAACATCAACCACATTGCTGCTGCTCTTTCCGCCTGCATCGGCGCGTGCATTTGGGCAGTTTATTAGAAGCTTTGAAATCTATCGCCAGCGCCGCGTCAACTTATTACAGTCTCGCCATCTGGCGTCATCGCAGCGAATTGCGCACCAAAGTCAAAGACCGTAATGACGAAGGGCTGCAGTTTGAGTTAGAGGATTTTCTGGCTGCCTGTGGCAGTGGAGACCTCACTGACCTGACCCAGGAATTAGTCGCTTTCATCAACGACTGCCTCGGCAAAGAACCTGCCACCGCTTCGGCAAGTAGTGGCATTAGCATCTGATTTACGCAGCAGCAAAGACCAGAGCAGCTAAATCATAAATCGCTGGTCTTTGCTGTCTCGCGCTCGTTGCCTTGCCTGCCTTGACCGCCTGGTTTATCCTTTCCCACTTTGCAGACGACACGACATTAGTACAGTGCGCTACAGACTGACCTGTAATCCGATGGTTCCGGCTGATGTCTCAAATTATCATCGCAAGTTACAAGTTGACGGGAAAGTATTCATGCAAAATCCCCCCAAAGTTTCGATCCTGATGCCGGTTTATAACGAAGCCGGAACCATCAAAGAAATTATCGCCCGCGTTCACGCCATCACGATTCCCGGCGCCAGCAAAGAATTGATTATCGTCGACGATGGCTCCACCGACGGAACCCGCGAACTGTTACAGGAAATGCCCGTCACCGAAATCCAGAAGATATACTTTCACGCGCACAACATGGGCAAAGGTGCGGCGCTGCGCACGGCCCTGACGTATGCGACCGGCGACATCATTTTGATTCAGGACGCTGACCTTGAATACGATCCGGGTGAATATCCAGAATTGCTCAAACCGATTCTGGAAGGCCGTGCCGATGTCGTGTATGGCTCCCGGATGACCGGTGCCAAAGTCCGCCGCGACTTCCACTTCCTGCACTTTGTGGGCAATAAATTTCTGACGCTGCTGACAAATATTTTGTACAACACGATCCTGACGGATATGGAAACGTGTTACAAAGTGTTTCGCGCTGATGTGATCAAAAATGTGCAGATCAAATCGAACCGCTTCAACTTCGAGCCGGAGATCAC